>JBJXEY010000165.1:0-8550 GCA_046153355.1 Burkholderiales bacterium
TGGCGCCGCGTTTCGCACGCGACGGCATGGCGCTCGCGGCACTAGCGACGTTAGCCGTATTGATTCTCGCAGCGATTTTCGCGCCCTGGCTCGCGCCGCAGAATCCCTATGATTTGGCGCAACTGGATCTCATGGATGGCAAGCTCGCCCCAGGCGCATTGGCCGCGGATGGTCGCCACTATTGGCTGGGCAGCGATGACCAGGGCCGGGATATTTTCTCCGCCATTCTCTACGGCATGCGCACCAGCCTGATCGCGGGCGCCGTAAGCACCGTGCTGGCGCTGTTGATCGGTCTGTTGCTCGGTCTTTGCGCGGCGTGGTTTCGCGGTTGGTTGGATGCCCTCATCATGCGTGTTGCCGACCTGCAATTGTCGTTTCCTTCCATCCTCATTGCGTTGGTGTTGCTTGCGATGCTCGGTCAAGGGTTGGACAAAATCATTTTCGCGTTGGTGGCGGTGCAATGGGCCTACTACGCGCGTACCGCGCGCGCCGCGGCCATGGCCGAACGAGAAAAAGATTATTTAAGCGCCGCGACGGCTCTGGGTTTGCGAACCCATCGCATCATCTTGAAACACCTGCTTCCCAACTGCCTGCCGCCACTGATGGTGGTGGCCACAGTGCAGATCGCCGCGGCCATTAGCCTGGAGGCCACCTTGTCGTTTCTTGGATTGGGCCTGCCGATCACCGAACCCTCGTTGGGGCTGTTAATTGCCAACGGTTACGCACATTTATTGTCGGGCAAATACTGGATCAGCTTTTTCCCCGGCATGGCGCTACTCGCGCTGATCGTGTGTATTAACCTGGTGGCGGATCGGTTGAGGGATTTACTTGATCCACGGCGCGACGCGGGGGATAAAACGTAGCGGAAATTTGCTCGCCATGACATGGCGATCTCCAATATAAATTCATAACATTTATTAGTTAATATGTATTAGCAGTGTGCCTTCACTGTAATTTTAAATATCGTTTGTAGAATATTCCTAAATCCAACGTCGCGTACTCTCCAGGTATTTCGCGTAAGTCTCGCCAAAAATATCGCCAAGCACTAGCTCCTCTGGCACGATCTGAAACCGATTGAGGTACAACGCAAATGCCACCGGCCCAATCGGACCCCACGCAGAATTCAGAAATATCGCCCAACCAACTAACACCAACGCCTGCCCCAGGTACATCGGATTGCGGCTGAACCGATAAAGACCCGATGTCACCAGCGCCGCAGACTTGCGCGGCGACAATGGATTGACCGTAGTCTTTGAGCGCCAGAAAGATATCGCACAAAAAAGGTCAATAGACACGCCTAGGGCCGCGATAGCAATCGCCACCGTAGCACGCCAAGAATCGCCCAACCCCAGGGATGGCCCCGCCGGCGCGACCGCCCACATCAACGCGGCGATGATGGCAAGAATCACCGGCGGCGGTAGCTTTAGCTCCAACGATTTCATCTCAATGGCTTTCCCGGTTCACTGGGCAACAATCTTCGCCACGGTAATGATCTTGCGGTACTTGGCGATATCGGCATCGAGCATTTCCGCCATGCGTTGGCCATCCTGCCACTCTGGGTTGTTGATGCCCGCGCCATGCAGTTTTTGGCGTAGCGCCTCATCCTGCAAAACACTCCTTAACGCATCGCGCCAAGACTGCACAATTGCCGGCGGCGCCTTCACCGGCAACAAGGCACCGCTCCAAGTGGTGATTACAAGCCCATCCAAGCCCAACGTAGAGAGCGGTGGCACATCCGGCAAAAGCGTTGACGGTTTGGGACTGGTCACACCCAGGGCACGCACCTTGCCCGACTTAATGTGCGCCAACACCTGCAAGGGCGGCGGAAACCCCAACGAAATTTCGCCGGCCAACATCGGGGCAATCGATTGCGAAATGCCCTGGTAGGGAACGTGAACCAGGTTAATACCGGCCAGCATATTGACGAACTCGCCACTCAAATGACCGAACGAACCGATACCGGCGGTGCCGTAGGTCAATGACCCCGGCTTGGCGCGCGCCGCCGCCAGCAAGCCGGCGACCGAATTGATACCCAATGTCGCATTGACCACCAACACCAGCGCCTCGTCGGTGACAAGAGCGACTGGAACAAAGTCCCGTTTGGCATCGTAGGGAACCTTAAAAAGACTGGGTGCGATTGCCAGCGGTTGGTTCGAAGTGAATAACAGCGTATAGCCATCGGGAGCAGATTTGGCCACCAGATCGCTGCCGATGGTTCCCGTCGCACCGGCACGATTTTCAACCACCACCGGGCGTCCCAGCACATCGGTGAGCTTGGGCGCCAGCATACGTATCATCACATCCGGCGGCCCGCCGGGTGGCCAGGGAACGATCACGCGCAACGGCTTGGAAGGAAAAGAGTCCTGGGCGCTCACGCTGGCGGGCCCCGCAAACATCATCATCAGTCCGACGACCAGCCAACGTACACGGACCTTGTGAAAACGCATAGAAACTGTCACACCACTTCCTGTTGCCATCCATTGCCCCCATTCTCGTTTTTAGGCACAACTTTACGATTAGCCGCACTCTAACTTAGCAATCAGCCGCCATCCAAAATTGCAACGCGGGCGATCAATTACGGCTTCGGCTCCCCCGCATCGTTCAATCCTTCGCCATAAATCATCCGCGCCACCTGCGCCTTCGCCGCTGCGGCCTCGCACAGACGACAGGGCCTTGAGGTGGAATAGAGCACGCTGCCAGCTAGCAGTGTGCGCCCCAAGCGGCGCTGCGCATCGCGAATTGCTTCACGCTCCGCATGCGCATCGGGATCGCCGCGCTGAAAAACGCGACTTGGGCCTTCACCGATGATTGCGCCGTCGGCCACCAAAACCGCCCCGTAGGATTGATCGCCCCACGATTCGGCAAGACGCCGCATCGACAGCGCCGCGTCGAACCAACGGCGCTCGGGCGCAAACGATGTCACTCTTTCCGCTGCCTTGGTCAAAAGACTCGGTAACGTCAGTGCCGCGCCAGCCAGCATACGCACCAACATGCGGCGACGGCAGCGATTGATCAATTGAAGTGGTAACACGTACACAAGGTTCGCTTTTTGGTGACTCATCATCCGCACAATGAATTGACCTCGAAAGGGTATTACCATCAAGGATATCGGATTACCAGACAAGGAGAGAGCATATGAACGCCATCACCACCCCCGCCACCGACCGCTTCCCTTTCGTAAAACGCGAAGATCTCGACGCCGAGGGCCAGGCCATTTGGGACAAACGCTGCAAAGCGGTAAATTCAATCGGCCTGGGCGGCCATTTCAACGTGATGATGCGCTCGCCCAAACTATGTCAAGCGGTGAGCGAACTGGAAGGCTATTTTCGTTTCGATTCCTCGCACAACAAACATGATCGCGAATTCATCACCATCGTGGTGTTGCGCAAAGCCGCCGCGCGCTATGCCTGGGCAAGGCACGAACATCAGGCGATACGCGACGGGGTACCCGCGGAGGTGGTGGAACTGATTCGTCAGCAAGCGCCGCTTGCGAACATTCCTCCCGCCTATCGACTGATCACCGAATTCGCGCGGGCGGTGACTTTCGCGACCGAGGAACTACCCAGAGATTTATTTGATCGCGTATTAAAAGAAAAAGGCGAACGCTGGACGCTGGATGCCATCGCATTGATTGGCCACTATTCGCTCGTCGCCACCACCATTCACGGCTTTGGTGTCAGAGCACGCGAAGATGTCGACGGCAGAACTTTCTAAGCAAAACACCACTCGCCCCGCGGCACGTAGGGTTTGGGGCGAGGGCGAATGGGGGTTGCCTTTTGAGCCCGACCCCCAAACCCGGAGTGGCGCACGAGAGAATCCCAAGCGACGCGCAGGGCTTGGGGCGAAGGCGAAACAGGATTGCGGCGGCGGCGCGCTAGGCGCCCAACCTCCTGCGTTTGACTACGCCAGAATTTCCTTGAAGAAATCCTGCATCGCCACCCACGATCGTTTATCCGCTCGCTCTTCGTAAGCAGCCTGCGCGCCGCCCACCGGCACATGCCATTGGGTGAAGCTATGCACCGCATTGCCATAGGCCGTCAAATACCAATCGACCTTGGCCTCGCGCATCTCCTTGAAAAACGCCAACACCTCGGGCTCAGGCACCACCGGATCATCCGCTCCATGCAACACCAGCACCTTTGCCTTGATGTTTTTCGCATCGGCAGGATTGTCGGTGCTCAAGTTGCCGTGAAAGCTCACCGCGCCAATGATGTCGGCACCGGTACGTGCCAGTTCCAAGGTGGTCAAACCGCCGAAGCAATAACCAATGGAAATCATCTTGCTCGTATCAACCACCGACAAAGCACGCAACTGCTCAAGCCCCGCCTTGGCGCGCGCCTTGAGTAGGGGGCGATTGGTTAAATATTTCTCCATTTCTGCGGCGCACGCCGGAAATTGGGGACGTACCCCTTTGCCGTATACGTCGGCGCAAAACACCGCGGAACCCAACTCGACCAGCATTGCGGCGCGTTTATGCGCATAGGGGCCGACGCCGGTCCAATCCGGAAAAAGAATTATGCCGGGGCGCTTGCCGGTTTTGCTATCGTCATAGGCGACGTAGCCCTCGCAAACGGTATTGCCTTCTTGGTAATCGACGGTATAGGTCTTCATCAATTGACTCCTTTGGTTCTAATGGTTGCAAGGGACTGCGTGATTTCCGCGATAAACTAGCGGCGCCGATTTTAATGCGATACGTAAAACCAAGCCGCGAGAACGAATACGCGTTACGCATTTTCACAGGCATCCCCGCCGCCGGCAAAAATAATGTCCCATAATTTGAATATCTCTCCCTCGTCAAATACAAGCCCGGACTGGCGCTTCATGGCCACGCTCGCCGCGATTACCTTGATAGGGCCGCTGGCGGTGCATGCCTTCCTGCCTGTAATGCCGGCGATTAAATCGGTGTTCGAGGTGAGCGACGCGCTGGCCGGCCTGGGCTTCACATTGGGCTTATTGGTAATGGCGTTCGCAACTTTGATCTATGGTTCGCTCTCTGATCGCTACGGCCGCCGGCCGATCCTCCTGGGCGGACTCACCTTATTTATCATCGGCGGCGTGCTGGCTTCATTCGCGCAGACTTACGTTGAATTCATCGCGGGGCGCATGTTGCAAGCCCTGGGCGCGGGATGCAGCATTACCCTGGCGCGCGCCATTGCTCGTGATGCCTACGGCGCCGAAGTACTGGTGAAGGTGATTGCCTACCTGACCATGGCCTACACGCTGGGGCCAATGCTCTCACCGTATATCACCGGATTGATCGTCGACACTGCCGGCTGGCGCGCGGCATTCTGGTTCATGGCGATCGCGGGCACAATTATTCTTTTCGCCTCGTGGATGATTCTTGCGGAAACTCACCCTCGCGACGCGCGCCAACCCAAGGGCGGAAACTATTTCCACGACTATGTGAAGTTATTTTCGCATCTGCGTTTCGCCTGCTACGTGTTGCAGTCTGGTTTCTCCTCGGGCTGCTTCTACACCATGGCCGCAGCCTCGGCATTTTTGATGACCGGCTACCTCGAACGTTCAGCCAGCGAATTCGGCACCTACTTCGCGTTGTTTCCGTTTGGATTTTTTCTGGGCAACCTGGTGTCATCGCGCTTGAGCGGTCGCGTGTCGATAGAAACCATGGTAATTTTTGGCGGCAGCATCAATTTCCTTGCCATCACCGCGCAATCGATAACCATCCTTTCCGGCCATCTCACGCCACTGATTCTATTCATCCCAGGTGCGTTGATCACCTTCGGCCAGGGTTTAGCCTTGCCCAATGCCACCAGCGGCGCCATGCGCGTGATTCCGAGTCTCTCGGGCACGGCCTCAGGTATCGGCGTGTTTTGCCAGACTTTTATTGGCGCGCTGTGCGCACAAATCTACAGCACGATTTCCGACGGCACGCCCTTGTCGATGGTGTGGGTGGTCTGGTTTTGTTCGGTGATGACATTGGCGGCGGGCAGCATTCCGTTTTTCTTGAAAAGGAGTGGCAGATGAAGCAACTTTCCATGGATTCGCTGGCTGCGATGGCGGCTTTGATGGTGTCAGTTTGCGCTGCGCCGGTTCTCGCCCAATCCGCCGCGCCACCCTACCCAAGCAAACCCATACGCCTGGTCATTTCCTATCCCGCAGGCGGTGGCATCGATCTCACCGCGCGCGCCATCGCCCAGAAGCTCGGTGAATCGCTATCGCAAACCGTGATCGTCGACAACCGCGTCGGCGGCAATACCATCGTCTCCGCCGAATTCGCCGCGCGCGCCGCGCCCGATGGCTACACACTGTTCATGCCGCTTGACTCGACGATGACGCAGTATCAGGCGCTCTACGAAAAACTGCCCTACGACCCGGTGCGCGATTTCGTGCCCATCACCAGGGTATCGCGCACTAACTCGCTCCTAGTCACGCACCCCAAGGCGCCGTTTCGCACCCTCGAAGAATTTGTCGCTTATGGACGCGCCAACCCAGGCAAGCTAAATTTCGCAGCCTCCGCCACCACCACGCGTCTGGTGGGAGAAATACTTAAATCGACGGCGAATATAGACATGGTGTTCGTTCCCTATAAAGGCAGCGCACCGATGATTCCGGCATTGATGTCGGCGGAGATTGATCTGGTCATCGATGGCATGTCGGCCTATGTTCCGGCCATCAAGCAGGGCAAATTGCGCCCGGTGGCGCTGGCCGGCCCGGTACGTAATCCCCATTTGCCGGATACCCCCACCACGCGCGAAGCGGGTTACCCGCAGATCGAAGCCTCGGGATGGCTGGGTGTGTTCGCGCCGGCTGGAACACCGGCGCCGATTATTTCCAGACTCAACACCGAACTGGTCAACGCATTGAAGGGCGCCGATCTGGGCGCCAAGCTCGAAGGCATGGGCATTACCGTGGTATCGAGCACGCCCGAAGAATTGGCGGCATTGCTGCGCGCCGATATCGCCAAGTGGTCGCCTGTGATCAAGGCCCGCGGCATCAAGGCCGATTGACGCTGAGCGGCAACGCCCCGTACGGCTACTTGTTGCTCAAACTACCCGCCGCACGCTCACGTTCGCGCTGCCGCAACACGTCAATCATCACATTGAAGGTTCGACCCAGTTGGCCAATTTCATCGTTGGAGCGAACCTGTACCGAGGCCTTGTCGTAATCACCGCTCTTCAATGCCAACGCAGCGGTCTGCAACTCCTGAATCGGACTGACGATGCTGCGCGCAAATAGCATTGCCAACAGCAGGAACACCATGCCCACCAGGAACACCGAATACAACACGTTTGAAAATATACGGTCCAGCGGGGCGGAAAACTCTTCCTTGGTTTCGCTCACCGCCACCACCCAGATATGGCCCTTGACCGGCGCGAAGCCGGCTATTTCTTCCTTCTTGGAAATGGTCGAGTCATAGCTGATGTTGCCTGTTGCTTTCGCCCCCAACAGCGTCTTGTTCAAATCGGGCATATTGACGGTATCAATCTTATCGCGGCGAAAACGCTGGTCGGCCTTGATCTCCTCGGCGGCTTTTTGCGACAACGGCGCCAGACTCTTGAAGCGTGTCTGCGGATCGGGGTGATACACCAGTACGCCATCGTCATCCACCAGGTAGGCAAGCCGTGTCCCAGTGCGTAAATCGCTCAACATTTTCTCGAATGGCTGCGCGGAATAGCGCATCACCACCGCGCCGATCACCTTGTCTTCGCGATCGCGAATTGGCTGCGCGAAAAACACGCCCAGAGCACCGGTCGCCGCGCCCACCAGCATGCTGCTGACGAACGGCTTACCTTCCATGGTGGTCTTGAAATATTCACGAAACTTGAAGTTTCTGCCCTGCACTGCGGGGTCGGTGGCTATCTTGGCGGTGCCCTCGGCGTCGAACACCATCACCAATTCAACGCTGGGGTTCGAAGTACGTAAGTTGGCCAGTTTTCGGCCAATTTCTCCGGCGATTGCGTCGCTGGGCTTCTCCAAATAGCCTACAAAATCGCGGTCGGTACCAAGAAATATCGCCAGCTTATTGGTGTCATCAATCAACTGGGTAATCCGACCCGCGGCATTTTCGGAGATTTGTTCCAGATTCTTCAATTCGGTTTTGGAGATACTTTCGATGCTTCCGTTGACGTTGTAATAGGCGGTGATAATCATCGGCAGTAAGGCGGTGGCCACCATCGCCAATGTCATCTTAATAGCCATCGGCCAAGAGCCAGGACGGAAAAGCAACTCGCCAAAGCGGTTGATCCGGCGCCGAAGAAGCCTTGGCGACTTAAGCGTCTGTAGCCAGGTCTCCTTTTCCGCCTCTTTGTCCTCACCCGCGGCCAGCGCCTCGGTTAGACCCAGCGCGGCGGCATGCGCCGCGAACAACGCGGTAGCAAATTGGCGCACGTCCTGCGGCCGATCTTCTGGCTTGATTTTCAATGCCCAATCGATGGCGTTCAAAAATTCATTGCTGTACTTGCCTTTGCCCACCACCGCCGCAGGCTCCATACTGTCGGTAATGGCGCGCGCGGTTGCCTCGGGTGGCTTTTGTCCGGTCAACATCCAATACAAGGTCGCGCCTAGCGCGTAGACATCAGTGTAGGACCC
>JBJXEY010000185.1:0-41408 GCA_046153355.1 Burkholderiales bacterium
ATGCGCGTATCGAAACGGTGTCGCGCTCACATGTGGACGCCTCGCGCGTGGCCGGCTTTCTCGGGCGTTTTTTTATGTCATTCATCCCCTTCCGCTAGCGCCGCATGAAACTCAAAACGAATGCGCGGAAAACGAAGTGGCCGCTGATTGCGCGGGCAACCGGATGTTTGTGCCTGCTGATCGCCGCAGCACCCATGCATGTGTTTGCCGAGCGCATCAAGGACATCGCCAGTATTCAAGGGGTGCGTGCCAATCAATTGATCGGTTATGGCTTGATCGTGGGGTTGGATGGCACTGGCGACCAAACCACGCAAACGCCCTTTACCACGCAAAGTCTGCAGGCGATGCTCGCGCAACTGGGCGTCACCTTACCGGCGGGGGTGAATCTGCAATTGAAAAATGTTGCCGCGGTGATGGTGACGGCGATGTTGCCCGCCTTTGCCAAGCCGGGACAGAATCTGGACGTGACGGTGTCCTCCATGGGCAACTCTAAAAGCCTGCGTGGTGGCACCTTGTTGTTGACGCCCTTGCGCGGCGTGGATGGTCAGGTGTATGGCATGGCCCAGGGCAGCGTGGTGATCGCGGGTGCCGGCGCATCGGCCGGTGGCAGCAAGGCACAGGTGAATCAGCTCAATTCCGGGCGCGTACCCAACGGCGCCACCGTGGAGCGCGTGGTGGCCTCGCCGCTGCTGCTCGCCGAAACCATCGACCTGGAACTCAACCAAACCGATTTTGGCAACGCGCGTCGTGTCGCCGAAGCCGTCAACGCGAATCTGGGGCGTGGCTTGGCCAGCGCCATGGATGGCCGGCTGGTGCGCGTGCGCGCGCCCATGGATCCGCATGAGCGCGTTGAGTTCCTGTCGCGTCTGGAGGATCTTGCTATCGAAGCGGGCGCGGCGCCGGCGCGCGTCATCATCAATGCGCGCACCGGATCGGTGGTGATGAATCAGGCGGTGACGCTTGCGCCTTGTGCGGTCGCCCATGGAAATTTGACCGTCACCATTAGCGCGACCCCCGAGGTCAGTCAACCCAATCCCTTGTCGGCTGGGCAAACTGTCACTACCGAGAGGGCCGACATTCAAATCAAACAAGAGAGCGCCAATCTGGTGATGTTGCAGGCGGGTACGAAACTATCCGATGTGGTCAAGGCGCTTAATGCCTTGGGCGCGAACCCACAGGATCTCCTTGCCATTTTGCAGGCGATGAAAGCTGCCGGGGCGTTGCGCGCTGAATTGGAGATCATATGAGTACCGCCGCCGGCGCGCAGGCCGCCTCCAGTCTTGCCGCCGATGCGCGTTCGCTCAATGAATTGAAGCGCGGCGCCAAAACCAATCCCGATCAGGCGCTGCGGCAGGCCGCCGCACAGTTCGAGGCGGTATTCATGAACATGCTGATGAAAAGCATGCGCGAGTCGTTGCCTCAAAATGACCCCTTGAACACGGAATCAACGCGCATGTTCACCGGCATGCTCGATCAGCAATATGCGCAAGGTTTGTCCGGCAAGGGCGCGGGCAAGGGGCTGGGTCTGGCGGAGATGATGGTGAAGCAATTGTCCAAGAACCAGGTGGCGCCTGCGGGCGTCGTGACGGGCGTGAACCCGGCGCACGGCATGACACCGGGTGGACTCAAAGCGAAACTGGAGTCGGCCACCCGCGACGCGGGCCTCGCGCCCCAGGTAAAGGGTATGCCGGCGAACCCGGCGGGCCCACAGGATTTCATCCGGCGCAATCTTGACAGTGCTATCGAAGCGCAAAAATCTTCAGGGATCCCTGCGCATTTCATTTTGGGCCAGGCCGCGTTGGAGTCCGGTTGGGGCAAGCGCGAGATTCGCGCAGCCGATGGCACCTCCGCGCACAATCTTTTCGGCATTAAAGCAACTCGCGATTGGAAGGGCGCCACGGCGAGTGTCACCACCACCGAATACATCGGCGGTGTGCCGCGCAAGGTGGTGGAGAAATTTCGCGCCTACGAATCCTACGCCGAAGGGTTTCGCGATTACGCCAACCTAATGGCGAAAAACCCCCGTTACGCGCAAGTCATCGGAGAGCAACGCGACGCCGCGAGCTTCGCCAAGAGCATGCAAGCCGCGGGCTATGCCACCGATCCGCTGTACGCGCAAAAACTTACACGGGTGATCAATCAAACCTTATCCATGCAGGGTGTGGCATGAGCGGCGAGGTGCATCATGGCTAGCGGCATACTGGGTATCGCGCTGTCTGGATTAAACGCTGCGCAAAACGGCTTGCATACCACCGGCCATAACTTGGCCAACGTCAACACCGAGGGTTATTCGCGCCAGCAAACCATTCAGGAAACCACCGGCGCGTCGTTCTCCGGCGGTGGTTTCATGGGTAGCGGCGTCAACGTGGTCGAGATCAAACGCATTTACGCCGACCATCTGCAAAAAGAGGCGTTCAGCCTGGGGTCGCAGGCGGCGCACTACAGCGCTTATTCTGCGGAGATCTCGCGTCTGAACAACGTGGTGAGCGATGAGGATCTGAACGTCAACGCCGCCGTCGACGGTTTTTTTGCCACGGTGCAAGACCTCTCCACGCGTCCCGCGGACACTGCGGCGCGCCAGGCGGTCATTTCCTCGGCGCAGAATCTGACGGCGCGATTTCGCACGTTCGATGCGCACATCGACGATATACGCGAGGGTATCAACGCGCGCATGCACAATTCGGTGGCGGCCATCAACAGCCTTGCCAAACAGGCGGCGGAACTCAATGTCGCGATCACGCGCGCCTTGGGCACCGGCCACGCCCCCAACGATTTGCTCGACCGGCGCGACCAGGTCATCACCCAGATCAACCGCGAGATTCAAGTCACTGCGGTGGCGCAGAAAGAAGGCAGCGTGAATCTGTTTCTGGCCAATGGGCAATCGATTGTCATTGGCGGCAATGCGCAGCAATTGGCGGTAACCGCCAACGATCTGGACGCGCAGAAAAAAAGCATTGGTTTGAAAACCGGCGTAGGGGTGCGTTCGTTTCGCGAAGACGAAATCGTGGGCGGAACCTTGGGCGGTATCGTCGCGTTTCGCGATCAAGTGCTCGACCCGGCGCACAATGCAGTGGGCCGTCTGGCCCTGGCCATGGGCGCGCAGTTCAACGCGCAACATGCGTTGGGGCAGGATCGCAATGGCGCGGCCGGTGGCGATATATTCACTCTAGCCCCGACAAAGGTGCTTAGCGCCGGACACAACACCGGCAGTGGCGTGCTGGCGGCCAGTGTTGTCGATTACGCCGCGATCACCTCGAGCGACTATCGGGTGAATTTCGATGGCGCCAATTACACGGTGACCCGGCTCTCGGATAACACACAAACCACTGGCGCGGCGTTGCCCCTGACGGTGGACGGTGTTGCCATTGCGCTCTCCTCCGGGACACCCTCGGCGGGCGATGCATTCCTCGTTCAGCCCACGCGCCAGGGCGCCTGGGGTTTGTATGCCGAGCCGCTGACCGTGGCGCAGATCGCCGCCGCGGCGCCGATTCGCAGCGGGTCGGCATCGGCCAATGCGGGCGATGCGACGATTGCCGCCGGAACGGTGCTCTCCAGAGGTGCGGATTTGACGCAGCCAGTGACCATCACATTTACCGCGCCAGGCGCCTATTCTGTCACTGGCGTGGGCACCGGCAATCCCACCGGCCTAGCCTATAGCTCGGGGGGCAGCATTGCGTATAACGGCTGGAGCACCTCGATTAGCGGCTCGCCGCGCGCCGGCGACGTATTCGTCATTGGCCCGAATAACGCCGGCACCGGCGACAATCGCAACGCCGTGTTACTCGCCACGTTGGCGCAATCGGCCGGCGTGGATGGCGGCACCTATGCCAACGCCTACGCCAGCATTCTCTCGGGCGTGGGCAGCAAGGCGCAGGAGATCGCCGCGGCGTCACGCTCGCACGACGCTATCCTCACCCAATCCAAGGAGGCGATCGCCGCCACCTCCGGGGTCAACCTGGATGAGGAGGCGGCCAATCTACTGCGCTACCAACAGGCCTACCAGGCCGCAAGCAAAGTGATTTCCATCACCGAGGCCATGTTCCAGTCCATCCTTCAGGCAAGCCACTAAAGTTGAGTTAAAGGAGGCGCATCATGCGCATTAGCACCAGCATGGCATTCGAGACCGGTGCCGCCGGCATCTCCAAGCAGCAATATGAATTGATCAAGACGCAGCAACAGTTGGCCAGCGGCCGGCGTGTGATTACCGCTTCCGATGATCCTATCGCCGCGGCGCGCATTGTCGATGTGGCCAGTGTGCAAACCCTCAATCAACGTTTCCTCTCCAACCAATCCACCGCACGCAACGATATATCGATTACCGAAAGTAATCTGGGCCAGGCCACCGATATCCTGCAGGACATACGCACCCTGCTGATTCAGGCCGGCGATGGCGCCTATGGCGACCGGGAGCGCGCCGACATCGCGCGTGAAATCGAGGTGCGCGGTGATGAACTACTGGCGCTTGCCAATAGCCGCGATGCCAGCGGCCGTTACGTATTCAGCGGCTTTCAGGAAAACTCCCCGGCATTCAAACGCACCGGCGCCGGCGTGGTATTTCAAGGCGACGAAGGGCGGCGCGAAGTGCAGGTGGCCAATGGCCGTACCGTGAGCACCAGCTTGTCCGGGGCGCAAGTGTTTGATCGGGTGCGCACCGGCAATGGGGTGTTCACCACCAACGCCGCCGCCACCAATGGCGGCGCCGCCATGATCGGCGTGGGACAGGTGGCCAATGCCGCGGCGCTCGACGGGCATAGCTATTCGCTGGTGTTTCATGTCGCAGCGGGGGTGACCACCTACGACGTTTTGGATGACACCGCCGCGACCACCGTGTCAAGCGGCACGCCGTATGTATCGGGGGCGACCATCGCCGTGGCCGGCATGCAAGCTGAGATGAATGGCCCGCCAGCCGATGGTGATCAATTCAGCCTCGCCCCAAGCGGGATAAAAAATATCTTTGATGGTATTAGCGACGCAGTGCAACTATTGCGCGCTAGCGCCGGCAACGCCGCGCCCAGAGCGCGTCTGGCCATGGGCATGGCCGATATCCTTACGCATGTGGATCGCACCCTGGACCACGTTTCCCAGGCGCGTACCGAGGCAGGCGTAGCCTTGGGCGATCTCGATAGGCTGGAGTCGGCTACCAACGGCCTCAACACCGGCTTCGAGCAGGAGATGTCGCAGCTTCGCGATCTTGATTACACCAAGGCCGTCAGCGATCTGATGCGCCAACAAATCTCAGTGGAAGCCTCGCAAAAAGCGTTTGCCAAGGTGATGGGCCGGTCATTGTTCGATTTGATATAAGAGTTTGTTTCCACATGAGGAATACTCCCCTCATGCCCCTGCCCCCAGAGTAGCCGCGAGTTCAAGATTTAACTTTTCCCGGTATTCGCCGTAATGCATTGCATGCGATCTCGGTAATCCCACGGCATCCAGCGATGACTGGCTACCAGGGTGTGCCGCGCAAGGACAGACGCGCCATTTGCCGCGCGGCTCACTAATGCATCGCGAGCGAGCAAACAGCATGAATAACGCGGAAATTCTTGACCGAGTACTTCTTGTCGATGACGACGGCGTCACGCGCCTGATGGTGCGTCGCGCTCTGGAGCGGCGCGGCATGGCTGTGATGGAAGCCGATTGCGGCGAACAAGGGCTCGCCATGGTTGATACGCAGCGTCCCGACATCGTGGTGCTGGATGCCATGATGCCCGGTATGGATGGCTTCGCGACCTGCGTGGAAATGCGCCTGCATCCTGCCAGCCAACACATTCCGATTTTGATTTTGACCTCGCTGGATGACGACAAGTCGATCGCCATGGCTTATGAGGCGGGCGCCACCGATTTCTACGTCAAGTCAACGCAAACCACGTTGCTGGTCGAGCGGGTGCGCTATTTGTTGCGTGCCGGACGCTTGAATAAGGAACTGACCAAGAGTCAGGGGCATTTGGCCAAAGCGCAGCGTCTGGCGCGTCTGGGCAGTTTCGAATGGCGGCCGCAAGAGCGGCGCATCACCGTATCCGACGAATGCTTTCGTATTCTTGCTATCACCTCGCCGCCTGGAGAACTCAGTGAGGAGCTGTTCTTTGGGCAATTCGCCGGGCCGCAACCCAGTGCGATTCGCGATGCCATGTTCGCGGAACTACGCGACGAACGCATTTTTTGCGGCGACTTCGAGATCGTGGCCGCCAAGGATTTGTTGCGTCACATTCAGATCGAAGCCGAGGCCGAATTCGACACCGAAGGCGAAATCGCCGTGGTGCATGGCACGGTACAGGACATCACCGAACGGCGTCAGGCCGAGGAACAGGTGCGCCGGCTGGCCAATTACGACACCTTGACCGGTTTGCCCAATCGCAATCTCTTCCAACAACGTTTCGAGCGCGCGCTGGCTGCGGCGCGGCGCGGCAAGGGACAGCTGGCGGTGATGTTCGTCGATTTGGATCGCTTCAAAGTGGTCAACGATACCCTGGGTCATCGTGCCGGTGATACCTTGTTACGCGAAGTGGCGGCGCGCCTGAATCGCTGTGTTCGCGGCGGCGATTCGGTAACCCGCTTTGGCGAGGACGACGGTTCGAGCAGCGTGGCGCGCCTGGGGGGCGATGAATTCATTGTGCTGCTCACCGCGTTGAAACAAGTTGACGATGCCGCCAAAGTCGCTGATCGCATGTTGGAGGCTCTGCGCGAACCGCTGGTGGTGGAGGGGCAGGAGATCTGGATTAGCGCGAGCGTCGGCATAGCGAGCTACCCAAAGGACGGTGAAACCGCCGAGACCTTATTGATGCGCGCCGATGCGGCCATGTATTCGGCCAAGGCGCATGGCCGTGATGGTCATAAGGTGTATACGCCGTCCTTAGACTCCCGGAGTCTGGATCAATTTCGCCTGGAGACCGATCTGCGTAAAGCGCTGGAACGCGAGGAATTGCGTTTGCACTATCAACCCATCATCAATGTCACCACGGGAAAGATCGTCGGCACCGAGGTGTTGATGCGTTGGCAGCGCGGCGACAAGCTGGTGCCGCCGGGCGATTTCATTCCGCTTGCCGAGGATACCGGCCTCATCATCCCGATGGGTGAGTGGGCCCTGGCCGAGGCCTGCAAGCGCGTTCAACAATGGCACGCCCAGGGCCTTGATCCGATTTATGTCGGTGTGAATCTACCCGGTAGCCATTTTCAGCGGCGCGATCTGGTGCAGCTAGTGGGCGACATTATCGATAAAACAGGATTCGATCCACGTTGCCTGCACATCGAAATCACCGAAACGGTATTGATGAAAGCCGTCGATCAGATATTGCCAATCTTCAATGCATTGCGCGAGTTGGGCATTCACTTCGCCATCGATGACTTTGGCACCGGCTATTCGTCGCTCGCGTATTTAAAGCGCCTACCCATTCATACCCTTAAGATTGATCGCTCCTTTATCAAGGACATCGCCGTGGATTCCGACGACGAGGTGATCGTCTCGGCGATTATTGGCCTGGCGCGCAGCTTGAATCTTTCAGTGGTGGCCGAAGGCGTGGAAACCGCAGCGCAAATGGCGTTCCTCAACATGTTCAGCTCCACCTTGATGCAGGGGTTTCTTTTCAGTCGGCCGGTTCCCGAGCAACAGTTCGAGGAATTGCTGCGGCAAACCTCGGGCATCGATTTCCGCATGGACTGGCTGGCGCAGGATAAAAACAAGGTGATTCATTTATTCAATACGGATAGAAAAGCCCCGGCGCTCGCCGGTTCAAACAATTAGGGGGATGGATTAGGCAATGGGAGCCATGGAAACGCTGCAACGCGAACGATCCGTCAAACCAGTCGCAAGTGCTGTGACAACCTCAGCCGGCGCCAGCGTGATGGTAAGCCCCGCCGTACTGGCGCGCGCGACATTCCGGCGATTGGCCGAACGCAGGCTCGTGCCGACTCCGTCGAACTATGCCGCGATCTATGCGGAATTAAGCGGCGAAGAGCCGGCCAATTCGCCGTTTGCCGAAGGCATGGGGACGACGCAAAAGAGTGTTGACAACAAGCCTGTCGATTCCAGACCAGGCGACCTCAAGGGCGATGCCGTGGAGAGCGCTGAACGCTGGGGTGAATTGATTCGCGACCTGATTCGTTCCTGGGAGTCACGCAACCCCGATTGGACCCAGGCGCGCAAACGCGAAAGTCTTGATCATGTTGCCATGGCGTTTCGCGCCGACGATGACAAACTGGCCGCCAGA
Organism: Burkholderiales bacterium; assembly: GCA_046153355.1. GTDB lineage: Bacteria > Pseudomonadota > Gammaproteobacteria > Burkholderiales > SG8-39 > 2-02-FULL-62-17. Next base: position 8,202 of record JBJXEY010000185.1, read on the forward strand.
TTGCGCGGCCTAGTCAATAGCTGGTCGGCCAAGGGAGCCGGCGCGCGCGGCGCGCTGCTGGTCGAGGAGGAAATCAATCCGCCGGTGGCGGCGATAACGCGTGTGTCCGGCGTTAGTGGCGATGCGGTGATCGCACCTGGCGCGACAGCGAAGCCCGTGGCGAATATCGCGGTTGGCGCTGCGCAGAATATTCCGCCGGTGGTTGTCCGCGCGACACCACCTACGGTGGAAGCGCGCGGCGCCATAGAAGCTTGCGCGTTGCTGCGCGATCTGGCGGTCGATTTGTTGCTCTTCGCCGTAGGCGAGAGCGACGGCGCGGGCGTGGATCAACGCCTGGTTGTTCAATCGGGAAAGTTGATCGAAAGTCTGCGCGTTGCCGCCGATCCGGCACAATTAGCCGCGCTCGCGCCGAAGATCCGAACCTTGATGCGCCGCGCCGATCAGGTGCGCGGCTCAAGACGCGAAATGCTGCAATCCCTGTTGGGTCTATTGCACCTGATCGTCAGCAATATCGAGGAACTGGTGCCTGATGAGCGTTGGGTTAAGGGGCAGGTTGCGCGGCTGCGCGATTTGATAGGCGAACCACTCGACGGCGGGTCGCTAGCCGAGGCGCAAAAAGCGTTTCGGGAAATTATCGTCAAACAAAGCAGCATCAAACAGGGAATTCGCGAGGCACAAGGCGCGATGAAAGAGATGCTCGCCAGTTTCATCGGCCGGCTATCGTCCATGTCCGAATCCACCGGGCAATATCAATCCAAGGTGGAGAATTACGCCGAGCAAATTAGAGGAGCCGAGGATATTGAATCGCTCTCGGCGGTGGTGCGCACACTACTCGAGGACACCCGGCTCGCGCAGGCAGATATTCTTCGCGGCCGCGACGAGCTGGTCTCGGCGCAGCACCGCGCCCGCGAATATGAGGATCGCGTGCTGCGCCTGGAACGCGAGCTCTCGGATGTATCGTCGCTACTTCGCGAGGATCCACTAACCGGCGTTCTCAACCGCCGCGGCTTGGCCGAGGCGTTCGCCGTGGAATCCGCGCGCAGCGACCGCGCCGAGTTGCCGCTGTGCGCGGCTTTGCTCGATGTGGACAATTTTAAAAAGCTCAATGACACCCATGGCCACGATGCCGGCGACCGAGCCTTGCAGCATCTGGCCGATATCGTGCGCGAGGCCATCCGTCCCACCGATGTGGTGGCGCGTTTTGGCGGCGAGGAATTTGTCGTTCTCATGCCTCTCACCGCGCCCGAGGAGGCGGTACAGATCATGACCCGCGTGCAGCGTCATCTCACACGCGGTTTTTACCTCGATGGGAACAAGAAAATGCTCATCACCTTTAGCGCCGGCGTGACGCGGCGCGTCTTGGATGAAGAACAGGCTGCGGTATTGGCGCGTGCCGATCAGGCGCTCTACGAGGCCAAGGCAACGGGCAAAAACAAGGTGATTTTTATCTGAATGCTGCCCAAGGGAGTTATTGCTCGCGATGGTGGGTGGTTCTCGCCGCGTCAGTTAAAAATAATAGATTGTTAATAAAATGCAAAAAAATAGAAAAATCTAAACAAATATAAATGATCGTTTAATTATCGCCATCCAACGTTATACTGGCCACTTTTATAGTCGAGCGGCTATATTATGACCAGTGAACAATTCGGCAACGCGGTGCGCGAGGCGCGCAAACTCGCCCACCTGACACAAGCCGAAGCCGCCGCCCTATGCGGCGTGAGTACGCCGTTTTTGAGCCATTTGGAAAACGGCAAGACCACCATTCAACTGCAAAAGGCCTTGCATGTCGCCACGGAACTTGGGCTGCAACTGTCGTTCCATGCCGGGAAGTGGAGCGGACATGAAGCTCAGATTCTCGCGGCAGAGCCGATGTCGTAGCTATTGCACCGTACTCGTCGCGTCGCACATTGCTGCGTGCGTGGCTCTACAATTTCATCATCGGTAACGCCGATGCGCACGCCAAGAACTACTCCTTTTTGTGGCATGCAAAGACCGGCCGGTGGACGGTGGCGCCGTTATACGATTTACTCAGCGTGACTCACTATCTTGCCTCGCAGCCACAATCGATGGGACTTCTGGATGAATACCGGCCTGGCTGGTTTGGGCCCGAGCATTGGAGAGAACTGGCGCGTCTGGCCGGCGTGACGCCGGCCTATCTCGCGGGTGAGGCATGCCAGATGGCCGCGGCAGTGCGCAAGGCCGCACCCTCGCTCGCGGTGGTGCTGCGCGACCAATTGCTGCCGGACGAATTGGACTTTCTCGCCGAGAAAATCAACCCGGCGGTGCAACAACGCTGCGAGCAATTACTGGATGCGCGGATCGCCAGCCGCGGCTGAAAGAGCCCCTCTCGGAGCTTGTCTTTTAATACTTGACGCTTAGCGTCGCTTCCTAATCCATATTGTCATTGCCCCCTAGGAATAATTCCTACAGCAAATGGGTGATAGTGCCGTATAGGTGTTTGTGATCGAATGGATGCCGAACCGACCAACGCAATGCTGGGAGGAATTTATGCCTCTGGAAAAACGTTTTACGCCCTACCACGGATGGTGGTCTCGTTTGGAAAACGGCGAGTCGGATCGACGCGCGCGAATGCGCCTCACGCCGCTCCTGGTTGGTATCCTCGCCGCAGGCGCGCTCGCGATTATTTGGATGGGATATTTTTTATTGCTCGCGTGGGCCGCGACCGCCCTGGTCTTGTTGTTTGCTTGCTGGCTCATGCGAAGAGGTTATCCGGTCCTGATCGATGGCGGCATCACGCGAGTTGCCGGGGGCACGTGCGACATCACCGAAGCCAAGGCAAATGCCGAGGCGCTGGAACGCGCGCGGGCCGAGCGGCAAACCATGCTCGATGCGACCAGCATCGGGCTTGCGGTTTTTCGCCAAGGGAACATTGTTCGCTGCAATCGGGCGCTGGAGGAAATGCTCGGCTACGCTCCAGGGGAACTTCAAGGGCGGCCCGTTGCCAGCTTGTACCCCAGCTACGAATATTGGAGGAAACTAAAGGCAGACTTGGTGGAGAGTCGCAAAGGTGGGGAACCCTATAGCGGCGAATTCGAATTGATGCGCCGCGACGGCACGCGGCTTGCGGTGCTGTTGAATGGCCGCCGCGTCAATCTGGAAGAGCAGCATTCCGTGGTTTCGTATGTGGATATAAGCGCACAGCGCGCGCTCGCGAACGCTCTGGAGGAAGCCAAGCTCGCGGCGGAAACCGCCAATCGCGCCAAAAGCAGCTTTCTCGCCAGCATGAGTCACGAAATTCGAACTCCCATGAACGGCATCCTGGGGATGCTGGAATTGCTGGAAATCGAGGAGACCGACAACTCCCGGCGCGAACAGTTCGGCATCATCAACGAGTCGGCGAAAACCTTGCTCGCGCTGATCGACGACATACTGGATTTATCGAAAATAGAATCCGGGCAGCTGAGTTTTCGCCCGGAACCGGTATCCATACCCACCCTGGTCAACCAAGTGGCGTTGCCCTACAGAAATTTAGCGAAACGAAAGAATATTCCGCTCGACATCGTGGGGGTCGCTTGCGTTGCGCCCTACCACCTATGCGATGGCTTGCGCTTGCGGCAAATTCTTAACAACCTATTGTCGAACGCATTGAAATTCACTGAATCCGGCAGGATCGCCATCGCGATCGAATCCCGCTGGCGTGACACCAGAGTCGAAGAGGTGAGAATAGTGGTCTCCGATACCGGCATAGGTATTTCAGCGGCGGATCAGCAAAGGTTGTTTGCGCCGTTTGTTCAAGTCGATACCGGATCGACGAAGCGCTATGGTGGCACCGGATTGGGGCTTTCCATTTCCCGGCGGCTGGTTGAAGCGATGGGTGGAGAAATCAATCTCACCAGTACGCTGGGCCTGGGCTCGACCTTCACCGTTACCCTGCCACTTCCGCTTGGGCAGAATTCGGGAACCGCACCCAAGCCACCGGCGCGGTTACGCCTGGTGTCTGCGGGCCAGCGCCCCCTGGTGCTGCTTGCCGAGGATGAGCCGATCAATCGAACCATAATTTCGCGCCAACTGAAGACCCTGGGTTACGACGTGGACATCGCGGAAGATGGTCAGATGGCCTTGGAGCTATGGCGGCAAAAGCGCTACGACGCGGTATTGGCCGACTGCTTCATGCCGCGCATGGATGGCTACACGCTGGCGCGCGAGATCCGTGCCATCGAACGGGCGCTCGCGGAAGTCCATCCGGTCCCCATCATTGCGTGCACCGCCAATGCGTTGCAAGGCGAATCCGAGCGTTGCCTTGCCGCGGGTATGAATGACTACGCCGCCAAACCGCTTGCATTGAATGCGCTGGGCGATCTCCTGCGTAAATGGGTGGGAGTCGAGGTCCAGCGAGGGGAGGGCGCTTCTTCGAGAGCAAAGATTGCCGTGTAGTTCGGTGTTTCGCCTTGCAGAACTGTTACAGGCAGCAGAAAGCGATCCTGGCGAAATATGTCGAATTGCGCTCAGATCAAATTGTTCTTCGAAGCGTAATGCGCGATCTCGACGTTATTCGCCAGATGCAGTTTTTCCAGGATACGCGCGCGATACACACTCACCGTTTTCGGGCTGAGTGACAACGCCTCGGCGATTTCCGAAAGTTTTTTCCCCGAGGCGATGTGGCGCATGACTTGAAATTCGCGATCCGATAGCGACTGGTGGGTGTTAGTGCCCGCGCGGCCGGAGAACATCTCCAGTATTGATTGCGATACCTCGGGACTAATGAATTTCTTACCCGCGGCCACTTGTAACACTGCCTCCATGAGTTTTTCCGGCGCGCTGTCTTTGTTTAAGTAGCCTGAGGCGCCGGCCTTGAGCGCGCGAATTGCGTATTGATCTTCGGGGTAAATGGATAACACGATTACCGCGGTTTTGGGATATTCCCGGCTAACCTGTTCGGTGATTTCGATGCCGTTTTTCCCCGGCATTTCGATATCGCAAAGCAAGATCTGCGGTTCGACCAGGCGCAGCACCTGGCGAAGTTCACGATAGTTGGCGGCTTCGCCCACCACCTCGACGCGTCCGGATTCGACCAGAATCTGCCGCAGGCCGCGGCGCACGATCGCATGGTCATCACAAATCATCGCGCTAATCATGGCGCGGCAACCTTCGTTTTGGGAAGCGATAGCATCACACTGGTGCCGCCATCGGCGGAACTGCTCACCTCGAGCCAACCGCCCAGATTATCGGCGCGTTCACGCATGCCGCGTATGCCAAAGCGATTCATTGACGTCAGTTTTTCCGCCTCAATTCCGCCGCCGTCGTCGGTGATCTCCAGGGTCACGGCACTGGCTTGCTCAAAAAGTTCAATACGAATTGATCGGGCCTCGGCATGCTTAACAATGTTGGTCAAGGCTTCCTGGCCGATACGAAACATAGCGGTGTTATGCGAGTCTGGCAGCGTGATGGTTTCGCGATTGCTGGCGAACGCACAGGGAATTGCGTGGCGTTTGCGAAACTCCGCCGCCAGCCATTCGATCGCCGCGACGATGCCCAGATTGAGCACGCTGGGGCGCAGATCACGCATGATGCGATAGGTGGCGCTGCGCGCCGAGGCCAGCGCCTCGGCCATGGCGCCGATGCGCTCGCGCTGCTCATCGTCCACCGAGGGATGCGATTGCAACCAGGCGATATCGAACTTTAGGCTGGCAAGGATGCCGCCAACGTCATCATGTATATCCCTCGCGATGGCCTTGCGTTCTTCCTCCTTGGCATTTTCCAGATGGATGGATAAGGCGCGAATATCCTCGCGCGAGCGTTTCAACGCTTCTTCGGCGTCCTTTTGCGCGGTTACATCCATGATCACGCCCTCCCACATCACCGATCCGGAGTCGCCCGCGCGGGGGCTGCCGCTTAACTCAATCCATCGGGTGCCGTGTGGCGCGCCTGATGAGGAGCTACCAAGCATGGTTTCGCCGTTAGCAATTGAATCGTTAAGCGTTTGGCTGCTTGCGATGGGTTCGATCCGTGCCTGCCAACGAATCTCGCGCATCGAGCTTTGCGCCTGGCGAAAAAGATTCGCCAGGTTTTGCCTATCCTCTACCGACACGCGGCGCAGCAAAACCGCAGCGTCATGCGCCAAGGCGGCGGGTGATGCGCCCAGAATACGCTCTGCCCCTTCGCTGACATATTCGAAACGCCATTGTTCGGCTTTCACATCATAGGCAATTTGGAACACCATACCCGGCAGGTTGGAAGTGATCGATTGCAGGCGCGCTTCGCTCATACGTAGCGCCGATTCCGTTGCCAGACGCAGGCGTCGCCCCTCGGTCGCGCGCAAGCTGCGCGTGAGCGCCGGCGGCAGGCGCGCCAGACGCGACTTCAATACATAGTCATCGGCCCCGGCCAGCATCGCTTCCACGGCCATGCCCTCGCCAATCTCGCCAGAAACGATGATGAAAGGTTCATCCAACGCCAGCTCGTTATAAATTTCCAGAGCGCGTGTCGAGCTGAAGTTCGGCATGTAGTGATCGGAGATGATCGCATTCCAATGCCGCTCGGCGAGCGCCGCGCGCATCGAGACTTCATCCTCGACGCGTTGCCATTGAAAATCGAAACCCGAGGTATGCAGCAGACGTACTAGCAGACTGCAATCGAAGTCAGAATCCTCGACGAACAAAATTTGCAGCGGCGAGTGCGTAGGCGGGTTGGTGATTGTTTCGCTATGCCGGTCTCCTCCGGGGAGATGGGGTCGAATGCTGTTCGCCGCCGACTGTGTCATGCCAGGTGCCACCGATGGTTTGAGTTAGGACCGAAACAGGCCGCGAAAAACACGCTTGATCGCCGCATGGGCCGGCAAGGCTGTCGGAAATAATCCGGTCATTCAGGTCGCGGTCATTGGTTCCTTCACCCACCAGACGGGGCCGCCGCGACGCCAGAACTTGACAAATGAAAGTTTAACATGCGCCCAGTGCCTACGCAGCCTTGCGAACCCGGCGACAGCGTGGGTTGGATGCTAAGCGTAGAGCGGATTTTCCTCGATCACGAATCCGAATGCGCTGCGCGTCTGCAAAACACCGAATCCGAACTGGTCAACCTGCGCGTGGCGCTGGATGGCGCAATGGGATCGATAGCACAAACATTTCGCGCATTGACCGAAGAAGCGGGCGATCTCGCCGCTGATCGCAAAACCAGCGTCAACGTGGCCGTCGAGGCGATCCAGTTTCACGATATTGGCGGGCAGTGGCTAGCCCACCTGGCCGCCGAGATCCGCCAGACCCGGGAACTGGTTGCCTCCATGCGTGTTCCTTTTCAAGCCATGCGCGCCGCTGCCAACGGAGATTGGCATGGGTTTGAGCGCGACGCCGCGCAATGGGAGCAGATCAATTTGCGACTGCAGGAGCTGCGTTTGGCCGCAGCCTCCCGGCCGGTTGGGCACGCGCCGGAGTGCTGCGGCGATGTCGAAATTTTTTAACTTGCGGTTTTTTAAATTGCGGCTTTTTAAATTGTAAATAGCGCGACTAATGATGTCGCCCAAAACGCCGTTATTCAGATGTCTCTAGAGGAGTTAGAAAATTGAGAACCATATTGGCGGTTGACGATTCGCCCTCCATCCGGCAGATGGTGGCCTTTACGCTTAAGGGCGCGGGATACGAAGTATTCGAGGCGAGCGACGGCCAGGACGGCCTGGAAAAAGCGCGCGCCCGCAAGGCCGATCTGGTGCTCACCGATCAAAACATGCCGCGCATGGATGGCATCACGCTGATCCAGTCGCTGCGCAAACTGCCCGAGTACGGCTTGACCCCGATCCTGGTGCTCACCACTGAATCCAGCGACGAAATGAAAGCCAAGGGGCGCGCTGCGGGCGCCACCGGTTGGCTGGTGAAACCGTTCGATCCAAAACGTCTCATAGACGTGGTGCGAAAAGTCATCGGTTGAGCGGCCGGCGAACCCCACCTACGCGCAACCAATTGCCAAGCAAAACCATACCGCCGTCGAGAGAATATTCCAAAAGTTAAATCGGAAAGTTACTAAAATGAGTGCCACTGCTGACGACGACAACTACGATCTTTCACAATTTCACGGAGTATTCTTCGATGAGGCCGCGGAACATCTAGATGGCATGGAGTCGTTGCTGTTGGGCATCGATGTCGCCTCGGCCGACGAAGAGCAACTCAACGCCATCTTTCGTGCCGCGCACTCCATCAAGGGCGGCGCCGCCACCTTCGGCTTCAAGGACATCACCGAACTCACCCATGAGATGGAAACCGTGTTCGACCGGGTGAGAAAAGGCCAGATGCCTTTGTCAACTGAATTGGTCGATGTGTTCCTTGCCTCCGGCGATATGTTGAAATCGATGCTCACCGCGCGTAAAGACGGCGGCGAAGGCGCCCCCGAGGCCGAGACCGCGACGCTATGCGAAAGATTGCGGGCGTTTCTTCTGCCCACGCAGGAGCGGGTAGCCGTAGCGGTTTCAGCCGGTGCAGGCCAAGCCGCCGCGCCCGTTACCCAAACGCAACCGGCGCCGGCAACTGGCCCCGCGATCCTGGATATTGTATTTGGCCCCTTCGACCAAAAATTCACCTGGGAAAATGTTGATGGCGTGGTCGCTGACTTAAAGGATTTCGGCAAGGTCGAAGAAGTGCCGGCGGTCATTCCGGCAACCAAAAGCAAAAGCAAAAAGGCCAAAAGCAAACCGCCCAGTGAACGGCACTTCACCATCCTCACCGAAGTTTCAGCCACGGATCTCCTGGATGCCATGGCGTTCATGGCCGACCCCGACTATGTCAAGGTGACATCGCGCGAGATCCCGCCGGCTGCGCAAAACGTTGTTGGGGTGGAGGCGAATTCCGCAGAGCAGGCGATGGCTGAGTCCAACCCCGCGCCGGTGTTGGCGACCGCTGCCGACGAAGACAAAGATTTCGGCTTATTCGTCGATGCGTCCACCCTGCCGGCCAATCAACCGCAGCCAGCCGACGCGAAATCCGCCGACGACAAAGTGGTGAGCATCAAATCCGCCAAGCCGGCCGCGGCTGGCGATTCCACCTCCATTCGGGTGAGCGTCGAAAAGGTGGATCAACTGATTAACCTGGTTGGGGAACTGGTGATCACCCAGGCCATGCTGGCGCAAACCGCCTCCAGCGCCGATCCAGTGTTGTACGAATCCTTGTTCAATGGCCTGGCGCAACTGCAGCGCAATACGCGCGACTTGCAGGAATCGGCCATGTCGATCCGCATGATGCCTATGTCCTTTGTGTTTAGCCGCTTCCCGCGCGTGGTGCGCGATGTGGCGAGCAAACTGGGTAAGGAAGTAGAGCTTCACACCATTGGCGAGGGCACCGAGCTGGATAAGGGCCTGATCGAGCGCATCGTTGATCCCTTGACACACCTGGTGAGAAATAGTCTCGATCATGGGCTGGAGCCCCCAGATGAGCGCATCGCCAAGGGCAAAGTACGCCAGGGCACCATCACCATGCGTGCCTATCACCAAGGCGGCGCCATCGTTATTGAAGTAAGCGACGATGGGCGCGGCCTGCGCCGCGACAAGATCCTCTCCAAAGCGCGCGAGCGCGGCATGACGGTGTCCGATGCCATGAGCGATCAGGAAGTGTGGCAGTTAATCTTCGAAGCCGGTTTTTCCACCGCCGACAAGATCACCGATGTGTCTGGCCGCGGCGTGGGCATGGACGTAGTGCGCCGAAATATTCAGGAAATGGGCGGTCGTGTGGAAATCGAATCCACGCCCGATGTAGGCATGCGTATTTCCATCAAATTGCCCCTGACCTTGGCGATTCTGGATGGCATGTCGGTGCGCGTGGGCAAGGAAATTTTCATCATCGCCCTGGGCTACATCTGCGAGTCGCTGCAACCCACTGAAGGCATGGTGAGCACCATCGGCGGCTCAGGTCACGTGATCTCGGTGCGCGGCGAATACGTGCCGGTGGTGTCGTTGGCGGATGCCTACGGCCTGCGCGGCGACAAAGACCGCTTTGAGGAAGGCATCCTGGTGGTGCTGGAATCCGAAGGCGGCAAGACCGCGTTGTTTGTTGATGATCTGGTGGGGCAACACCAGGTGGTCATCAAGAGTCTTGAATCGAATTTCAGAAAAGTGGCGGGCATCTCCGGCGCCACCATCATGGGCGATGGCCGCGTGGCGATGATTATCGATGTCGCCTATATCGCCTCGCTTGCGCATAGCCGCATGGAGAAGGCGGCTTAGACACGCAATGTGAAAAGCATTAGGTAGTACCGCAGTGGCAACAAACGAATTGGATATCAGACGGCAGTAAAAATCAGGAGGCAGTCAAGGCAATCGTATTCATTGTTTCAGAAACCTACCGCGCACGGCGCAACGCCCGCGCGGCCCAACCCCGAACCCGTCGGAGAACACTCATGACACAAGCAGTCACCGCAGCACCTGCCGCCTCTAAAAATCATGCGGCGGCCCGCAACCATCCATCTGGGTCGCAGGAATTTCTTACCTTTCGTTTGGGTAAGGAGGAGTACGGCATGGAAATCCTGAAGGTGCAGGAGATCCGCAGTTGGGAGCAGCCCACCACCATCGCCAATGCGCCGTCTTTCATCAAAGGGGTCATCAACCTTCGCGGCATCATCGTGCCCATCGTTGACATGCGCATCAAGTTCAACCTGGGCGAGGCCAACTACGACACCTTCACCGTGGTGATCATCCTCAACGTGGCCGGGCGTATCGTTGGCATGGTGGTTGATTCGGTGTCCGATGTGATTACGTTATCTGGCGATCAGACGCGCCCGCCGCCGGATTTTTCCTCGAATTTCGATACCCAGTACATCACTGGCCTTGGCACCGTGGACGCGCGCATGTTGATTTTGGTGGATATCGAGCGGTTGATGACCGGGGCCGACATGGCCTTGATGGAACCGGCCAGGGTGCAATAGCGGCGCCTAGCGCATTCGAAGCAACTCAAATTGAAGTGGCATCAGACAACTCGTAGCAATTCGTTGCAATCAAACCAAGACAGCTAGAAACATTCGACAAAGGAGTAACGATCATGAAAGCAATCGCGAATATGAAGGTGGGCGCCCGGCTTGGGGCGGCATTTGGATTGGTATTGTTATTGCTCGGGGTGGTGGCGGTGGTGGGCTATACCCGCATCGATGCGTTAAATAGCGTAGCGCAGAGAGTGGGCACCAAGGATTTCGTCGAGGCGGAGTTGAGTCACAACATCGCGTTCTATGCGCGCTCAAATTATTCGCGGCTGGTGGAGGCGCTGGTCGCCGAGGATGCGGCAAAAGTCGCCATGCTCAAGGAGCGCGTGGAGGCAAACCGCAAACGGGTGAGCGATGCTGTGGAGAAACTCGAAGCCCTGGTTTATACGGCGGAGGGCAAGGCGCTGATGAACGGCATCAAGGAGGCGAGGCCTCCGTACGTGGCTTCCTACCTGGATCTGATCAAACTGGTCGAAGCAGGCAAGTGGAAAGAAGCGCATAAGCACTTCTACTCGAGCACCGAGCCTGCCTATTTGAAATTGCAAACTTCGATCGAAAAGATGACAGAGTTGCAAAGCAAATTGGTCAACGATGGCGTGAAGCAGGCTGCGGAGGAGGCCAAGAGCGGTCAAAGCATGATGCTTGCTTTGAGTGGCGCTGCGTTGCTGTTGGGCATGTTGCTTGCCTGGCTGATCGCGCGTTCCATCACGCGACCTTTGAACCGGGCAGTGGAGGTCGCGCAAGCGGTATCCAGCGACCGGTTGGATAACGCTATAGAGGTGGGTGGGAATGATGAGACGGGTCAGTTGCTCACGGCTTTGTCCTCGATGCAGAACAATCTCAAAGAGCGTGCCATAAAGGATGCGGATTATCGCGGGCAGATTGCCGCGATCGGCAAAGCACAAGCGGTCATTGAGTTCGGGGTGGATGGCAGGATTATCACCGCCAACGAAAACTTCTTAAAGACGCTGGGCTATTCGCTGGAGGAAATCAAAGGACAGCACCACAGCCTGTTCGTCGAGCCTACCTACCGCGCCAGTTCCGACTACCGCATGTTCTGGGAAAAACTCGGGCGCGGCGAATACGACGCGGCTCAGTACAAACGCATCGGCAAGGGCGGCAAGGAAGTCTGGATTCAAGCCTCCTACAACCCTATTTTTGACACCAATGGCAAGGCCTACAAGGTGGTGAAATACGCCACCGATATCACCGAGCAGATCAATGCCGCGGCCGCCATTCGCAAAGCGGTAGATGAGACCCAGCTTGTCGCCGCCGCGGCGAAGGATGGTGATCTGACAAAACGCATTCCGATGGAGGGCAAATCGGGAATGATCGGGCAACTGGCCGAGGGTATCAACGGCGTGATGCAGACCACTGAGGCCTCGTTGAACGACGTTGTACGGGTGCTGGGCGCATTGGCCCGCGGCGATCTCACCGAGAAAATCGCCCGTGACTACAAAGGCACGTTTGGACAACTTAAGGAAGACTCCAACAAGACCGTGGAGAACCTAATAGAAATCGTGCAGCAGATCAAGGAGTCAAGCGAGTCGATCAATACCGCCTCGGGGGAGATCGCGCAGGGCAACACCGATCTGAGCCAGAGGACCGAGGAGCAGGCAAGCTCGTTGGAGGAGACGGCCTCTTCGATGGAAGAACTCACCTCGACGGTGAAGCAGAACGCCGAGAACGCGAGGCAAGCCAATCAACTGGCGGTGGGTGCCTCGGATGTGGCGGTCAAGGGCGGTTCGGTGGTGAGCAAGGTGGTGACCACCATGAACGGGATCTCGGAATCCTCCAAGAAGATCGCCGACATCATCAGCGTAATAGATGGAATAGCCTTCCAAACCAACATCCTCGCCCTGAATGCGGCGGTCGAGGCGGCGCGCGCCGGCGAGCAAGGGCGAGGCTTCGCGGTGGTGGCCACTGAGGTGCGCAATCTCGCGCAACGCTCCGCAGCCGCGGCCAAGGAGATCAAGGACCTGATCACCGATTCGGTGGGTAAGGTCGATGAGGGCTCGAAACTGGTGGACGAGGCGGGCAGGACCATGGACGAAATCGTGTCCTCAGTGAAGCGCGTCACCGACATCATGGCCGAAATCACCGCCGCTTCTCAGGAGCAATCCACCGGCATCGAGCAGGTGAATCAGGCGATCACGCAGATGGACGAGGTGACGCAGCAGAACGCGGCGTTAGTGGAAGAGGCTGCGGCCGCGGCCGAATCGATGCAGGAGCAGGCGGGCAATCTGGTGCAGGCGGTGTCGGTGTTCCGGCTCTCGCAAGAGGGTGAGCAAACGCGCCGCGCTGCTGCGGGGGAGCGCAGGAGCCCGGCGCGGGCGACCAATGTGGCGAGGATTCCGGCTAAGTCAGCTACGGCTACACGCCGTGCCGCCCCTGTGCCAAGCCCCAAGCCTGCGCAGGCGCCGGCCACACGCAAGGCGGTCGGCTCGGAGGAAGAATGGGCGGAGTTCTAAGCGCGCGGCATCGCTAGACGGGGATTTCGCCATAGCGAGTAAATCCTGTCTTAATTAGAAAGTTTTGATTGGGAGATGCCAATCAAAACGACATTAAACGAGAATAAGTAATACTAAAATGAATATTCCCGCCCAGAGAGAATCGGTTCGCGAGTCACCTCGCAACCGCGATTACGATTTCACCCAGCGCGATTTCGAGCGGGTGCGCGAGCTCATTTACTCACAGGCGGGGATTTCTCTCTCCCCGGCTAAGCAGGACATGGTCTACAGCCGCCTCACGCGACGGCTGCGCACGCTGGGGCTGGATGACTTTGATGTCTATCTGGATCTGGTGGAATCCGGGGACTCCGCCGAGTGCGAGGCCTTCACCAACGCGCTCACCACCAATCTCACCGCGTTTTTTCGCGAGCCGCATCATTTTCCGATTTTCGCCGAGCATATCGCCCGTGCCAGCGCCGCCAAGCCGATGACCGTCTGGTGTTCGGCGGCCTCCACGGGCGAAGAACCTTATTCCATCGCCATGGCGGCGGTGGAGGCGTTTAATAGTTTCAATCCTCCGGTGCGCATTTTGGCAAGCGATGTGGATACCAATGTGTTGACCACTGCGGAAGAGGCCGTCTATACGTTGGAGCGCGTCAATAAGATGGAACCGGCGCGGTTGAAACGCTTTTTCAAGCGTGGCACTGGCGCCAAAACCGATCAAGTGCGGGTGCGTGAGGAGTTGCGAAGACTTATCACGTTTCGGCGCATCAATTTGTTGGAAGACGGTTGGCCGGTGCGCGGGCCGCTGGATGTGATTTTTTGCCGCAATGTGATGATCTACTTCGATAAGCCCACGCAACTGGCGATCCTCGAACGCTTCGCGCCTTTGCTGCGTATCGACGGCTTGATGTTCGCCGGGCACTCGGAGAGCTTTCACCACGCCACGCACTTATTCAAGCTGCGCGGCAAGACCGTGTATGGCTTGGCGAAGGATAGGCGCGCGTAATGGGCGCGGATCTGCACCGCGCATCGCGCGAACCCGCGCGCCGGCCGGACGAATATGCCAGTTCGCCGGCGCAGGAGTGCTTCGCGCGCAATCTCTATTTTGATCGCACTCATGCAAGCGAGGCCGCCAAACTGTTGCCGGGGGAATACTACGTGGCCACGCGCGAGATGCTGTTGGTGACGGTGCTGGGTTCTTGTGTGGCCGCGTGTATTCGCGATGTGCGTCTGGGCATGGGCGGTATGAATCACTTCATGCTGCCCGATGCCGAAGCCGCTGACTCGTCGTTCGGCGGAGCGCGTTACGGCACCTATGCAATGGAAGTATTGATCAATCATTTGTTGAAACTCGGCGCGCGCCGCGAGAACCTCGAGGCCAAAGTGTTCGGCGGTGGCAACGTGCTGCCTGGCCTGGTGCAAGCCAACGTCGGCCATAAAAACGCGGCGTTCGTACTGCGCTATTTGGCTACCGAGAATATTCGCGTCGCCGCACGCGATCTGGCCGACGTGCATCCACGCAAGGTCTACTACTTCCCCAAGACCGGGCGCGCCCTGATCAAACGCCTCACCACCCTGCACAACCGCACACTGCTAGATCGCGAAACCGATTACCGGCAGAAGCTAGTAAAAGCACCGGCGGGTGGCGACATTGAACTTTTTTAGAAAACCGGGGACGTACCACGGTTTCAGGAAAGCCGGGGACGTCCCACGGTTTGGATTCCGTGGTGGAAACCGTGGTACGTCCCCGGTTTTCGTTCCGGTTTTCCGGTTGTTGAATTGGGTGGGGAAATAGGGGTTATTCGGAATTTATATTCTTCTTGCGAGAGGGACTATGGCTCTCTCCAGAGGCTTTTTGCGGAGTAAAACATGCTGGCGATGCAAACTAATGCCCCTTCGCAGGTGGCGAGAAAAATTAAGGTACTGGTGGTTGACGATTCGGCGTTGATTCGCAGTTTGTTGACCGAGATCATCAATCGCCAGGCCGATATGGTGGTGGTGGGCGCGGCGCCTGACCCCTTCGCGGCGCGCGAAATGGTGCGGGAGAAAAACCCCGATGTGATGACCCTCGATGTCGAGATGCCGCGCATGGATGGCCTGGAGTTCCTGGATAAGCTCATGCGCTTGCACCCGATGCCGGTGTTGATGGTCTCCACGCTCACCGAAAAAGGTGCTGAGGTAACCATGCGCGCGCTGGAGCTCGGCGCGGTGGATTTCGTCACCAAACCGAAACTCGATATCAACAAAGGCGTGCAGGAGTCGGCGCGTGAGATCACCGACAAGATCCGTATGGTGGCCAAGGCAAGGGTGCGAAGCGCCGCCAGGCCGGGCCCGCAGGCGGCAATGCCTGCGCTGCAGTCAGCCGGCGGGCGCTCCAGCACCGAGAAACTCATCATCATCGGCGCCTCCACTGGCGGCACCGAGGCGATCAAGGATGTATTGATCCAACTGCCGCCCGATAGCCCCGGCATTCTCATCACCCAGCACATGCCAGCGGGATTTACCAAGAGCTTCGCCAATCGCTTGAATACCATCTGCCGCATTGGCGTGAAGGAAGCCGAGCATGGCGAACGCGTGTTGCCCGGCCACGCCTACATCGCGCCAGGCGACTGGCATTTGAAGGTGGGCCGCAGCGGCGCCAACTACGTGGCGTTACTCGACAACGGGCCGCCGGTGAATCGCCACCGCCCTTCGGTGGAGGTGCTGTTCAAATCCGCGGCGCAACACGTGGGGCGCAATGCGCTGGGTGTGATGCTCACCGGCATGGGCAAGGATGGCGCCACCGCGATGATGGAGATGAAACAGGCCGGCGCCTACAACATCGTGCAGGACGAAGCCAGCTGCGTGGTATTCGGCATGCCCAAGGAAGCGATCGCCGTGGGCGCGGCCAACGAGGTGGCGCCCTTGTCCAGCATTGCGAGAAAGCTGGTGGAGCAATTGTCGATTGGCGAGCGGGTGCGCAATCGGGTTTGAGTGGCGCCGCGCGCTGACTGGCGCCGCAATTGGCGTATAACCTTGCTTGAATGGTCGAAAACCGCGAGGCCTCCCCATGGGAGGAAGTCACCTATGAAAATTCTATTTGCACTCCTTTTAACGGCGCTCGAAGTATTCAATCTCGCAAGCGCATCCGCGGCCGATTTCAAGGTGCTCGTGGTGATGGGCTACGAGGAAAAAAACCCCTGGGTCAGGGAAATTCGCGAGGGCATCGACTCGGTGCTGCGCGCCTCGAGCGCGATCACTTACTTCCACCTGAACGCGCAAGCCGAACGCGAGTCCGGCGCGAAACAGGCCGCCGAAGCGTTTTCGCTATATCAAAGGCTCGCGCCCGATGGCGTCATCGCCGCCGATGACGCCGCGCAAATTCTGTTCGTGGTGCCCTATCTGAAGAACAAGGTCAGTACGCCGGTGATTTTTACCGCGATTAACGCCGGGCCCGAGGAGTATGGCTTTCCTACGCCGCATATTTCCGGCGTGCTAGAGAGAACCCATGTGCGCGAGACGCTTGCCTTCGCCAAACAGTTGGTGCCTTCGATCAAGTCGGTTTGTTTTGTCACCAACAACGTTCCGCCGGGCATCGCTTTGCGCGCGCAGGTTGATCTGGAGAAATCGAGCTACCCCACCACCGTGGGGGGATTTTATTTAATCAACAGCGTGGCTGAGCTGGAAATGCAGGGCAAGGTGCTGCGCGCCAATTGCGATGCCGTTCAGATCGCCAGCTTGGCCGGGATATTGGATAGAGACGCCAAGCCGCTGACGCTTGGCGGCGCGATAAAAATGCTCGCTGGCGTCTTTGGCGGACCGATACTTGGCAGCAATCGCGCTCAGGTGGAACAAGGCGCCTGGGCCGCGGTCATCAAGACCGGGCAGGAACAAGGGGAGACATCGGCGCAAATGTTGCTCGATGCCATGCGCGGCACACCCATGGCGAAAATACCGGTCACGCAGAACATGCGCGGCGAACGGGTGATCAACGTCAGCGCCATCGAGAGCAATAAAATCATGCTGCGCCCCCTGGTGATTCGTGGGGCGACGCTGATACGACAGCAACCGTAACGACGATAGTCGCAACTGCGGCATCCTTGACAAAAGTATCCGTAACAAAGGCAACAGCAGCCACGTGGGCGCCGCGAATTTCCAATGGGGTGTAGGGCTGCGGGGCAAACTGCTCGCTTTGGCGCTGCTCACCTCGCTATGTTTCGCGATCATCGCGATGCTGGTGTATTACGCGTTTCGCGAAATTGAAATGTTATCCACCGAAGTCGTGGGTACGCAGGTGGCGAGCGTGGTCGTCAATGCGGCGATAACCGGGGAACTAAGCGTCACGTTCTCTGAAATCGACTATCTCAGCCGCGATTGCAGCGGCAGCGCCGAAGCCCTCGATCTCACTGGCAAGCGCCTTGCCCAGTCGTTGCTCGCGGTCGCGAAAAAAACCCAAGATCGCGCCTTCTCGGCGGGCATCATGACGCTCGCGGCGCCGACCGCGCGGCTGTTTGAGTCCTGCGCGCAGATCCGCCGCACGTTGGATGCAGTCCGCGCAATCGACGCGCGGGCCTTGGGCGAATTGGAAAAACTGGAGAACCTGATCACCCGGTCTTTACTTGATCAGACGCTGGCTGGGAAAAGCGTTCAGCATCTGGATCAAATCATGACGTTGGCGGCCGGATTCAGGGAGTCTCTGTTGCTGTTGGGCCGGCGAGTCGCCGAACAGGGCGTGCATGACGATCCTGTCAATAACGGCGCCATGCCGGCGCTGGCGCAAATCGACGATCTGAATTTGCGTTTGCAAACCTTGTTTGCTTCGCCGCCGGAGATCGCGCGCATCGCGCGCGGCATGACCGGTTTGATGGCCGACTATCGGAAGCAAATCATCGCTCTGCATGGCGCATCGAAAAGCCTGAATGGCGTACTCGACGAAATGGCTGGCGCCAAGAATGCGGTGCTCTCCGATATGCGGCAACTGAACGCCAACGCATCGGGGCGCGCCGAGGAGGCAAGCCAAAAAATTCAAAAGATTGTCAACCATTCCGGCCGGCAAGTGCTGGCGCTTTCCCTGATTGTGGTGCTCTTATCCCTGGCGATTGTCTTCTGGCTGATTCGCGGCAGCATTAACCGGCCGCTTCATCAAGTGCTGCGGCAAATCCGGGAAATTCAAGGCGGCAATCCAACGCCCACGCTCGTCGTTGACCGTGTTGATGAATGGGGTGTTATTCAAACGGCGCTATCCGATATGGCGGCGCAACTGCGTTCGGCCAGCAACGAGCTGCGCGCCAGCCGCGATCACCTCGAGGAACTGGTGGTGGCGCGCACGCGGGAACTGATCCTGGCGAAAGATGCAGCGGAGTCCGCCAACCGCGCCAAAAGCGAGTTCCTCGCCAGCATGAGCCACGAGTTAAGGACGCCGTTAAACGCGGTTCTCGGTTTCTCCGAATACCTTGGAAGCGACCCCACATTGCCCGAACCAAGCAGGGAACTGGTTCGCCACATAGAAAATGCCGGGAAACACCTGCTCGCGCTGGTTGACGATGTTATTGACCTCGCGCGCATCGAGTCGGGAAATCTCGCGATGTCCATGGTCCAGGTTTCGCTGCAAGCGATTATTGCCGACTGCGCCAAGATGATTGAGTCCTTGGCCGCGAAACATGGCATTCGCATCGACTATCGATGCCCGCCGGAGGCAATAACCGTGCGCGCCGACTTCGTTCGCCTGCGCCAAGTGCTCATCAATCTTTTGTCCAACGCGATCAAGTACAACCGGCCCGGCGGATCGGTAACGCTGGAATGCCGCGTGCGGGAGGAGACCATCCGCATCAGCGTCGCGGACACCGGCGCGGGAATCCCGTTGGATGTGCAATCACGTATGTTTACCGCGTTCGACCGGCTCGGTAGGGAATCGGGCAATATTGAAGGCACGGGGATTGGCCTTTTTATCACGCGCCGTTTGATTCACGAGATGGGCGGCAGTATTGGATTTGAATCCGTATTGGGTGAGGGAAGCATCTTCTGGGTGGAGTTGCCGATCGATCACCGGGAAAGTGACGCGGCGTAGGTGGATCAATCCTCCGAGAGGCGTTGAAAACTCGATACCGTGCAGTTGCAGCAACGCCGCACCGTTCTCATTTGGTTTTCGCTTTGGCGCAGCACGGCTTGTGGACTATGATGGGCGGCGCCAAATTCAGCGGAGAAGCACCATGGCTCTGCCCGCCGTTAAACCGGCCAGCTACGAAGACATCATCGCCCTGCCCGAGCACCTGGTGGGCGAGATTATCGGGGGCGTGTTGCGCACGCATCCACGCCCCGCGCCGAAACATGCCCGCGCGTATTCATCGCTGGGTGGCGAATTGCTCGGCCCGTTTGATCATGGCAGGAATGGCCCCGGCGGCTGGTGGATTCTGGACGAACCGGAGTTGCACCTCGGTGCGGACGTTGTGGTCCCCGATCTGGCGGGCTGGAAGCGAGAGCGCATGCCCAAACTACCCGATGCCGCCTGGTTCGAACTCGCCCCCGACTGGATTTGCGAAATTCTCTCGCCATCCACGGCGAAGATCGACAGAGCCGAGAAGTTGCCGCTCTACGCGCACAACGGCGTGGCGCACTGCTGGCTGGTGGATCCGGATCAAAGAACCCTGGAAGTTTTCGAGAATCGCGGCGGCAAATGGCTGTTGCTCACCGTGCTGTCGAACGATGCCAGTGTCTCCCAACCACCGTTTGACGCGATTTCGTTCAATCTGGCCAACTTGTGGGCCGACTAACTAGATCGGTGCTTGAGGCTGACGGCATCAACGTGTTCCATTCGTCCGAGGAAGTATTGCAAATGGCGGGCCCTGGGCCCGTTGATATCGACGTCACACGTCGATATCCAGTGCTTCGCCGTGGGCTAGCATTCATGCCGGGTGCTGCCAGTCTGACCACGCCCCCTGGGGATTACATGAACTGTCTCGGATCGACTTTCCATTTTTCCGCGAATTCGTGATTGACGATGCGATCCGCGCCGCCGGCGCCGGCGTTGCGCGACAGGTCAATGGTTTGAGGCGCGATATAGCTCATGTGTTTGGTGCTGTAGAAGACTTTCACCGTGGGCGATAGCAGATTGGACTCATGCTGCTCGGTGACCACGCCCAGGCGCTCCGACTCCAGACGCACCAGCGCGCCGACCGGGTAAATGCCCACGCAACGCGTGAAGGCCTGCACCAGGCGCGGGTCGAAGTGGAACTTGCTCCACTCGAAAATTTTGCCCAGTGCTTCGGTGGGAGGCATGCCCTTGTGGTAGCAGCGATCCGAAGTGATGGCATCATAGACATCGACAATGGATGCCATGCGCACGACCTCGGATATCTGGTCGGGTTTCAATTTGAAGGGGTAACCGCTGCCATCCATGCGCTCGTGATGGCCGAGCGTGATGCTAAGGGGGATTTCGCCGATCCCGGCAGTCTTTTGCAAAATGGCATGCCCATCTTGCGGGTGCTTTTTCATGATGGCGAATTCTTCCTCGGTGAACCGTCCCGGTTTGTTGAGGATTTCCGGCGGGGTATTCATCTTGCCCACGTCGTGCACCAAACCTCCCAATCCCGCCTGGCGCGCCGATTCGGCGTCCAATCCCATGGAGCGGGCAAACGCCACCATCAGCGTGCAAACCGAGACGCAGTGCTCGAAGGTGTATTCGTCCGCGGACTTGATGGAAAGCATGGATATCAACGCGCCGGAATTGCGCATGATGGAGCCGGTGATGTTCTCCACCAAGGGTGCGAGGCGTTCGATTTCCACGGCTTTGCCCAGGCGCGCGTCCTGCATCACACTCTTGACTACACGGGTTGCATCGCGCCGGATATTGGCGGCGCGGTCCATTTCCGCGGCGAATTCCACTTTTAGCGGCGGGGCCGGCGTTTCGGCGACGGCCCGAACTTGGGTAAGCATTTCCTCCCGCGCTTGCGCCGCCGTAGGCGCATAAGGAACATCCAGTCCCTTGGAAGTATCGATGTATACCTCGTGAGTGCCGGTTTCAAGGATCTTTTCGATTTCCTCGTGGCCGGAAATTTTGAAACGCGTGCGCACGAACGAATGCGACATCCAATCGCAATTGAGATCGTGTATGAACATGCCCGCGCGCAATTGTTCGACAGGAACTTGCTTGATCATCGACAACTCCAAAAGCAAAGAAAATCGCTACTGAAAGGTATCGACGCGGTAGAGCAAAACTTTAGAGCGCGAAAAGACCGGAATTAAAATCGCCTTGGTATTGGCCTTGGCCTTGGCCTTCGCCTTCGCCTTCGCCTTCGCGTCCGTGACCGGGATTGCCTTGCGTCATACGTTGTGGGGCAAGCACCTTCGACAGCGCCATGTGCGCCATGCCCGCCGTGCCCGCCATTGGCCGGGCAACGATCCTCCGTTTTATTTTCGCGCGGTCCCCGGTACCCACGTGGCAAGTGTCGAGTACAGCGAGCCGGCGCTGGCCTGCGAATCATCGATGTCCGGCATTTTCCAGTCGATTAGAACGATATCGAAAGGCTCGGCGCGCGCATCCTGGATGGGCGCCGGGGCTTGCACGCGACCACATATGATCGAAAAACTAAAACGACTTCCCTTACCGGGTTCGCTTGTCACTGAGATCGCGCCGCCCATCAATTCGACAAGGTGGCGCGAGATCGACAAACCCAATCCACTGCCGCCGAATCGACGTGTGGTCGAACTATCGGCCTGGCTGAATGGCTGGAACAACTTTGCCTGTTGTTCTGGCGTCATGCCGATGCCGGTATCGCTAACCGTGAATTCAAGCGTTACGCGCCTCGCATCGAGGGGCCTGTGCCGCACCAGCAGGGCGACCTTGCCTTGCGGGGTGAATTTGATCGCGTTACTGCATAGGTTGGTGAGCACCTGGCCGATGCGTACCGGATCGCCAAGCAAATGCCCGGGCAGATCGGAGCGCGCGTCGAGTTCGAATTCCAGTTGATTGTCCTGTGCGGGCATGCCCGTCATCATTGCCGCGTGGTTCAAGATGCCGTACAAATCGAAGCGAATATTCTCCAGTTCGAGCTTGCCGGACTTGATCTTCGACAGATCGAGCACATCGTTGACGATGCCAAGCAGATACTTTCCCGAGTTGGCGATTTTTCCCAGGTAATCGCGCTGCACAGGGCTCGCTTCGCCTTGCAACAGAATATCGTGGAGGCCGATCACCGCGTTCAAGGGCGTGCGGATCTCATGGCTGATGTTGGCCAGAAACCGGCTTTTCGCGAGATTGGCCGCCCGCGCCAGGTCGCGCGCCTCTTCCAGCATCGATTGGCGAATACCCGCATCGAATTGGGCGTGATCGGCGGGGTGAACTTGCGTGAAGAAATCCGGATATTTGCCGCTCTCGGGCAATGGCCCGCGGATTGGTTCCGGCGCGCCGAGGACTTCGGAGGTGTCGGTCAGGACATCCCAATCGAATATGAGCAACTTGGTCGCTTTGCGCGCGACTGTTCGGAGGTGTCCTGCAATGCGCCGCTTGCGTTGCGGTCGATCAATGGCGCGATTTGCCGCAAAAACGCTTGCCAAGCCGCCAAGTCGGGCGCCGCCGCGCTTGTCAAGCCAAACTCTACAAGCGTGCTGTTTAACAGGCTACTCATATGCCCAAAAACCAAAAGAAATTATCGTAAGCCTTTCTAAAAGGTCCGATCCAAAGATTAGAAGGTGATTTCACGCGCTGTCTCGTTACCCGCGTTTCGCGTCAGACCAGAGTTACGATAGCCGGGAGGGGCGCCACCTTGAGTTGGTCGCGTCCCGTGTGTTTGGCCTCGTACAGCGCGGCATCGGCCGCTTTGAGCAGCGGGTCGGCGCCGGTGCCGTGATGTGGGAACACGGCGAGCCCCATCGATATTGTGATTGGCGGCAAGGAGCGGCTACCCAAACGCACCTGCATCGCGCGCACTTTTTGCAACAGACGCCCTGCCCAGGCGCTTGCCTCGGTTTGATGCGTGTTGGGCAAAACGGCGGTGAACTCTTCGCCGCCATAGCGGCAGGCAATGTCGCTGGCGCGCGCGCATTCGCGCAGCACGCGTCCCAGTTCTCGCAGTACCGCGTCGCCGGCTTCGTGGCCATGATTGTCGTTGTAGCGTTTGAAATGATCCACATCGAGCATGAATAGCGCCATGGGCTGCTCATCGCGGGCGCTACGCGCCATCTCGCGATTGAGTGACTCTTCCAGATAACGCCGATTGTGCAGGCCGGTGAGCGCGTCGCGGATCGACTGTTCGCGCAAACTGTCGCGCAAGCGCACATTGGCAAGAGCCAGTGACAGTTGCTCGGCCACCCGCTTCGCAGCCTTTATACGCATTGCTTGATGCTCGCGATCACTTGGCTTAGGGTAGCCAATTTGCAATAGGCCCAGGGATTCGCCCTGCGCCAATAGGGGCAGGCAAAGACTGCCCCCGATCGCCTCATCGGCAGCCAAGTGGTCGCATAGCAGCGGCACCGCGCCATCGCGCGACCCGTGGATTTGCCCGCGGCGCATGCCCCAACATTGCACTGGGGGGAAACTCACGACACTGGCGGCGTTTCCCCAAAACGACAAGCGTTCCAAATGGTCGCGCGAGGCGCGCATGAGATACAGGGCGCCGCCTTCGGAATCGGCCAGCACCACCGGCAGGTAGCGCGCCACCAGCTTGCCGGCTTCTTCGAGATGTTCGGCGACTTGCAGTACACCAGTCATTTCGCCCACCAAGGTGGTTTCGCGGTTGCGCACCAGCAATTCGGCATTGGCTTGTTCCATCTGCGCGCCGCGCTCGGCGACGCGACGCTCCAGATCGGCGTTGAGGCGGAAAATCTTTTGGCTGGCTTCGACACGTTCGGCGACGCGTGCAACATGCACGCTCGCGCGCACGATCAGATCGGCCAGGTCGGCGTCTGGCCGAACGGCCGCGGGTGAGTAAAACTCGAAAAAGCCAATGACTTCTCGCGCGCAGGTGATGGGAAAACATACGCCGGAAAGCAATCCTGAGCCGGCGAAATCCGCCAGATTCTTGAAGCGGCCGGCGATGGAGAGATCCGCCGCCCATACTGGCGCCGCCGTGCGAATCACCTGGCTGGCGAAGCGCCCTTCCTTCAGTGGGTAGCGATATCCATTGGTGGCAGCGACGAACGCATTGAAGCGTTCCCCATTGGCGCCATGCCAGTAGTCCGCGCGCGCGATGGCGCAATCCTCCTCGCGATCCAAAAGTGTGGCATGGCCCAGCGGCCAACCGGTAAATTCGCACAGGTGGCGAAGGAACGCGGGTATCGTTTCCTCGGGGGTGCTCGCGCCGTTGGCGAGCCCGGCAAGCGTCTCCAAGAGGTGGTTGT
The DNA here is from genome assembly GCA_046153355.1 of Burkholderiales bacterium. Taxonomy (GTDB): domain Bacteria; phylum Pseudomonadota; class Gammaproteobacteria; order Burkholderiales; family SG8-39; genus 2-02-FULL-62-17. The sequence goes on from JBJXEY010000185.1 coordinate 32,876, forward strand.
TTTTGGCTTGGCGTAGAAGTTTCGCCTCGTTGTCGCGCAGCGCGATTTCGGTGCTTGCTGTTTCACCAAGCGCCAGCTCGGCGCGGGTCACCTCCGACTGCAAAGCGGCCAGCGCGCGATCAACGGCGCGCAGCGGCAACGCACGCAATACGCCATAGATCAAGGCCCCCAACAGGACTCCCGCCAACGCTACTGCCAGGGTTCGCTTTAAGAGCGGCCAAAGGCTGACAACATGTTCAACATAACCGGCGGTGACGCCAGAATCGCCGAAAGGCGCGCGGGCGATGATGCGCGGTTGGGCGAGCATGTCGGCCGATGAGAGGATGACGTTGCCGTCTGCCTCGGTGATGAAGATGGCGTCGTCGATCACGGAGGTGTCTTCGTTATAGCTAAGGGCCAGCGCTTGCAATAGGGAACCGCGCAGCAACTTCCAGTCTTCAGAATCGTTTGCCACGACGCGAGACAGGGCCTTGGCTTCCATGTGCACCAGCCTTTGGCTTGCGGCGCGTTCGCCGGATAGCCCCTGATAGAAATACAGCGCCGGTAGCGATATGCCGGTGACAACCGCGACAATCGCGGCAACCCATAGAAGTTGTTGGTGTGCGTTGGAAGTATTCATCGAAACCCTGTTCTAGGTTCTTGCAACCTTGTTCAACCTGGCGATCGAACGGTTCGTTCTCCGTAACGGGGCCTGGGGCACGGAATTGCGGTACGAGTATGCGCAAAGGCCAAACAATCGAACCGTTAATCTGGAAGGAAAAATGGCGCCAGTTCTGAAAACCGGGGACGTACCACGCTTTTTCCAGTTCTTGTCAGCCAAAACGTCAGTCGTGCGTTTGATCCTTAGGAACGCCGACCAATGGAGACGCCGACAATGCCCCGCCGAGCCCGCATACGTGCCCCCGGAATACCGCTGCATGTCATCCAGCGCGGCAATAATCGCGGGGCGTGCTTTTTTGCCGACACAGACCGCCAATATTATCTACACCACTTAGGCCGGTTGGCCGATGAATTTTGCTGCGCCATTCATGCCTATGTGCTGATGACCAACCACGTGCACCTGCTGCTCACCCCGCAGGATGCGGTAGGCGCGTCGCTCCTGATGAAAAGCCTTGGTCAGCAATACGTTCAATACATCAATCGAGTTCATGGCCGTAGTGGTTCGCTTTGGGAGGGGCGGTTTCGCGCCAGTCTGGTGCAAACCGAGGCCTACCTGCTACGTTGCCATCGCTATATCGAGATGAACCCGGTGCGCGCAGGGATGGCCGCGCATCCTGGCGAATACCGGTGGTCGAGCTACTCTGGCAACGCCTTGGGCAGGATCGACCTGCTATTGACACCACATGTCGAGTATCTGCGTCTTGGCGCGGATGGCCCTGGCCGGCAAAGCGCTTATCGGGAGTTGTTGCTCGCCGATGAGGATGAATCGGAACTTGCGCAAATACGCAGAGCCGCCAATGCGGGCTACGCCCTGGGGGCGGAACGATTCATCGCCGACATCGAGCAGATCACCGGCCGCCGGGCGCGCGAAGGCAGGACCGGCCGGCCTTCGTCGGCGACGCGCGCCTAGATCTAAAGAATGCCCTTGCGGTCGAACGCGGCCTTGGCGATCTGCTTTGAGGTAACGCGGGAAAGCACCAAAGATGTCGCGTCGCTCGCAGTAGCACATAGCGTATAGACAAGCGCCATGTAATTTCTATAGTTTCCTACATGAGAAGCTATATTAGAAGAGAAGTAAATAGAAATTTCAATTCCTTAATGGAATATCATTAGTCGAATAACGTGGTACGTCCCCTATTTTTACGTCGAGGTATCGGCTTCACGCGGGTGTTGCTTTGTATTCGTGACAACAAGACCAATGGGTTACGCGCGCGTTTCGGCTTTGGTGATGATGTAGAGGTTTTGCTCAAGAAACCTTTTTCGATACCGCTTGGCAATAGCCGCGATGTGTTTTACGCGGCCACTAATAAAGGAGCCGATATCTGCATCGAGGATATCGACGGGGACAAGATCAAACAATACATCCCGGCCTGCTACCGCGACCATATCGCCGCGCGGCTGCGCTTCAAACCCGAGGAGTTGAACCTACTCAAGACCTTGCGCAATCAGGCGGTGTTGGCGGTGCGGCAGAAGGGTTAAGGGCAAGGTTTAGACCATTGGAAGTCCGCCGGCGGCGCGTTATGGTTGGCCGGTGAGCACGGTCAACACCGAGGCCACTTGTAAGTGTTCTTCTTCCATGGAAGACATCAGTTCCGCCGCGCCTTGGATCGAGCCGTCGCGGCCAAGGGACTCCATGCGTTCGCACTGCCAGGAGAAAATCATGGCCCCCATGCTGGCGCTGGGCGCCTTAAGCGCATGTGCGCAGCCGGTCATGGTGGCGGTATCGCCCTGGCGAACCGCGGAGCGCAAGGTTTGCAGCCGCTTGGGCGTATCGTCCAGATAGATTTGCACGATCTCCTTGAGCATGCTTGCGTCACTGCCGGTCTGCGCCAACAGTTCATCGAATAAGCGCGAGTCAACGTGATTCGACGGCACCGCAGGCGCCGGTATGCGCGGCGCGGCCCCCGGCGAGCCAGGCAGCCAGCGCTCAATGGCTTGAGCCAGTTGCTCCATGGAGAAGGGCTTACTCACGTAATCGTCCATCCCGGCCGCGAGGCAGCGTTCCCGATCCCCAGCCACCGCACCGGCGGTGAGCGCGATAATCGGTATGCGGTTGCCTGCGCCGCGAGCGGCTTCGCGACGGCGAATTTGCACCGTCGCCTGGTAACCATCCATGCCCGGCATTTGGCAATCCATCAACACCAGATCGAATCCACCGCCATCGAACGCATTCAGCCCTGCGTAGCCATCATTGGCGAATTCCGCCTTGCAACCCAGGTTTTGCAACATGGTGCGCGCAACCGCTTGGTTGATAGGATGGTCTTCCACCACCAAAACCCGTGCCTGCAAATGCGTGGGCGCCTGTTTGGCCGTGATCGGCGCCGGAACTTCCGCGCCAGTCTGTCGCGAGAGTTTTAACTCGAACCAGAAGGTCGATCCATTGCCAGGCGCGCTCGTGAGGCCCAGAGAGCCGCCCATTTTTTCGACCAGTTGCTTACATATAGGCAAACCCAATCCGGTGCCGCCGACCGTGCCCCGCCCAGGGGCTTGGGCGAATGCATCGAAAATGCGCTGATGCTGATCGGGCGCGATGCCGATGCCGGTATCGGTTACTTCGAATCGCAGGTGGGTGATCGACTGCGCAGCATCCGCCACGCTCGTGGATGCGTCCGCGAGCGAGAGCACGCGCAAGCTCACCGAGCCGCGCTCGGTGAACTTAATTGCGTTGCCCACCAGATTCACCAGTACTTGGCGCAGACGACTGGCGTCGCCCAGCACGTGCATGGCAGATTCCGCGGGCAGTTGCAGCTCGAACCCCAGGTTCTTGCGGCGCGCCCCCAGTTGCAGCAAGTTCACGACGCCGGTCGCCAACTCGCAAATATCGAACACCTGGTTATGCAGCTCCAGTTTTCCGGCCTCGATCTTGGAAAAATCCAAAATGTCGTTGATGATCGCTAAAAGCGCTACCCCGGAGCTGTGCGCGGTTTGCGCGAAATTGCGCTGTTGTGGGTTGAGTTCCGTGCCCAGCAGCAACTCGGTCATGCCCAATACGCCGTTCATCGGCGTGCGTATCTCGTGACTCATGGCGGCCAGAAACAGGCTCTTTGCCTGGCTTGCTGCCTGCGCGGCATCGCGTGCGTCGCGTAGCTCCTGCTCGCGCAGCGCACCTTGGCGCTCTTGTTCGCCGCGATAGGCGGCATATTTTTGCGCGCCGATGCCCAGGGCGATCAATGCAAGGAGCAGCAGCGAGCCTTTTATCCAGGTCCGATTCCGCCAGTGCGCGAGGGAATCGGCTAGCGAAACACCTGCGGAAACCACCATTGGATAGGACTCCAAGGCACGATAACTGTAGATACGTTCGACACCGTCGGCCACCACCACCTGCCGCACCGAATCGGACGGGGCGCGCGGCAAGTGTTCGCGAAACAAGGGCGACTCGCGCCAATTGCGCCCCATCAACTTTTCATCGTTGGGCACGCGCGCCGCGATCCACCCCTCGCGCAGAAACAGTGTCACGAACCCATCGCTACCGGTGTCGACGCTGCGATAGAACCGTTGGAAATACGCCAATTCCATGGCGGCCACCACTACTCCTTCAAATCTTCCGTCGTGCGAACTCAATCGCAGGCTGAGCGGCAGCAACCATTGTCCGTCCAGTTGGCTTTTGACCGGCGCGCCCAGCACCAAGCCACGGTCCGCGCGCTCGCGATGCGCGACGAAGTAATCCTGTTCCGCCGTGGCCGGTAGGTGTAGGCGGCCATCCTCCATGGCGGCGGCAACCAGCTTGCCGCGCGCATCCTGCAGCATCAAATCCTGAATCAGCCCATCGGCGGGCAGGCGGGATCGAAGTATCCCGCGCAGTGTGGCCGCATCGTGACGCGAATTTTGCGCGCCGACATCTTGCAACGCTTGCGCGAGACGCAATTCCACGCGGTGAATGCTAAGCACCGCATGCTCATTCAGAATTTTTGCGAGATTGCGCGTGTTGGCACCCACCATGGCGACGGTGTCGTCAAAATCGGTTTTGACTTCGATGCCGACCCAAAGCGCCAAGCCAAGGCCAAATGCTATCGCGGCGAGGACGATCCTTAGCCGCGAAGTCAGGGTCGGGGATAAATTTAAGCTCATTGGTCGAAAGCCAATTTCAAATGTGCGGCCGCGCCGCGAAGGGCGAAACTATAGGGAGGGGCAATGAAGCTGCCAATTCATTTTTTGTAAAGATTGTCAGAATATGTGAATTGGCACGCTTAGAAAAAACGTGAATTGGTATGCCTTGCCGTGGTGCGAAATACCTTGTCAGAGCGAATGGCATCGCAACCGTAAGCTTGCCGTGGTCCCCTGACCGTGCCGGCTTTGCAATGCAAGCTGTCCGCCCATGGAGGTTGCGATGCGATTGGCCACGGTCAGGCCGATGCCGATTCCGCCGATGACTTCGCCTTGCGGGACGAAGCGCGCGAAGGGCTCGAAGGCGCGCGCTTGTTGCGCGATGGTCATTCCCTCACCGGTGTCGGTGATCGAGATGGCGACAAGACCGTCTTTCTCGCGTAGTTCGATATTTATCTGACCGCCTGAACGGTTGTATTTGACCGCGTTGGACAGTAGGCAAAGCAACACCTGCATCAGCCGGTCGTGATCGGCGATGGCGTGCGCCTCATGCAAAGCTGTGGGCCGCCATTGGATGCGTAAATGTTTCGCGGTGGCCATAGGCGTGGTCAATTCCACCGCTTCATCGATAACCTGGGCGATTCGAATCGGCGTCATCGAGAGATCCATCGGCGCTTGCTGTATGGCTTTCAGATCGAGAAGCGATTCGACATACTGGGCCAGCCGCCAGCCCGCCAATCCAATTTTCTCGGCGCAGCGAAGGGCGGAGGCATTGGGGCCAGCCGCCGGCAATGACTTCAGCACCTCGGCAAGCCCGATGATGTGATTTAAAGGCGTGCGCATTTCGTGGCTCATGTTCTCGAGAAACACATCCTTGGCGCGGTTGGCTTCCTTGAGATTCGCCATCGCCTGTTCCAGTTGCGCGGTTCGGGAGCGCACGCGTTCTTCCAGCGAGGAATTGAGGTCGCGCATTTGCCGGTCGAATTCGCCGCGCGCCAGCGCCACTTGGATAGTCGCGTGCAATTCACGTTCCTGGAAGGGTTTCACCAGAAAACCATAGGCGCCAACGGTGGAGGCCGAAGCGACGACTTCGGATTCCGTGTAGGCGGTTAGAAATACCACGGGCACAGGATAGGTTTCGCGCAAGCGGCGGGCAACTTCAAGACCATCCATATCGCCGTTCAGGTTAATGTCCATCATGACGATATCGGGGCGAGCCGACTCAATGCCGGCCAATGCCGCATCGCCCTGGCTGGCGGTACCGCACACCACGTAGCCCAATTGATTGAGCTGGCGGCACAGGATCATCGAACTGAATGTTTCATCCTCGACGACGAAAACCCGTTTATGTTCCATATTGTTTGCCAGTGCGTTTATTTCTCGGCGATTCGAATTCTCGCCATTAAGCGGCATAGGAAAGGTGGCGCTCGGCGCCCCAATGGAATGGATCGCTTGAGCTTCAATCGCGGAATCGATCATGGCAGTTCATTCCACTGAAAATACGCGACTATGAACCATGACGGTAATTGCCAAGCTTGGAGCTAAGCTACGATTTGCCTTCAATTCCAAATGGCAAATCGACCCAGAACATCGATCCTTTGCCCTCAACGCTTTCCGCACCCACTGCGCCGCCCATCAGTTCGGCGAGGCGTTTGACGATCGACAAGCCCAAGCCGGTGCCACCAAAGCGGCGGGTGATGGAGTTGTCGGCTTGGGTGAATGGGGTAAACAAGTGCGCAAACTTTTCTGCGGCGATACCGATGCCCGTGTCGCGAACCTCGAAACGTAGATGTATACCGAGTCCCGAATCCGGCAATCTGGATATGTGCAGAGATATTTCGCCATGGCTAGTGAATTTCACCGCATTGGCGATTAAATTCACCAGAATCTGACGCAGGCGTCCAGGGTCGCCATGGATCGATGGCGAAATGTCCGCATCGATTTGTTGCGCAAAGCGCAGCCCCTTTTTATCGATTTCTATCGCCATCAGGTTGGCAATTTCGCCCGCCAGTTCGCGCAAATCGAAATCGATGTGAACGATATCGAGCTTTCCGGCATCGATCTTGGAGAAATCCAGTACATCGTCGATCACTCGCAATAGGGATTGACCGCTTTGCAACACGATGTTGGCAAGCTCCTTTTGGTGTTCGTTCAACGGTGTGGCGAGCAGGACTTCGGTCATGCCAAGAACACCGTTCATGGGTGTGCGTATTTCGTGGCTCATGTTGGCCAGAAACTGCGATTTGGCAAGGTTCGCCTCTTCCGCCGCACCTTTGGCATGCTCCAGTTCGCCGGTTCGTCGTGCGACGCGATCTTCCAACTCCATGTTGAGGGTGTTGAGTTTTTCGCCCGCGCGCAGGGAGTAATAAATCAGCCAGCCGAGCAATGCGAGCAGTAACATGCTTGGCAGGCCGACAATCAGTGATCGCGTGCGCCAGCCGGCCAAGGCGTCATCCAGCGAAATGGCCGCAGCCACGAAAAAGGGGTAGCCCTGTAGTACCTGAAAACTATAGATGCGCTTAACACCATCGACGGCGGCCACCAATTCGAATGTACCGGATTGATTGCCCGCCGCCACTGATTCGCGGGTCGGCGTTCCCGGCGGTAGCACGGAGCCGACGCCATCCTTGAGGGGCGGCCAGCGCACCACCGAGGAGAAATTATCGCTGCGCGTTACCGCGATCACGCCATCGGCGCCCACATCCAGCGATTCGAAAAGCTTTTGGAAATAACCCAACTCCACCGAAGCACTCACTACGGCTCTTAATTCACCCTTGTTGTCGCGTATCGCTTGGGCGATGAACATCGCCGGCCGATTGGTGATGCGAGAGGTCACCGCCGCCGAGAAAAAAGGGCTGTCCCGTTTGCTCTCCCGCCAGACGCGAAAATAATCCCGGTCGACCACATTGGCGCGCGGCGTGGTTTGGCTCTCAGAGGTATAGATTAAATCCCCCGCTGCATCGAATACGCGCAGACCCACCAGCTCGGGAAAATTGTGCCGGCGCAAATCCAGGCCGGCGTCGATGCTGGCCGCGTAACGCGGCACCGCTGCCTTGGATAACGCCGCTCGCGGCAGGTCCCGCGCCAACTCCAACACGTGCGCTTCAGCGCGCCGGAAGGTTGCGTCAAGGCGCGCTTCGATCATCGCCGCGTAATTGCGCGAGCTGGTCTGCACCAGACGAATCGCTTCAACATAACCCGACCAAATAAGGTAGCCGATCAATGCGACTACGGTGAGCGCACCAATGCCGAATGCAACGGCGAGCTTATGTTGTTTGCTCACTTGTTGGCGCTGATATTGACTTGCATTTTCCCGGCCAGGCTTTCATTCGGCTATGCCAAGCGCGGCGAATAACGACTGCCGGGAAATCGGTTTGGTGAGCACCTCGTCGAAGCCCTGATCGAGAAGTTCCAGGCGTTGACTGTCTAGTGCATGCGCGGTATAGGCGATGATGCGCACGCCGGCACAGGTGGGGTTCTCGCGTATGCGGCGGTAGGTGGCTTCGCCGCTCATTCCCGGCATGCTGATATCGAGAAGCACGGCATCGAATTTTCCCTCCGCGAGCCGCTCCAGTGCTTCTTCTCCCGACTCCGCTAGCACGACCAAATGGCCCGCAGGATCGAGAATCAGTTTCACCACTAGTCGATTGACGGGGTGGTCGTCAACCACCAGTACGCGTTTAGGTATCACAAACCGCCTTTAATATTTTGACTATTGCTACGTGTTTTCGAAAGTGCCATCTTAGGCTTTCGTGCTCGTATTCCCTAGCCCTTATGGGCGCGATTAGTCTAGCCCTAGACTGGTCTCGGCCATCAATGTGACGATTTC
>JBJXEY010000191.1:0-3191 GCA_046153355.1 Burkholderiales bacterium
ATTTGTCCAAATAGGCTTTGGCGTAATCCGGTTGAACGGTTATGGCTCGATCGTAACTGGCCATGGCTTCATCCAAGCGCATAAGGTCTTGGAGCACGTTGCCGCGGTTCGCATAGGCCTGAGCAAAGTCCGGTTTCAAAACAATGGCTTGATCGAAACTGGCCACGGCTTCGTCCAAGCGCGCAAGGCTTTGCAGCGCAACGCCGCGGTTGCAATGGGCTTCCGCGTCATTCGGCCGCAGTGTTATGGCTCGATCATGGGCGGCCAAGGCTTGGTCCGCGCGATCAAGGTCTTGGAGCGCAACGCCACGGTTGGTGTGGGCTTGGGCGAAATTAGGGTTTATGGCGATGGCGCGATCAAAGCTGGCCACGGCTTCGTCGAAGCGACCTAAGTCTTTAAGCGCGATACCACGATTGTAGTGGACCTCGTAGTAGTCTGGCGCAAGCGCGATTGCTCGATCATAACTAGCCACCGCTTCGTCATAGAGCGCGAGGTTTTTAAACGCAATGCCGCGATTGGCGTAAACATCGGCATTGCTTTGGTCGATTTCGATCGCTTTGCCAAAGAGTTCCACCGCCAATTGGGGATTATTGCTTTGACTCGCCAGCGTAGCTAACAATTGCAATGCGTTAAATTGTTTAGGTTGCATTGCGAGCACTTCTTCGTAGATATCCCGCGCAGCCGCAAGGTGCCCTTGCTGGTGTAGCTCAAAACCTCGTTGCAGTAGCTTGTCAACCGCCTGCGCTTGTCGCTGACTCTTGGCACTCCGGTGCTTGGTGTTGGGAACGTTGGTTGGGCGTTTCATATGTCCGTGATAACGAATGGCGTTTATCCGCCGCCCTGCAAACGTTCGATCCCTGCCGCGGCGGCGGTTTCGGCGGATACACCTCGTTTTGCTAGCGCGCCTTCGAGGAGGCCTAGGATTGTAACCTTGGACCGGCGTCACCCCGTTGCGCCAGAGACTCAGTTGCTCTGCGGTTTGATCACCGCAGTTTTCGGATGAGCGATGCCCTCGATGCCGCGGCTCAGTTGCGCGGCGCAGTCGACTACCAGGCTGGCCAGATGCGCGGGATTCATCAATTTCAAGCGCTCTTCGGAAAGCGCCAGCCCGATGCTTCCCAGCAAATCCGGACCGTTGAATACCGGGGCGGCAAGCCCCACCACGCCTTGATCCAGTTCGCCGAAACTGTCGGCGTAACCACGCTTTCGAATCGCTTGTAATGCACGCCAGAAGATGATCCAGCTATTCCCCAGACCTGCGGCAGCGATCTCCTCTGTGTGAGATTTATAGATTCTCAAAATACGCGAACGCTTCATAAAGGCGAGCATTGCTTTCGCCATCGCGCCACGGAACATCGGGTGAGGGCGCCCGCGTACAAAGGAGATCGGCAGCATCTCGCTGCCGCGCTGGTGAAGGACGTTCACGAGCTGGTCGCCGTAGACATTTGACAGGAGTATGTCGCACCCCGTTTGCGCAACCAGGGCGCCTATCAGAGGCCGCCCGATGGCAGCAATAGGATCGACTTCGCGCATCAGCAGGTCGAGCCGTACGATGCGTGCTCCCAGAACATAACTTCCCCCTGTCACTCGCGTCAGCAGGCCGGCTGCGAACAGATCGCCGACGTAGCGGTAAGCCGTGGCCACCGAGCATTGCAATTGTGTGGCAATGGCCTCGACGGTCCACACCGGCATCTCGGCGCTATACAGGTCGAGCACGGAAAGCATCTTGTACGAACTGGAGGGCATATTTGTTCCGGAATGGCTTCAGCGCCAATTTTGACATGCTGACCGGATGTTCGAGGCGTCTTGCAAATATTTAATAATTCGCGTATTGTGAGAAATATTAAATAATTTCCGACCCGGATCGGTGGAGGAGTCACGATGTCGATTTGCTTGAAAGCGCAGGCGATGGACTCACTGGGTGCAACTCATAGTATCGGGACGGCATCGGTATGACGCCCCCGGAAGCAGCGATAGTTGATGTAGCCATTGTCGGATACGGTCCGGTGGGCGAAGTGCTTGCCAATCTGCTCGGTGCCGCGGGGCTGTCTGTGGCGGTGTTCGAGCGCGAGGCGGGCGTCTATCACGCGCCGCGCGCCGGTCATATCGATGGAGAGGTGATGCGCATCGTGCAGACGCTGGGGCTCGCGGTCGAAGTCGAGGCGATCACCGTGCCGTGGAAGGGAATGCGTTTCGAGAATGCCGCGGGGGAGTTGCTCGTGGAGCGGCCCGGCCCGACTGCGCCCGGGCCGCAGGGCTGGCTTGACGACCTTTACTTTCATCAGCCCGATCTGGAAAAGTGCCTGCGGCGCGGCGTAGAGCGGTTTGCGAACGTTGCGGTGCATCTGCGCCACGATGTATTTGCCATCGACGAGTCGCCGCAGGCAGTGACTCTGCGGGTGGAGAATCTCGCTAACGGAGAACTGCACAGGGTGCAGGCGCGCTATGTGGTGGGCTGCGATGGCGCGCGCTCACTGGTGCGGCGCCTGATTGGCACCCGTCAACACGACTATGGGTTGCACCAACCGTGGCTGGTGCTCGATCTGATTCGCACCCGGCCGGTGGTTTTGCCCGAATACACCACTCAGTTCTGCGACCCGGCACGGCCGATGACCTACATCCATCCGCGCGGCGACCGCTTGCGCTGGGAGATCATGGTGATGCCAGGCGACGATCCGGCGCGCATGACCCAACCGGAAGGCTTCTGGCCGCTGGTATCGCGTTGGGTCGGCCCGCAAGATGCGCAATTGGAGCGCGCGGTGATTTATACCTTTCATTCGCTGGTGGCGCAAACCTGGCGACAAGGCCGCCTCATCATCGCGGGCGATGCCGCGCACCAGATGCCGCCGTTTCTGGGCCAGGGCCTGTGCGCCGGCACCCGGGATGCTTTCAATCTTGCCTGGAAGCTTCTGCGGGTGGTGCGCGGCGACTCGGCGCCATCGCTGCTAGACAGCTACGGCCCTGAGCGCAAGGCCCATGTAGGCGCCGTGATCGAACTTGCTGTCAGGCTGGGCGCGGTTATCCAGACCACTGACCGTGAGGTTGCAGCGCGGCGCGACCGCAGCTTTGCCACAGAGGGCCCGGAGCGGGTGCCGCAGGTGCGCACACTGTCTATTGGCGCCGGCATTCATGATGGCCCTCCTCCGGCGGGCACTTTGTTTGCGCAACCGCATCTTGTCGACGGGCGGCTC
>JBJXEY010000207.1:0-3580 GCA_046153355.1 Burkholderiales bacterium
CGGTCACTTTGCCGCCTTCCTGGGTGTAGCGCAGCGCGTTATCCAATAAATTGGATAAGAGTTCGCACAACAGCATCTCGTTACCATCGATATAGATTTGTTGCGCGTCACCCTCGAATCCCAAATCGATGTGACGATCCTGTGCACGCCCTGCCCAGTCGCGCACCGAGCCGCGCGCCACGGTGCACAGATCGATGCGGGCGAACGGCGAAGGCGCGTTGGCCTCGGTGCGCGCCAAAATCAATAATTGGTTAATGAGGCGCGCCGCGCGGTCGGCCCCCGCCGCTATTTGCCGCATGGCGTGTTGAATGCTATTCGGATCACGCTGCCTCATGGCCAGTTCCGCCTGCGTCTTGAGGCCCGCGATGGGGGTGCGCATCTGATGCGCCGCGTCCGCCACGAATCGCTGCTGCGCGCCGATGCTTTGATCCAGCCGCGACATCAACTCATTGATCGAATGCACGAAGGGGCGCACCTCCTCGGGCGCCTCCAATGGCTCGATAGGCGAGAGATCACTGGGTTTCCTTGATCGAATCGCGGCGGTAATCTCATTCAGCGGCTCAATGCCCTTGGACAACCCGAACCAAACCATCAACAAAGCCACTGGGATAAGAACGAACTGCGCCGCCAACAATCCGCCAATGATGTTGGAAGCAAGCCAGGTGCGCTTTTGATGCGTCTCCGCGACCTGTACCAAAACCGCGCCCGACATACCGCGCACTTGCGCGAACATGTAGGCCACGCGCACCTCGTTACTGCGCAATAGAGCGTCACGCAGATAAACTTTATTCGGCTCCTGATCGCTATGAAATTCAGCGTTCGCAAGGTCGGGGTCACCGTGCAGTATGTCGTCATTGGCGCCACGCACCTGAAACACTGCCTCGGTTTGTTCATCCGCCAACAGCAACTGGCGCGCCGCGTCGCGCATTTCCAATTGCAGGCGGTTGTTCTCCCAGGATAGGTTACGTGCCACCACCATGGTTGCATCGCGCAATTCGCGGTCGTAGACGGCATTGGCAACCGAAGTCGCTAGCGAATATTCCAGCACCATCGATAGCGGCCACAAAATCAGCAATGGCGCCAACATCCAATCGAAGATCTCGCCAAACAACGAGGGTTGACGGTGCTGCTTTTCCTGGGTGAGAAAACGAAACGGCATGCTCCGCCTTATCTTGTTAGCGTCGTTGGCTTAACCGCAGATGACCTCGCGGCAACGTGTTTTGTCGTCTAAATTTCGCCATTCACGCCGCAACGTAGCGGGGTTTTTCCAGACAGTAGCCCAGTCCACGCACCGTCAGAATGCGCACTCCGCCTATTTCGAGTTTTTTGCGTAACCGATGAACATACACTTCGATGGCATTGGTACTCACCTCCTCGCCCCATTGGCAAAGGTGATCCATGAGTTGCTGTTTGTTCAACATGCGACCGGAACGTTGCATGAAAATCTCCAACAAAGCCAACTCCCGCGCCGAAAGTTCCAGCAAATTTCCGTCAATGCGCGCCACGCGCCCCACCAGATCAAAGCTCAAGTGGCCATGGGTGAGAATCGTCGAGGATCCCGATTGTCCCCGGCGCGTCAGCGCGCGCACGCGCGCCTCAAGCTCGGCTAAAGCAAACGGTTTAGCAAGGTAATCGTCAGCGCCCAGATCCAAACCGCGCACGCGATTTTCGACGCCATCCATCGCGGTAAGAATAAGAATCGGCACCGTCGAACCGCGGCCACGCAAGCGCTTGAGTAGATCAAGCCCGGACAATCTTGGTAGACCAAGATCCAATATCAACAGATCGAATTCACTGGCGCTCAAGGCGGTATCGGCCTCGATGCCATCCTTCACATGATCAGCGGCATAACCCGAATGACGCAAACTGCGCGTCAACGCGTCCGCCAATAACGCATCATCTTCCGCGATAAGAATCCGCATACCCGTCCCCCAAGCCAAGCCACACGGAGCGCAATCACTCGAATTCAGTGTAACAAAGCCCCGATAACGAAGTAAAACGGCCCTCCCAAAACAAAACCCCGCCGAAGCGGGGTTTTGTTCTTGCCCTTCCTATGCGGAGGGGGGGTAACGGGGGGAACCCGCGAGGGTTCCCCCTGTTCCTTATTCCCATTGCGGAGGGGGGTAACGGGGGGAACCCGCAAGGGTTCCCCCTGTTCTCTACATATCCATCCCACCCATGCCACCCATACCACCCCATGCCGCCCATGCCGCCCATATCGGGAGCACCGCCGCCGCGTGGCTTGTCTTCCACTTGTTCTGCAACTGCGCAGTCAGTGGTCAACAGAAGGCCGGCAACCGAAGCTGCGTTTTGCAACGCTGTACGGGTTACCTTGGTCGGATCGACCACGCCCATTTCAACCAAATCGCCATAACCTTCGGTCTGCGCATTGAAACCAAAGTTACCTTTGCCTTCGAGGACCTTGTTGATCACGACTGAAGGCTCGGCGCCCGCGTTAGTCACGATGGCACGCAGAGGCTCTTCAATGGCACGGCGCAAAATCTTGATGCCGGCGTCTTGATCGGGGTTGTCACCCTTCAACTTGTCGAGGGCCGAGCGGGCACGTAGGAGCGCAACACCGCCGCCCGCCACAATGCCTTCTTCGACCGCAGCGCGGGTGGCGTGCAATGCATCTTCCACGCGAGCCTTCTTTTCCTTCATCTCGATTTCGGTGGCAGCGCCAACTTTGATCAGGGCCACACCGCCGGCGAGTTTCGCAACGCGCTCTTGGAGCTTTTCCTTGTCGTAGTCAGAGGTGGCTTCGTCGATCTGAACACGAATGTTCTTCACGCGGCCTTCGATTGCCTTGGCATCGCCGTTACCGTCGATGATGGTGGTCTCTTCCTTGCCGATTTCGATGCGCTTGGCTTGGCCGAGTTCCTTCAGCGTAACCTTCTCCAAGGTCAGGCCGACTTCTTCGGCGATCACTTGGCCACCGGTCAGGATGGCAATGTCTTCCAACATGGCTTTGCGACGATCACCAAAGCCCGGGGCCTTGACGGCGCAAGTCTTCAGAATGCCACGAAGGTTATTCACCACCAGGGTCGCGAGCGCTTCGCCTTCGACTTCTTCGGCGATGATCAAAAGCGGACGGCCGGCTTTGGCCACTTGCTCGAGGATCGGCAGCATGTCGCGAATGTTGGAAATCTTCTTGTCGTGCAGGAGCACGAAAGGGTTATCCAGCATGGTCATCTGCTTGTCGGGATTGTTGATGAAGTAGGGCGAGAGGTAGCCGCGGTCAAATTGCATACCTTCGACAACTTCCAACTCGTTGTTCAGGCCCTTGCCGTCTTCAACAGTGATAACGCCTTCTTTGCCGACCTTGTCCATCGCATCGGCGATGCGCTTGCCGATGTCGGCGTCCGCATTGGCGGAGATGGCGCCGACCTGGGCGATCTCCTTGGACGTGGAGCAGGGCTTCGAGAGCTTCTTGAGTTCCTCGACCACCGCGCCGACGGCCTTGTCGATGCCGCGCTTCAGGTCCATCGGGTTCATGCCGGCGGCGACCGACTTCAGGCCTTCGCGAACAATCGCCTGGGCCAGCACGGTGGCGGTGGTGGTGCCGTCACCAGCAACGTCG
>JBJXEY010000215.1:0-3962 GCA_046153355.1 Burkholderiales bacterium
GCGGTGCTGGTCGCCAGTGGCACCGCTACCTTGGAGACCGCCCTGTATCGTAAGCCGATGGTCATTACCTATCGCATGTCGCCTACCTCGTGGAGCATGATTTCGCGTATGCGCTACCAGCCTTGGGTGGGATTGCCCAATATTATCGAGGGTCGGTTTGTGGTGCCTGAGATTCTTCAAGACGATGCGACACCAGAAAATCTGTCGCAGGCTCTATTTAACGTTTCCCAAGACCCGCAAATTCGCCGAGCACTGCCAGAACGATTCGCCGCAATGCATCAACTCCTGCGGCGCGACGCCTCGGAACGCGCGGCCGACGTGGCAATGACATGGCTTCAGACGGCCTGATCTGTGGAGTGGATGAAGCAGGCCGTGGGCCTCTTGCCGGTCCGGTGTACGCTGCTGCCGTGGTATTTCACGCAAATCAACCGATCGCAGGCATGGCGGATTCCAAGGTGCTGAGCGCGCGCCGTCGCGATATCTTGGCCCAATCGATTCGAGAACAGGCCTTGGCATGGGCTATCGCCCAAGCCTCGGTGGAGGAAATTGATCGCTTGAATATACTTCGGGCGAGCCTACTCGCGATGCAGCGCGCGGTCTTGGCGCTGGGCATGACACCTTCCCTGGTATTGGTTGATGGCAATCAACGACCAAACTTGGATATACCAACCCGTGCCGTGGTCAGGGGCGATGCGACAGTGCCGCAAATATCCGCAGCGTCGATACTCGCCAAGACGGCAAGAGATGGCGAAATGCGCAGGCTCCATCAACTCTACCCATGTTATGGGCTTGATCGGCACAAAGGATATCCAACAGCAGCGCATTTGAAGGCAATCGAGCAATATGGCGTCTGCGATATTCATCGGCGCAGCTTCGCGCCAGTGCGACGCGCGCTCGACGGTGTCGAACGACTACTGACATGAAAACTATTCGGTCGCGCGACAATCCATTACTGAAGCAGTTGGTTAAGCTATCCGCTTCCTCACGTGAACGGCGTCATAGCGGCACAACCATCCTGGATGGCGAACATTTGATCGAAGCCTACTGCGGGGCAGGGCTGCCAGCGCTTGAGTCGATTGTCGCCAGTGAGTCGGGCATGCAACGTTCCGCAGTTGTCGCCTTGATGGAGAAAGCGGAAGCGAAAACCAAGGCAATCATCGAGGACAAACTGCTCGCGCAAATCTCCCAAGTGGTGACAAGCTCTGGGATTCTGGCGGTCATCAGTACACCTTTGCCGCCGCCGATGCCGGAAAACATCGATGCCGGCTTGTATCTCGAGGAAATTCAAGACCCTGGCAATTTAGGCTCCATATTTCGCACTGCGCTGGCGGCTGGGGTGCGTGATGTGTATTTGTCCTCGAAATGCGTTTTTGCCTGGTCGCCAAAGGTTGTGCGCGCTGGCATGGGCGCACATTTTCACCTTGCTATTCACGAGAATGTCACGCTTGATCGATTGCAGGCGGGCGCCCGAGGTAGGCTGCTCGCCACTCAAGCAGGTGGTGGCATCACCTTGCACGAGATTGATTTACGCGAGCCGACCATCTGGATGTTTGGCAATGAAGGGGCAGGCCTGTCCTGCGGCGCTGTAGCTATCGCGACTAAGAAAGTGACCATACCGATGGTGGGATTGACGGAATCGCTCAATGTCGCCGCTGCGGTCGCGGTCTGTCTATTTGAACAATTGAGGCAAAGGCACTAATAAGTAAGGCAAAGGCGCGTACAACCGAGGCAATGCGCGTCGACCCAATCGCACGCCTTTTAGTAGACGTTGCGATTCAGCTTAAATTCCTGGGCTATGGTGGTGGCGATTTCCTCGATTGACTTGGTGGTCGAATTCACCCAGCGTATTCCCTCGCGGCGCATCAAACTCTCGGCGCGTTGCACCTCGATACGGCAATTATCAATATTCGAATAGTGACTGTCAGGTCGTCGTTCATTGCGGATTTCCCGCAACCGTTCGGCCTGGATCGACAATCCATAGAGTTTTTTTCGATACGGCAAAATAGGCGTGGGCAAAACATTGCGCTCGAAATCCTCCGGAATAAGAGGGTAGTTCGCAGCTTTGATGCCAAACTGCAATGCAAGATACAGGGAGGTGGGCGTTTTGCCGCTCCGCGATACGCCGACCAGGATCACGTCCGCTTTGTCAAACTCACGGGAGGAGACCCCATCGTCATGCGCCATGGCGAAATTGATGGCTTCAATGCGGTTGGAATAACCCTGTCTGTCAAAGGCGCTATGCGATCTGCCCACGGTATGCGTCGAACGCATGCCAAGTTCGGCTTCAAGAGGATCCAAAAACATCTCAAAGAAATCCAACATGAACGCTCCCGCCGCGCGCACCGCATGCCGTACCTCGCTGTTTACCAGCGTTGAAAAAACAATCGGGCGAGATGCATCGTGCAAGATAGCCTCGCGAATGCGCTGCACGCATTGGGCGGCTTTGTCCTCGTTATCGACGAATGGAATGGTGATTTGATCGAACCCGATGCCTTCAAATTGCGTGAGTAGGCTGTGGCCGAGCATTTCGGCGGTAATCCCCGTGCCATCGGATACCACGAAAACAGTGCGTTGTTGGGTGGGCATATTGTTTTTTCAAATTATTGGATGCGTGCGCGCCGTCATAGTCGACAACTGGTGCGTAAGACGAATGTGCAATTTTCCTCTACGTCAGGAAAAATGGATTCTATCAATAGGTAAAATAACCCTCTTTCGAACATCGCATTTCACTAGGAAATCCAAATGAACCAGCCCCGTTACGTGGTGCGATTGCACCAGGTGGGAATGAGCGATATCGATTCGGTGGGCGGAAAGAACGCCTCTCTGGGCGAAATGATCGGAGCGCTAAGTAAAGCGGGAATTGCTGTACCGGGTGGATTCGCAACCACGGCGCACGCCTACGAAGAATTTCTGTTGCATGGAAATCTCAAGGGACGCATTCAGGAACGCATCGCTTCCCTGGATGTCGAGAATGTCGAAGCGCTCGCACGCGCCGGGGCAGACATACGCTCCTGGATATTGCAGGCGCCCCTTCCGGAAAATCTCGCCCAGGAGATCGAAACGGCTTACGCGGAACTGATGGAGGGTGGCAATGCGTCGGTGGCGGTGCGATCCAGCGCTACCGCGGAAGATATGCCGGATGCCTCCTTCGCCGGGCAGCAAGAGACGTTTCTCAATATTCACGGCCTACCCAATGTGCTGGAGGCGATACGGCATGTATTTGCCTCGTTATATAACGATCGGGCAATTTCTTACCGTGTTCACAAGGGATACGCCGACCGAGCCGTGGCCTTATCGGCAGGCGTACAGCGCATGGTTCGTAGCGGCAGTGGTGCCTCCGGAGTGCTGTTTACATTGGATACGGAGTCTGGTTTTCAAGATGTAATTTTCATTACTGCCTCATGGGGATTGGGCGAAATGGTGGTGCAAGGCGCGGTGAACCCGGACGAGTTTTACGTCTACAAATCCGCATTGCGCTCGGGTAAATACCCAATCCTGAGAAAGAGTCTAGGTTCGAAGCTGCAAAAAATGGTTTTCGCTGAGAATCAATCTGCGGGTCAATCAGTCAAAACCATTGAAGTCGCGCAATTCGACCGTAACCGGTTTTGCCTCGAAGACGGTGATGTCATCGCCCTGGCCGAAATGGCCGCCAAGGTCGAGGCGCATTACCAACGCCCCATGGATATTGAGTGGGCCAAAGACGGCGTCGACGGCAAGCTCTACCTTCTTCAGGCCCGTCCGGAAACGGTGAAATCGCGCAAGACTGAAACCCAGGAGCGCTACCAGTTGAAGGAGCAATCCAATGTGCTCGCATCGGGGCGCGCCATTGGGCAGAAGATCGGCGCTGGCGTGGTGCGCATTGTGAAAGATGCCTCAGAAATGGCGCGAGTCCAGGTGGGTGATGTACTGGTCACTGACATGACCGACCCCAACTGGGAGCCGGTGATGAAGGTCGCGGCGGC
>JBJXEY010000218.1:0-13807 GCA_046153355.1 Burkholderiales bacterium
CTGCTGGTGCCCGGTGTCAAACTAAGCGGACGCGTTGCCGCGGACACACGTCCGGGTGACTCGGGGGCGGTGCTGCGCGAGCTTGAACTTGCGCGCAAGGAAGCCTTCGAAGAATCTTAGCCCTGGAGCGTCGCGTGCTCCAACTCGATTTTTGATCGGTTAAGCACCTCTGTTAATCGACATTTCTCCTGTTTTATCGATTTAATCTCGATTTTGGGGTAAGCTTAATCTAAGAAAATTAATCGATATATATAGTATTTTGTCGATTAAATAGCAAACTTGTCAGTTCTTGATCGATAGGGTCAGAGTTGGAGCAGGCATGATCCCGATGCAATCTACGGCTGGAAAGACGGCTCAGGTACCGGAGGGCTATCTAGCCTATTTCCCCAATCCGTTGCCCCCACACCCCGACTTTCAACTCAATGAAGAAGGGATACTGGCGCTGACCAACGCCGAATTTCATTTGGGCAAGCTCGCACAACTATCGATGTCCATTCCGAACCCGGACCTGTTTGTCGGAATGTACGTCCGGCGAGAAGCCATACTCAGTTCCGAGATTGAAAACATATCTTGCACTCTGGATGAAGTCCTGAGGTATGAAGTTCAAGACGCGCCTCGCGGGACCAACAAAGAAATTGAGCAGATCGTCAACTACGTGCGGGCATTCAATGAAGGGCTCCGGCGCCTCCAAACAGAGAAGCTCACCTCGGCGCTGCTCAGGGATCTCCATGGCATCCTCCTAGAAGGTTACGAACAGGCGAAACCTGGCTCATTCAGGGATAAACAAAACTGGATAGGACGAAAGGGAGCCAGCCCAGCAGAAGCCGACTTCGTGCCCCCGCCACAGATGGAGATGTACATGGGGTTGGGGAACCTTGAATATTTCATCAACGAACACCAGAGTCTCATGCCTGCGCTGGTCCGCTGCGCGATTGCGCACGCTCAATTCGAAACCATCCATCCTTTTGCCGACGGAAATGGAAGAATAGGGCGGCTCCTGATCGCGTTGATGCTTTGCCAGATGAAAAAACTCGAGAGACCATTCTTGTATCTCAGTCTGTATCTTCTGGAAAACAAGACCGAGTACTACACCCGGTTGACGCAGGTGCGATCAAAGGGCGATTGGCAGCAATTGGCAAATTTCATGTTGCTCGGCGTCGAATTGGCGGCCAAGGACGCGATCGCCGTTTCCGAGAAAATCGTCAGGTTGCAGGCGGATATGGAAAAAATTCTAGCTGGACAAGCCCGTGGCGTGGAATTGGTCAGGCTCCTGTATCGATACCCAATCATCACCGCCCGTGGTGTGCAACAACATCTGAAAGTCTCGCTTGATACAGCTATTTCCTGGATCGGACGTTTCGAGCATTTGCAAATACTGCGCGAGATTACGGGGCAACGCAGGGGACGCGTGTACCGATTCGACCGATACGTGGATATTCTGGACGCGGGGTGGACTGAGCGAAGACAAGCTCTGGCAGTTGCGGCGCCCTCTGCCTGAAGCAAGCGGCTGATCCTTCCCGCCTTACGCGCCGGGACGATTCTCAATTCTTTCAGTTTCCTCTCGGCATCACTCCGGCTCGAACTTGGCAATCCTGGCCAGCTCGACCCATTTGCGGATTTCGCGGCTCAGCAACTCGGCGACCAACTTCGGGTTGCCCGGCAGCGGTTCCGCGCCATTGCCGGCCAGATACTTGCGCGTGTCCTCGAGCGCAACCACCTGGTTGAACCAACCTTCCAGCCGCGCGACCACTTGCGGTGGTGCGCCCGCCGGCAGGAACACCGCCCACCATGGTGCTATATCAAATTCCGCAATGCCGGCGGCTTCCGCCATGGTGGGCAGGTCGATAAGGGTGGAGCGTTGGCCGGAGGTGATGGCCAAGGCGCGCATCTTTGCCGCGCGAATCTGCGTCAAGGCGAAGGTGGCGTCGATAAACTGGAAATCCAGCTCGCCGCTGTACATCTCCCCCAGGGTCGCGACCGCAGTCTTGTAGGCGATGCCGACCGCCTGCAGTCCGGCGCGTTGCTTGTAGAACTCGGCCGCGGCCAGCGCCGGCGGGCTGCCGTAGGCGTAGCTCGCTTTCGAGCCTGCCGCGCGCAGCGCTGCGGTCAGCTCGGCGACGGTG
Organism: Burkholderiales bacterium; assembly: GCA_046153355.1. GTDB lineage: Bacteria > Pseudomonadota > Gammaproteobacteria > Burkholderiales > SG8-39 > 2-02-FULL-62-17. The sequence goes on from JBJXEY010000218.1 coordinate 2,124, forward strand.
CGATGCGGCGACTTGGCGTTGACCATGAGGAAGAAGGTGGTGCGATACAGCGTGGTGACCGGTGTGAAGTCTTTCACCGGATCGTAAGGCAGCTTCTTGAACAGCACCAGGTTCGCCGCGTGCGAGGACGAGGCCGGCGCGAGCAGAATGGTGTAGCCGTCCGGTTTCGATTTCGCGACAGCGTCCGCCCCCAGCGAACTGATCATGCCGGCGCGGTTCTCGACAATCACCGGATGCCCGCTCACCTCGGCGAGTTTGGAGGCGAAAAAGCGCGCGCTGACATCGGCGCCGCCGCCGCCCGCCGGAAAGCCGACGACCACCTTGAGCTCGCGTCCCGGCGTGGGCCAGGTCTGAGTCAGCGCGGCAATCGGATAAAAAAGCAGCAATGCCAATAGAAACCCAAGCTTGCAGTGATTCATGTCTCCCCCTTTGGCGCCGTTAGCGGGATCCGTCCACGAGAACAAAGGCGACACGGCAGGTCTCTCGTCGGATAGACAGCAGCTCATCGTTCATTTCTTTTCCACCCATTTTCAGTGGTTGGTTAATTGTGATTCAAGGCATCCATCGGTTCGAGCCCTTGCGCGCTCGGGTCACCGATCAGGCCTTCGGCCGCTTGATAGGTAACACTGGCGGCGCGCATTTCACGTATGGGCAGGTCGGCCAAGGCATTGATGATGGGGTATTGAAATGGCACATCTTCCCAGCGTGCGCGATGAAAACGAAAGCTGCCGTTTCCAGTCAATCGACGCACGATGCGCAAACCTCCGTAACCGGTGGCAGAGCGATTGGGTGAGGCATATTCCAGATAGGCACAATCGGGCTCGCCGAGCGCCCCGGTGCGCAGAATGAATTTGTAATGAAACGAGCCCAATGTCGGTGATGGAGGTACAGGCGGACGATCAGATGATTCAGTGAGGTCGCCGATTTCCATTTCGAAGAACTGAAAGCCCTGCCACAACGCCCTGGCGCTGTAGCGATTGCCGATGATTACCGGAGGCGGAATATCGGCGTAGATTTTTGCGAACCCGAGCTCCTCGCGGCCGGTGACAATGGGATCGGCCAGGTTCTCCCATAGCACCGGCGTGAAATTCCCTGTGCGCTCGCCACGCTCTTTCGATTGATGGGCAATGGGAAAGCCAACGCTCAGAATCGAGTATCCGCGCCCCGCCAGCCATCCGATGTTGGACATGACGGTCATGGTGATCGTCAGTGTGGGTTCACCAAACAACGTGCAATCCGGAGGCAATAACTCCGACAGCAGGCCTTTGTCCGTGAGAGCCGTGATCGAAAGAACGAGATTGGTCTGGTTGTTCGGCAGGTGCTGCTTGTCGCGCGGCACGTTGCGCGGTCCGGGAAGTGCGCCGAATACACGAGGCATCCGGTATTGCGGCTTCAAGTTGGGATCGTCATGTTTCATATTTGAACCAGCTTCCTGTCGTTTGTCCTCATTGCGAACCAATCGCTATCGACAATTCGTGAAAATTAAGGATGGGCACGGATCGTCAGGCAATATGGCAGAAAAGCCTCGCCAATGCTTGATCTCCGGCATTTTATGGCACGATCTTGCCCCTTTGATCATCCCTCAAAGGGGCCTCAAAACTCAAGGCGTGCAACCACCGTCTTGATTAATTCGATTGCCTCATTGGCTCCATGCCCTGAGTTGGTTTCCCAGGTCCCTTCGCAGGATACAATCAGAAAAATTAGCAATGAGAATCCCCATGCACATTGACCGAATTACACATGATCCGGCTGTTATGGGCGGAAAGCCCTGCATACGCGGGATTCGCGTAACCGTTGGAACCGTTCTGGGTCTGCTTTCTTCCGGCCAAACGCGCGAGCGAATTTTGCAGGCCTATCCCTACTTGGAATCTGCGGACATTGACGCCGCCCTGGCTTACGCTGCTTGGCGCCTGGAGGAACGCGAAGAACCGCTCGTTAGCGCATGACGATCAAGATTTTGGTACTGCGCTCGCATTGACAAATGCCGCGTGTCCGAGTGTGTTGCAATTACGCGGTCGGAACGTGCTTCCGGAAGGCATTGCGGGTTCTGTGGCTGCGACGCTGAGGCGCTATGAGGCGGAACTGGCCGCCGGCGCATTGGTTGTCGTCGAGAAAAATCGAAGCCGCGTCCGGGTGCTTCCGCTTCAATTAGCCGGGTAGTCGGACGCGTTTGTCCACAGCCGTCGCGCTTCGAATCCAAATTCGCAAATGTGGTTGCGCCCGTGGCTCACCGGTTTTCAAATAAGTTGGCCTGCGCCATCCAGTAATCTTACCCAGTAGGCACAGGTCCGATTATCGCCCGGCGCCCGCCGACATTGGACATAATCAACGATGCGCGATTTTGAAACCCAAAATCACAACATGGCGGAGCATTTCATCGGCCCCACGCGTCTTACGTGGCGATCGATTTTCTTATTCTTCGGCCTTGAGCGCTGGCGCGATTCCCGCCTTACACGCTACTGCGATTCTCTTTAATCAAGCTTGATCCCCGACTCCTTGATGACACGTATCCACTTCGCCACTTCACTTTTAATGAAGCTGCCGAATTCATCGGGTGAGTTTGGCGCGGGTTCGCTGCCGGTGACCAGTATCCGTTCACGAACATCGGGTTGGCGCAGGATCCGACCAACCTCCGCATTGACTCGATTGATGATGTCGGACGGCGTTCCTGCGGTGGTAAACAAACCAAAGGAACCCAGCGCCTCCCATACGGGTAAACCAGCTTCAGCGGTGGTCGGAAGATCCGGTGCCAGGGCGCTGCGCTGCTTTGCGGCGACGGCGAGTACTTTGATGCGCCCTGATTTCAAGAAAGGTCCGACGGTTCCCAGATCCACAAAGGCCATGGGAATCTGCCCTCCGGCTAGGTCTGTTAAGGCCGGACCATTGCCCTTGTAGCCCACGTGCTGCAGTTCATCGAGCCCGAAGGTTCGTTTGAAGTATTCGCCCGCGAGGTGCATACCGGAAAAATTGCCGCCGGACCCAAAGGAGATCTGCTGTGGTTTGGCTTTTAGTAGGGCAAGCAAATCCTTCACCGATCCCACCGGCAGCATGGCAGGGTTGATCGCAACGATGAAAGGGGTGGTGACCAACAGCGTGATGGGAGCGAGTTCCTTGGGGTCATAGGACAGGTTGGGAATCAACAGGGAATTGAGACCCATCACCGTTGAGGTGCCGGCAATCATCAACACGTGGCCGTCCGCCGGCGCCTTGGCAGTCACTTGCGCGCCGATGCTGCCGCTTGCGCCGGGACGATTCTCGATCACAAACGGCTTGCCCAACCGCTCCGAGAGGGCGGGAGAAATAATCCGCGCCATGATGTCGGATGAACCGCCCGGGGGAAAGACCACGATCAGGCGCACCGGGCGGTTAGGATAGTTCGATTGTGACTGAGCTGGCGCGCTCGCCGCGGCGAGCGCGGTGCAAAAAATTACGAGCAGCAGTGATAAAACACGATTCATGAAGGTTCTCCTTGATTGATTCGTTGTTATACCAACGATGGCCATTTACGTGTCGCCTAGGCGTTTGAACTTCTTCAGCCAACCGGATCAACACGCGTGTCCGCTGTCGTTCAGTTGTCGCACACGCTGGCGTTTCTCGATAGGATTGCAGGATAGTCGAATCACCGGCATGGCTTTTTACACCATCGGGAAATGTGCGCGACACTATACCCGCTGCGCAATTCAGTTCGGTCCCAAAAGGATAGTGACAATGCGGAGAACCACCATGAAGCCAATCACGCTGTTTGCCCTTACTGCCTTCGTCTGCGCAACGCTTCCGGCACTCGCTCAGCAATATCCCTCGAAGCCGGTGCGCATCGTGGTGCCTTTCGGACCCGGCTCACCAATCGAACTCTCGGCGCGGCAGCTCGGGCAACGCGTCGGCGAGAGCCTCGGGCAGTCGTTTGTCATCGACAACCGCCCGGGTGCGAACACCATCCTGGGCGCCGAAGTCGCGGTGCGCGCGGCGCCCGATGGCTACACGCTGTTCCATCCGCTGGACACCACCATGACGCTGGTGCCCTTCCTCTACGACAAGCTGCCCTACGATCCGATTAAAGATTTCACGCCCGTGGGGCAGATCACGCAGGGCGCGTATGTCATCGCCACGCACGCGAAGGCGCCGTATCGCACCCTCGCTGAGATGATCGGCTACGCCAAGACCAAACCCGGTGGAATTAACGTCGGCTCCTCCACCGCGTTCAGCCAGCTTATGACGGTGATTCTGCGCCAGGAGGCCGGCGTGCCGATCACCTATGTTGCCTACAAGGGCAGCGCGCAAATGGTGCAGGCGCTGTTGGCCGGCGAACTCGACGCCACCATCGACAGCACCGCGTCCTACCCCGGGCTGGTGAAGGCCGGCAAGGCCGTGGCGCTGGTCACGACGGGAACGGCGCGTGCGCCACAGCTTCCCGATGCGCCCACGGTGCGCGAGGCCGGTTTTCCGCAGCTCGAAGCGCATGGCTGGACCGCCTGGTTCGTGCCCGCTGGCACGCCCGATTCGATCGTGCGACGTCTCAGCGCGGAGATGATCAAGGCGCTCAACGATCCGGAATACCGCATGCGCAATGCCAACGCCGGGCTTGCTGCCTTGAACCCGAGTACGCCCGAGGCCCTGGGCGCCTTGGTGAAAGACGGCATTGCGCGCTGGGGTTCGCGCGTCAAAGCGGCGGGACTGAAGCTCGATTGAGGCTGTCGGCCGACGCACCGCGCACGCTCGGTTCAGGAGGGTGCGTCCCCGGGCTTCACGCCGAGGCGTTTGAACACCCGCGATGAATTGGCGCGGTCTTCCTTCAGGAACCGCGCGAACTCGTCCGCCGATCCACCGTCCGGATCGAGGGTCTGCGTGCGGAGGAACTCCAGCACCTTGGGCGTCTTCAGCGCTTTGGCGAACTCTGCGTTAAGACGGTCGATCAGCGGTTTGGGCGTGGCCGTAGGCGCATACACGCCCCAGTAGCTATTCAAGCCGGGATCGGCGCCTTCTTCGGCGAGGCTGGGCACATCAGGCAATCCCGGCCAGCGCTTGCTGCCGATGATTGCCAGCGGTTTGAGCTTGCCCGCCTTGATGTGAGGCAGCATCGGGCCAACGGTCATCAGCGTGATGTCGATCTCTCCGGCGAGCAGGGCGGGCACCGCAGCGCCGCCCGCGCCCTTGTAAGCCACCGCGGCAATATCCACGTCCTTCTCGAGTTTTGTCCACTGCAGAAAAATATCCGGACTACTGGCCGGCCCCCAGGTTCCCCAGTTGAACACGCCGGGCTTCGCCTTCGCTTGGGCAACCATGTCGCGAAATGAATTGAAAGTCGCAGTCCCTTTCCCCAGGATGATGCCGTAGCCGCGCACCAGATTGATGACCGGAGCGAAGTCCTTCTCCGCGTCGTAGGGCAGATCGCGGAATAAATGCGGGTTGTAGGAAAGACTGTCCGCCACCGTGAAGCAGGTGGTGTAGCCGTCTGCCGGCGCGCGCGCGCAAGCCTGCATGCCAATGATGGAGCTGCCACCCGGCCGGTTCTCGACAATCACCGGCTGTCCCATCGACTCGGCCATCGGCGTGCCGACGATGCGCGCCGTCGCATCGAGCGCCCCTCCCGCGGCGAACGGCACGATGATGCGCACCGGTTTCGCGGGATACGCCTGAGCGAACGCCTGAGTCAGCGGCGACATCGAACCAAGTACGAGCAACGACGCAAGATAGAAGTTCATGGGATATTCCTTCTTCGACTCTGTCGATCTTAGCAGAGCACCTCGCAACTTTCGATAAGGCCGGCCGTGCGCATCCTGGATTGTCATTCCCATTACGGTACCGAAAAGGGCTACCTGTTCCGCACACCCGAGGCGCTTGAAAGCCAGCGCCGCATCTGGAAAACCGAAGTGGTGTATCACACCGAAGAGCAAATGGCGGATTACTTTCGCTCAAACGGCGTGCGCGCGATTCTCGACATGGGCTGGCCTTCGCGCCTGCCGATTCCAGAAATGCGCGACATGCACGATTACGCTTTTTCGGTGCAGCGTGAGTTCCCGGATGCGATTTTCGGCAACTGGATAAACATTGATCCACGCAACGGCCAGGCAGGTGTGGAGGAATTCCGCCGTTGCCTGGAACTGGATGCGGGTTTTGTGGGTCTGGGCATCCACGGGCCGAACTTCGGCGGCATTCCGGCGAGCGATCCCGCGTGGGAACCGTATCTCAAACTCTCACTCGACTATCAGCGGCCGGTGCTGATTCACACTGGTCTCACGGGGATAGGACAGGGCACGCGAGGCGGGGGCGGGCTCGTCATCGAGCATTGCCATCCGCGCCACGTTGATTTCGTTGCTGCGCACTATCCTGATCTCGACATCCTTGCAGGGCGGCCGGCGTATCCGTGGCAGGAGGACATGATCGCGGTTCTTCTGCACAAGGCGAATGTCTACTACGAGCTGCACGGCTGGTCGCCAAAATACGTGTCCGATTCACTCAAAAAGGAGATACGTGGCCGCCTGCAGGACCGCATCATGTTTGGTTGCGACTACCCGGTGCTGCGCTACGAAAAAATTATTGCGGACTGGCGCTCGCTAGGCTTGTCCGAGGAGGTACTCGAAAAGGTGTTCCACCGCAACGCCGAGCGTTTCTTCCCGGGCGCCGCCCCCTGATCAGCGGCGGTCGATAACGCGCTTTGCCTTGGTGGTGGTGGATACGCCGGTCAGCGCATCGAGCGCCTTGGGATCAACCACCTCGATGCTGACCGCGATGCCCAGCGTCTCCTTCAGCCGCGTGGCGAGCTGTGATGCGAGCATCAGCTTGTCGACCTCGGCAGAACGAGCCTCGACTTTGACACTCAGCTCCTCGCGCCGGTCTTCACCGCCGAACGAGACGACGCATACGTATTCTCCGTTGCTCTCCGCTTGAGCAGCAACCACCGCGCCGATCGCCTCCGGAAACACATTCACCCCGCGCAGCTTCAACATGTTGTCGCTACGGCCGAACATGCGCTCGAGGCGCCGGTGGGTTCCCCCACAGGCGCAGATTCCCGGCACGATTGCCGATACGTCATTGGTGTTGAAGCGGATAACGGGCCCCAGCTCTTTGAAGAGCGCCGTGATGAACATGGTGCCGCGCTCGCCATCGGGAATAACGGCGAGTGAGTCTGGATCCTTCACTTCAAGGATGAAGGCGTCCTCGAAAATATGCATTCCGCTGCGCTCGCCGCAGTCCACCGCGACCGCGCCGCATTCGTTGGTGCCGTAGGCGTCGAACACCGGCGCTCCCCAGAGCGCCTGCAGGTCCTCGCGGCTGTCAACCCCCAGATGCGTGAAGATCGATTTCAGCTTCAGGTCGCGCACATCCAGGGCAAGCTCATCGCGCGCCACATACGCCATGTGCCGCAGGTACGCGGGAAAGCCCTGCAGGTGCGAGACCTGCCACTCGCGCATGATCTCGATCTGGCGCCGCGTCGGCGTCTGTGCACCGGAACCTGTCATCACCGGGATGGCGCCTGTGTATTTCCAAATGCCTTCGCGCGCCTGCATGCCGCCGTTGGCAAGGCCCAGGGAAAGCGTTACCTGCACCAGGTCGAAGGGCCGAACCCCGCGCATGTACGAGCCGCGCGCGCCCAGCAGAGCGAACACTTCGCGGTCACGCGGGGAATACAGCATCGGCCGCGGCAGGCCCGTGGTGCCACCGCTGGTCTGAAGCACCAGCGGCATGGGCGGATCCTTGTCGGGATCAAGGCCGATGTAGTCGGCAAACGGCGGGCGCGAGCCCATGGCGTCGCGCAGGTCGTGGACGGTATAAGCGGGTATCCGCGCAAGGTCTTCCAGCGAACTGACATCGCCTGGTTCCATCCCGTGCCGCCGCCAGTGGCGATCATAAAACGGCACCTTCCACGCGCGCGCAATGGCAGAGAGGAAGCGCTGTTCCTGGAGTTCGCGCAACTGATCCGCAGGCATGCGATGGATAGTCTCTACGTATTGGCGCCCGGTCGGGTATTCGCGCCGAAGCGCGGCGAGGTCGATGGCCTCATCGTAGTAAGGGGGCTCTGCGCTCATAGATGCTATATCCGGTCCGCGACGTTTACTCGGCGCGGATATTGTTCCTGCGAATCACCTCTGCAGCGCGCTTTTGTTCGGACATGATAAGCGCGGTGAACTCTGCCGGAGTGCCTACCGCCGTTTCACCGCCGCCCTTGGCGGCAAATGCGCTCATTTCCGGGGACGCCATCATTTTCGCCGCGGCGGCATGAATTCGAGTGACCAGCGGCAGCGGCATATTGGGGGGCGCCATCAGCCCCATCCAGTAGTTGGACGAGGACTCAAAAATTCCCAATTCGACCAAAGTCGGGACGCCCGGCAGCAGGTTGGTGCGCGGATGGCTGGCGATGGCGAGCAGCTTCACCTTGCCCTGTTTTATCCAGCCCTGCGAGCTGGGTATGGTGTCAAAAAACACCTGCACTTCATCGACCGCCAGCGCCTGCACGCCCGCTGCGGAGCCCTTGTAAGGAACATGCAAAAGATCCATTCCGGTGCGATTTTTCAGGTATTCGCCTAGCAGGTGGTTGGCGCTGCCGACGCCGGAGGAGGCGTAGTTCAGCTTGCCCGGCCGTTGCTTGGCGTAGGCAATGAGCTCCGCCATGGTTGTGCCCGGCACCGAGTTGCTGGCCAGCAGCACACCCACGTAGCGAATCAGCAAGGTGATTGGGGTGAAATCGCGCGCGCCGTCATAGGGCGGCTTTGCCATCAGCAGTGGCGCGATCACCTGATTGGTTGATGTCGTAAACAACAACGTGTAGCCGTCGGCGGGCGCGTGCATGGCGAAGGCGGTGCCGATGGTGCCGGTGGCACCCGGCCGGTTCTCCATCACCACCGATTGTCCCAGTTCGACACGCAGTCCATCTGCAACCAAGCGGGCGGTCAAATCGGTACCGCCACTGGGCGCGAATGGCACGATCATACGCAGGGGCCTGTTGGGGTAGTCGGTAGGCACTTGTGCGAATAAGGGCAATGTCACCGTGACCGCACCTGTTGCAAGCGCCAACAAAAGGGAGCGACGCCAAGACTGAAGGAATGCCTTCGACTGATTCATGCCGATTTCCCCTGACGATTCATCCTGCCCCCGGTGCGCGAAGCCCCGGAGTCTACGGCTAAGTGGCGACCGCTGCCGCGTAGTCGAGTTGCGCGGGCTTTTCGTCAAAGATACTGCGCGAGTGGATCCAGCTTTGCGTGCGCTCGAATGTCGCTTGCGTATAGGGCAGGAAGACGATGCGCTCGCCTGCCGCAAATTTACGCACATCGACCTTGTCGCGATACTTGGCCGGCATCATGCCCGCGTAATGCTTCTTGTAGGGCTCGGGCCACAGGTCGAGTTCCATTTGTGCGCGTTTTAGCGCGCGGAAATATTTCTCCACATCCTCTTCGTCCACGCCCTTGGGAAACATGAAGGTGATCATGAAGGTGCAGTCGGCCACCTTGCGCAAGCCCAACTGTTCCGCGGCAAGAAATGTTATTCCCCACAGACTCGAGGCAGGCAGGTCGCGATCCACCGCCACGTCCACACGCTGCCAGGGTAAGCCGACAAATTTCAGCTTAATTTGATCCAAAGGTATAAAGGGCTCGAGCGCCTGTATGGTGGTGTAATGGCTACCAGACTGGTAACCGACCGCGATTTCCTTGCCCGCCAGATCCTCCGGATTGCGGATGGGGGAGTCGTTGGGCACCATGATGCCGCCAGGGGTGACCACGTAGGCCTTGCCGTACATCGTCCCCAGGGAATTGGCGGCCGCGTTATTGACCGTCCAGTGGCAGGCGCAGGAGATATCCGATTTCTTTCCCTTGTTGCCTTTGCCCGACTCGTAGGACTGATAGGCGCCGGAGCGGATTTCCTTCAGGCTGCCGGTTGCCTTGTCGATCTCCTTGGATTTCATGTCGCTGCCGTCGCTCAATTCGTAATCGAGACCCTCGTCGGTGAAAAATCCCAATTCATGGGCGATGGTTTCTTGCAGCCGCCCGTGTTGCTGGATGATGAACTTGCCCATGTCTTCCTCCTGGATTCGCCAAATGGCATTGCGCATGGTACGCATTCCCATCATTATCCGAAATACGTATTTTCCTTATATCGGAAATTGATCCTATAAATGGTAAATACGCCAATAGTCATTTCGGCCCACCGTCAGTCCAACTGCACCCCAGTCTTCTTGATCAGCACGCCCCACTTCTCAATCTCAGATTTGAGATGCGCGGCAAGACCGGCAGAACTCGCCAGTTCCTTCGAGGCCAGCACCAAACCGAGATTTTCAAAATGGGTGGCCAGATCGCGGTCACTTACCGCCGCCTGCAACGCGCCTTCCATGCGCTGAATCACGTTTCGTGGCGTGCCTTTGGGCGCGTAGATTGCGGACCACGGCGATAGCTCGAACCCAGGCAATCCGCCCTCGGCAATCGTCGGCACATTGGGCATGGAAGGCAGGCGCGCTTTACTTGAGACGCCCAAGGTTTTAATTTTTCCGGCGGCGATGTGACGCGCGGTGGTGGCAGTGCCATCGCATAGCAGATCGATCTGCCCGCCCATCACATCGTTCAATGCCGGTGCACCACCTTTGTAAGAAATCACTGTGAATTTCGTGCCGATCGCCGACATGAATAACAAGGCGCACAAGTTGGTCGGGCCGCCGATGCCGCCGTCGCCAATGGTGATTTTGTCGCCATTGGCGCGCGCGTAGGGAATGAATTGCTTGAGGTCGTTGACGGGCATATCGCGCCGCATCACCATCGCCATGATCGAATGCGCCGCCACGCCGATGAAATCGAAATCGTTCAACGGGTCGTAGTCGAGCTTGCGATACAACGCAGGATTGGTGGCGAAGGCCATGTTATGAAATAAAAGCGTCTCCCCGTCCGCGGGAGACTTGGCGACTCGGGCCACCGCGATGTTGCCGCCGGCGCCACCCATGTTTTCAATGACTACGGGTTGATTCAAATGTCTGCCGAAGGGCACCGCCACGGCGCGCGCATACACATCCACCGCGCCGCCCGCAGCATAAGGCACCACGAACTTAATCGGCCGGCCTTGCGAGAAAGCCGGCGTTAAAAAAGAAACGGCCGCTAACAACAGCGCCGATCTAAACAGTATCCCGGAAGATTTCATGTATCACCTCGTGAGTGAGGAAAAGGGGCCTGGCCCGAATGGCACTTACTTAAGTGCAGGTTATTGAATTGATGGATAAAGCAGCTGGCTCGCATCGAGTGATAAGTTGGAGGTACGACCCAACCAACCCCCATTCGAGGAGCCAGCCTGCATGCATCCTATCGCGCACAAGATTACCCCGCAACAGCGACGTATTAAGCGCCAACTGAGCAACTGCGATTCGTATGCGTTTTTCAATCTTTTAACCGGCCCAGAGTTGTTCGAGACGGCGGAGTCATTGTTGTCCGAGCACCGGGGGCGATTGTTCCCGCCCACCGAGACCTTGTCGCTGTTTCTGACGCAAGCGCTGAGCGCCGATCGTTCCTGTCAGAAGGCCGTGGACGAGGTCGCGGTAAAGCGGGTGGTGGCCGGTTTGAAGCGCTGCAGTGCCCGCACCGGAGCATATTGCCGTGCGCGAAAGCGTTTGACGCTAAACATGGTACGCACCTTGGCCTGCCACACTGGAGGTTGGGTCACACGGCAGGCACCTGAGCCCTGGCGTTGGCGGGGGCGAGCGGTGCGGCTAGTCG
>JBJXEY010000219.1:0-8146 GCA_046153355.1 Burkholderiales bacterium
CGCACCTGGCCCTCGATGCGCGCCAGACGCGCATCCATGGCCTTCTTCGATTCGGCATCGTGCATCGTCGGTTCGCTCATGGCGGGAATATACACGGCCGAGTATATGCCGGCCAGTTTCCCCTATGATGCACCGCCACATAAGGAAAACTCGCACCCTACATCAGAGGAAGTGTTTGGCGCATACTCCCACAGAGTATTAACGTCCCCTCACCAAGGAGTCCGCCATGTCCGATGCGTCCGATCTGGACCGCCTGATCAACGAGCGCCTCGACGCGGCTGGCGAGCGCGCCTTTGCTGGCGAGCAGGTCCGTGGCCCAGGTCTTGAGTTGGCTCGCGTAGCCGCGCGAAAATTGCACCGACCCCAGCGAAGTTGGCGCGCTAGCGGTGATTTTCAACGCCAAACCCGCACTTGCGTCGTTGCTGGCCCCGGTCAGCATTTGGCCATCACCCGAGGCCGTGGCGCCGTTGATGGTGCCGGCGACGTCCACGCCTGTAGTGGCTACGGGCGAGGCGCCAAAAAGATTACTTGCGGCGGCGCCCGCCTGTACGGTCACTGCCGAGGTAGCGCCAAAACGCGTCGAAGTGACATTGAAGATACCGGAGGACTCGCTGACGGCGACGTTGCTTCCGGCCGCGATCAGCGCGGCATTGCCATTGATGCGCGATTGCAATTCCCCGGCCAGGGCAGCGGCGCTGGCATAAGTGCCTGAGCCCAAGGTCACGGTCGCGCTGGTGCCATCTACCGTAACACTGAGACTATCGTTGACACCTGCGGTGATGGTCAATCCCGCGGCTTGGGCGCCTGCCAACGCGCCACGTGTAGCGGCCTGGGTAATCGCCACGGCGTAGTTTCCGGGGCGGGTCGCGGCGCTGGCGCTGGCGTAGCTTGCCCGCGTGTCGCTTGATTTGCCAACGGCGGAAAACACCGCGCCGATGGCGTCGAAATTCTTGTCGATCACCGACTGCAACTTGACCGCATCCAAGGCGAGGGTGCCATCTTTTTGAAACGCCACGCCCAGGTCGGTCAATCGGGTGACATTGCCACCGAGCGCGGTAATGGAGCTATTGAGTACGTTTCGCAAACCCTGCTGAAGACCGACCGCCACGGTGTCGCCTTGAAGCGCGCCGCGCTGCTTGGTACCAGCGTCGTAGGCGATCATATTGGCGACGGTTTTGTTGAAATCGTTATAGGCGCGAACGAAACCAGAGACACTCGATTGCACCGCGCTGCTGTCACGTGAGACTTGTACGCTCACGTTGCCACCCACGTTAGTCTTTACCAAATTCAACGTGACCCCTTCGATGGCATCGGTCACAGAATTAGAGCTGCTGGTGACATTGATACCGTCGACTTTCAATGCGGCATCGCGCGCCGCCACCGATTGAGTGAGGTTCTTGCCGTTTCCCACGGTCGCGGTGGGATCGAAGGCGAGGCGCGACAGACCGCTATTGTCGGTGTGCATGCCATCGGCATCGGCCACGGTGATTTTCAGACTGTTGGCCGCGCCACTGTCTTTCGCGGCAAATACCAATCGGCTGCCGCTGCCATCATTGACGATACTGGCCGAAACGCCAATATTCGCGCCATTGACCGCGTCGCGAATGCCTGCGAGGCTGTTCTGCGCATCGCCGATGATCACGTTCTGCGCCGATTTTTTACCGTTCAAAGTAAAGCTGTTGGGGCCGCTGTCGTAGCCGCCAAACTGAAATGTGATGAGGCCAGTTCCCACCGTGCTCGCCGCGTCGGTGAACGCCGCCGAATTCACTTTGTGTTGCGCCGCGAGTGTCGTCACCTCGATATCGTGCGCGCCCAGCGCCGCGCCCTGAGCGGTGGACACAGTCAGTATCGTGGTATCGGAAGAACTCGCTTTTACCGCTTGCAAGGTGGCCACCGAATCCATGGCTTGAACCGAGCTTTGAAAAGACGTCAATGCACCGCGCAAGCTCGCATAGGCAGAAAGCTGCGACTGGTAGCTGCTTTGCGTTTTCGCCAGCACGCCAAGCGGTTGTCGCTCGACACTCATCAGTTGCGAGACGATGCTATTGACATCCAGGTTAGAGCCGATGCCGGGGGCGGAGAGCGTGGCCATGATGACTCAGAGGTTGCGTTGCAACCAAGCGCTTTGGATGCGAGCAAGCGCGCGGCCGATAGCCAGGGCCTCGGGGGAGGAGACCTGCCGCGTGACTGTACCGATGACTGCACCGATGACTGCGAGGTTCATTGTGGCTGCTCTGTTTGGCTTGAATCGACCCGAACCCACTGCATCGCAGAAGGTTCGAGTCGATTCCCGGATGTCTGCTGGTGACGCATTACCCGGAAATCTATTTGTTCTACTTGGCCGTCGCTCGCGTTGCGGCGATTGACGGCCAAGACCTATTGCTCGACCGCTACCTTGGTCAGGCCCTATCCACGTAACAACGTGAGCACGTTCTGCGGCAAAGCGTTGGCTTGCGCCAGCATCGCCGTGCCCGCCTGCTGCAGAATCTGCGCGCGGGTGAGCGAGGATGTCTCCGCCGCGAAATCCGCGTCCTGAATCCGCGACCGCGCCGCGCTCATGTTCTCCGAGGTGCTTTGCAGGTTGGCGATGGCCGAATCAAAGCGGTTCTGATAGGCGCCAAGACTCGCGCGTGAGGAGTTGATGCTCGACAACGCAGCGTCGATCGAGGTGATTGCCGTGTTGGCACCCGCCACCGTGGAAATATCCAGTGTCGAGACCGCATTGCCGGTCAACGATGCCGCCGCGCTGGCGATACTTCCCGCCTTGGCCGGCGTCGCGCCGCCCATGGTGATGCCAGAACTCGAGGTGCTGGTGAGCGTGAGGGTGCTGCGCGTGGTGGCGGCCGTGAGACCGCTGGAGGCCGCGGTGAGCGTCCCGCCCAAGGCAACGGTGACGTTGCGTCCGTCCGCTGCGGAGAGCGTGACACCGGTGCCATCGGCGCCGGAATCGGCTGCGACCACGCCGGTTGCCGCGCTGATCGCGTTAATCGCGGAGATCACCGCGGTTCGATCAGCCGTACCAGAAGCGCCTAAGGTCGTTACCGCAGTCGTGTTGACGCCGTTAATGGTAATGGCGCCCGCAGTCGCGGCGGGCGTCATGGCGGCGCCGGCCACTGCGGTGGCATTGGCAACGGCGCTGACATTGGTCCCAGAGGTGGCGTTGATTGCCGCGGCTTTCGCCCAGGCGCTGTCGGCTGTTTGACCCGCGCTCGTGCCGGCGCTCGACGCACCAACGGAGATGCCGTTGATCGACACGTCACCCGCGACCAGCGCCACGCCGTTGACCGCGGCGCCGGTGCTGCTGGCCAGGTAGCTCATGCCCATGTCGTTGGTCTTGGCGCTGGAGATGGAGGTGACCGTGATGGTCTGGTTGGCACTCGATCCGACCTGGAACTGCTGATTATTGAATGTTCCGTCGAGCAGCTTCACGCCGTTGAAATCGGTGGTCGAGGCGACACGATCGATTTCGCTCTTCAACTGGCTTACCTCCTGCTGCAGGGCGGCACGGTCAGTCGCGCTATTGGTGCCGTTGGCCGATTGCACCGATAGCTCGCGAATGCGTTGTAAGTTGTTGGAAACGGTGCTTAACGCGCCCTCCGCGGTTTGCGCGAGGGATATGCCGTCGTTGGCATTGCGCGCCGCCTGGTTGAGGCCGCGAATCTGCGCGGTGAAGCGCTCCGAAATCGCCAGTCCCGCGGCGTCGTCCTTGGCGCTGTTGATGCGCAGCCCCGAGGACAGGCGCTGCAAAGATGTGGTGAGCGCCGATTGGTTGGAAGTGATATTGCGCTGTGCGTTCAATGACGCGATGTTGCTATTGATTACCTGAGCCATGTGGCTCTCCTTTATCGAAAGTTAAACGGGTGCGGCACTGTGTCGGTTCGAATTGCATGGAGCCGATTCGCAGCCCGCCGCTAATGAGGCTTAACGGAGCCTGCGCCGCGAACTTTAGAAATTTGCTTTTTTTCGCAGCCGACACACACTGGGCGCACCGATACATTCATCTTGGCGCACTGTATCCAATCGATACATCCGTGATCGCTTGGAGCAGTCGGGAAAAGGCCACGCAATTCGCCGCATCGTTTCGCGGCATGCGACGCGACGCCGGTGGCGTTATGTTTTGCCTATCCACCTAGGCGAAGTTCATGCAAAACCTTAACTTACCCCAGGAGGAATTCTGCCTACCTGGGTGTCGGATTGACGCCTAGGCCGCAATTCGATGCCTTCCGATTGGCGAGCAAAACCCTTACGTTCATGATTCGCCCCAACAAGAAGCGGGAATACCAATTCCCTATATCGGCCCACCACAACAAAACTGGAGAGTGTCATGACAACAAACATTGCTGGCAAGAACCCGATGTCGCAAGCGCCCACGGAAAAACAAGCGCCCACGGAAAAACAAGCGCCCACGGAAAAGTTATTGGAAGAAATCCGCGAAACCAATCTTTCATACTTAATGCTCGCGCAAAATCTGATTCGCGGTGATCGCGAACAGGCCTTGTACCGCCTGGGTATTGGCGGCGAGACCGCCGAGCTAATCGATTCGTTGACCCCTGGACAACTTCTAAAAGTGGCGGCGAGCAATTTGTTGATGTGCCGATTCCGCTTCGATGATCGCCTGGTATGGAACCTGTTGACGGGGCACAGCCGTGATCGCGCCGCCAGCGTGGCACATGCGGGCATATTAATGTCACGCGACTATGCCGAGGCCGCCTGACATGACCAAGAACCGCAGCGTCGTGGGTGATGCGCGCGAAGTCGATCGCGCCATCAAGTTGATACTGCTGGGGGCGCGGTTGCAGTTGCTCGAATCGGAGGTGTCCTTGAGCCGCGAGCGCCTGCTGCGTCTATATAAGGAGATACATCGAAAATCCCCGCCCAAGGGCATGCTGCCGTTTTCCACCGATTGGTTCATGGCCTGGCAGCCAAACGTGCATTCCTCGTTATTCCTGGGCATTTACGAATACCTGCAAAAAAGCAGCGAACTGGAGGAGATCGACGCCATCATCAAGGCCTACCAGCTATATATGGAGCACGTTGGCGTGCAGGGCATTGATGCGGTGTTGTCCATTACGCGAGCCTGGAGGCTGGTGAAGTTTGTTGACGCAGGCATGCTCTGCACCGCGGTGTGTACCAGCTGCAAAGGCAATTTCGTGGTCCATTCGGGGGACCTTCATGACAAGTACCGTTGCGGGCTGTGCCACATGCCGGCGCTCGCGGGCAAAACCGCCAAGGCAGCGCGCGAACTCGTGCAGTTTGCCTGAATAAACCTCAAGTTCTTCCCCGCCCGGCCGAAAACAAGTCACGGTCCATGCTCGCGCGGTTAGCGCGAGTTCTTGGTGAGATTTGTCCAAACCAAAGCAGGGCACATAGTGCTAGTCATCGTCGGATACTTAATCGTTATCGGCAGCGTTTTTGGCGGGTTCCTCCTGGCGGGCGGACACCTCTCGGCGCTGATGCAACCCGTTGAGGTGCTGATGATCGCTGGCGCCGCGATAGGCGCGTTTTTGGTTGGAAACTCCCCCAAGGTTCTCAAGGCCACGATGCAAGCCCTGCCTACCGTGCTCAAGGGGTCCAAATACACTAAGGCACGTTACATGGAATTGATGGGCCTGCAATACGCGGTGCTCACCAAGATTCGCAAAGAAGGCCTGATGTCGATCGAGCGCGACGTCGAAGCGCCGCATGAGAGTCCACTTTTTTCTCAATTTCCCGATCTACTTGCCGATCATCATCTGATCGAATTTTTCACCGATTATTTGCGGTTGATGGTGAGCGGCAATTTGAATCCCATGGAAATCGAGAATCTGATGGACAACGAAATTGATACGCATCACCACGAAGGCGCGATACCGGCGACCGCAATCCAAAAGGTGGGCGACGGATTGCCGGCATTTGGCATCGTCGCCGCGGTGATGGGTGTGGTGCACACCATGGCTTCGGTGGGCCTGCCCCCAGCCGAATTGGGCATGTTGATTGCCAACGCGCTGGTGGGAACGTTTCTCGGCATTCTGCTGGCGTACGGATTCGTCGGCCCCTTGTCGGGGCTTCTTGAACAAAAGCTGGACGATGCCACCAAGCAGTTGCAATGCGTCAAGGTCACGCTGCTCGCCAGCATGAACGGTTATGCGCCGCAGTTGGCGGTGGAATTCGGCCGCAAGATTCTCTACTCGACCGAACGTCCCACATTTACGGAACTTGACGAGCACGTGCGCGCGAGCAAGGGACGTTAAAGCGAGCAAGGGGCGCTAAGGCGAAGGGATCGAAGCAAAAATCCGCAGCGCGATTGGCGGGACGTATGCGCGGTGTGGCGGCATCTTAATGTTGGAAAAAAAGTAGAGGTTTCTCATGGCGGAGAAAAAATCGGGCGACAAACCCCTGATCGTGGTGAAGCGAATCAGGAAGGGCGGGCATGGCGGTCATCACGGCGGCGCGTGGAAAATCGCCTACGCCGATTTTGTCACCGCGATGATGGCGTTTTTCCTGTTGATGTGGCTGTTGGGTTCGACCACCAAGGGCGATCTGCAGGGGATCGCGGATTATTTTCAGACGCCGTTGAAAGTGGCCATGGCCGGCGGTTCGGGTAGTGGCGACAGTTCCTCTATTCTCAAGGGCGGCGGCAAGGATCTGACGCGCAGCTTCGGGCAAGTGAAGAATGGCGAGATGCCACCAATGAGAAAAAATATCAATTTTCAGGCGGCCAAGGCCGAGATCGCCCGCCAAGAGCAAATCGAACTGGGTCAAATCAGGGATAAGGTGAGCGCGGCCATCGAGGCCAAGGAGGCGCTCAAAGCGTATCGCAATCCGATCCAGATCGACATCACCACCGAGGGTCTGAGAATCCAGATCGTCGATGCGCAGAACCGCCCGATGTTCGACATCGGGCGTGCGGTACTAAAGGATTACACGCGCGAATTGCTGCGCGCCATTGGCACGGTGCTCAACGATGTGAACTATAAGATCTCGCTTGCTGGCCACACCGATGCCGCGCCCTATGCCTCGGGCGAGCGCGGCTACAGTAACTGGGAGCTCTCCGCCGATCGCGCCAATGCCTCGCGCCGCGAGTTGATCGCGGCAGGCATGGATGATCGCAAGATCGTGCGTGTGGTGGGTCTGGCGTCCTCGACGTTGTTCGACGCCGCCGACCCGTTTAATCCGAGCAACCGGCGCATCAGTATCGTGGTGATGAACAAGAAAACCGAGGAGGCGCTGCTTCGCGATGGAGCAGTGCAAGAGGTCAGCAGCGCCGAGGAGGCCAGCGATGCGCTGGCGCCGGCTAAACGCAATCCCTGAAAGGAAACCACATGAGTACCGCTGAAATGAAATTTCTTATCGTCGATGATTTCGCCACCATGCGCCGTATCGTGCGAAACCTGCTCAAGGAAATCGGCTTTGGCAACGCCGATGAGGCGGAGGATGGCGCCGATGCCCTGAAAAAGCTTAAAGGGGGCGGATTCGATTTTGTGGTCAGCGACATCAACATGCCTAATATGAACGGGTTCGATCTGTTGAAGTCGATACGCGCGTAACCGGACTTGAAGGATCTGCCGGTATTGATGGTGACCGCCGAGGCGAAGAAAGAAGACATCATCGCCGCCGCGCAAGCCGGTGCTAGCGGCTACATCGTCAAGCCTTTCACCAAGGCGACGCTGGAGGAGAAACTTGCCAAGATCCTGCAAAAGTTGCAGAAATAACGGGAGGCATAAATGGGAAATGCCGCCTTGAAGCTGCACCCCTCCATGGGCGCGAACGCCGTGGAGATAAGCCCGCACGAGATGTTTTTGCGCGTGGGAATGTTGACCCGCCAGTTGCACGACGCCATGAGCGAGCTGGGCGGCACAGTGGAGTCTGCGATGAGCGCTTTGCCTGATGCGCGCGAGCGCTTGGGTTACATTGGGAAAATAACCGGGCAGGCCGCCGAGCGTGTGTTATGCGCGGCCGAGGCGGGCAAGGAGTTGCAATTGGCGCTGGCGCAAAAGGCACGCATTATGGGCGAGGCGTCCTATCCGCCCACGGCTACCGAGATGAAGGCGTTCATCTGCGCAGTGGAGACGGTCGCGGCGGGGACGAACGAAAAATTCAGCCAGATTATCCTTGCGCAGGATTTTCACGATCTGAGTGGCCAGGTGCTCAAGCGCGTAATTGACCT
>JBJXEY010000229.1:0-4031 GCA_046153355.1 Burkholderiales bacterium
TCGAAACATTCTTCAAGTGGATCAAGCAAAATCTGTCGATCAAACATTTTTTCGGCAACTCCTTGAACGCCGTCAAATCCCAAATCTGGATTGCCGTGTGCGTCTATCTCATCGTCATCATTGCCAAGAAGAAACTCAAACTTCCGGCATCACCACAGCTTTTACTGAATATTTTCTAGGTCAACATGTTTGAGAAAACCTCAATCGATCAACTGGTTACCGAGGCGACACTGAATATTGACGACCATCCCCTCGATAAGCAGTTGTTTTTATTCTGAAATCAACCGGACAGATGTGATGATTCATATTGCGCCATGGGAGGCGACTCAGTCTCTCATGTTGGGGGCGTCGCGTTTGCTTTCCCCCGGCGCGCCCTTGTACCTCTATGGCCCTTACCGTCGGGGTGGCGCGCACACGTCACCAAGCAACGCCGCGTTCGATTTGGATTTGCGCGCACGTAATGCGACGTGGGGAATACGCGATATTGAGGCCGTGGAGATTTGTGCCAAGGAACATGAATTGTCCTTGATTGAGACGGTGGCCATGCCCGCCAACAATTTGAGCGTAATTTTTCGACGCAAGTAAAACGCGCGTCGCGCGAATTGCGTGGTCGTCGCTTAACGAACCTCCGGCGTGGCGCCCTTGCCGCGAGCAATGGCAACACCAATTTCCCTGGCCAGATCGATGACCGCGAATGCGTAGAACGACGAGCGGTTGTAGCGCGTCAGCACGTAAAAATTTTCTAGGCCAACGCGATATTCGGTGGATTGCCCAGGTGTTTCAAGCTCAATCAGGCAAATACCCAGATTGAGATCGAAAGGCTCCTCGACGATTACGTCGAACCCGGGCAAATCCACGCCGCGATAAACCGGCTTGATGCCGCTTGCTACGAGAGTCCGATAACGTTCGCCCGAGACCTGGGCTTTGAAGGCAATCGGTTGCGCGCGTTGCCAGCCGTGTTCCTTGAGGAAATTGGCGACACTGCCCAGCGCGTCGATATGGCTGCCCGACAGATCGCGCTTGCCGTCGCCATCGAAATCCACCGCAAAACGCCGATAACTTCCAGGCATGAACTGCGGGATGCCGATTGCACCCGCGTACGAGCCGCGTGCGGCAAGAATATCGATGGACTCTTGCCTTGCATACAGCAAAAAGTGCTCGAGTTCGCTGCGAAAGTATTCCGCGCGCGGCGGATAGTCGAAGGCAAGCGTTGCCAAAGCATCAATAACCCGGTAACTGCCGGTGTTTCGGCCATAGACCGTTTCCACGCCAATGATGGCGACGATTATTTCCTCGGGAACGCCATAAAGGTTCGCGGCACGCGCAAGCGACGCGGCGTGTTTGTCGTAAAACGACACGCCAGCCTGGATACGCGCTGCATTGACGAATTGGGAACGATACGTTACCCACGAGCGCATCGCGCTCTCGGCCGGTGCGGCGATGGCCTTTAATACACTTTGTTGTTGACGCGTCTTGGAAAATAACGCCAACAACTCGGCGCGCGCAAATCCATGACGCTCGACCATCTCGGTGACAAAACGGCGCACATCGTCGCGACCGGCATAGGCTTGCGCGTGTGCGTCGGGCAACAAACAAAGGCAAGTCAGAAGGATTGGCACTAATCGAAAAAAAAGATTTCTTGTCATTTGAACATTGGGCGCTAAGCGCGCAAACACGCCACCGCTTACTTTTGCCATGGCCGAAAACGAAATGGCCTTCATGGTTTGAAGCGCGTCACTAAGTCGTGCAGTTCACGTTGGCGTTCGGCGCGAGGGTCACGGCCATAACGCAACTCTAGGTATAGCGCGGTTATCGTTTCGATCAGACTGGCGCGTTGCGGTAGTGCTTGCGCGGCGCGTGTGCCGTAGTCCTTGGGGCCTTCGCTTCGCGCGCGCGCAAGGCCCACCCGCGCCAGTTTCGCGCAGAATTTTGCCCAGGCGCGTTGCACTGGATCTTCACGCCGCCAGCGCCCCAAGAGCCACAAGGCGGTGAGGCCGAGAACGCCGGCGGTGCTCCAGAACATCATCATCGCCAGTGAGCGCCAATCGGGCGATTGCACGCCGAATAAGGACAGCATTTCTCGTTGACGTTCGAAGTTGTACCCCAACACCCATTGGTTCCATTTATTGGCGAGTGCATTCCAATTGAAACGCAGGGAGCGTAGCCACTCCGAATCGGCGCCCATTAAGGCGGGAAACACCGATGTCTGGGGCACCGCCGCGGCGAGCCCCGAATCGACACGAATTGGCACCGCGAGCGCGGTCGGATCGATGCGCACCCAGCCCTCCGCGCCGGACCAGACCTCAGTCCATGCATGCGCCTCGGCTTGCCGGATTTCCATGTAGCCATCCACCGGGTTTAGGTCGCCACCCTGATAGCCGGTGACGATTCTTGCTGGCACATTGGCCGCGCGCATGAGAAAGGCGAAGGCCGAGGAAAAATGTTCGCAGAAACCGCGCTTGGTATCGAATACGAATTCATCGACGGTGTTTTCGCCAAGTAGCGGCGGGGTCAAGGTGTATTCGAGACGATTGTTGCGAAAATAATCGATGGCTTTTTTCACCACCGCCGCATTGCTATCTGCGCCGTCGCCGGCCTCGGCGCGCCAGCGCGCGGCCAATTCGCGCGCACGGGGATTGCCTAGTCGGGGCAAACGCGTCGCCACCGCGAGATCGCGCGTATCGGCGCCGGCATCCGCTCGGTAGTCAATATAAGAGCGCATTTCGTAGCGAATCCGTGATCGCACCGGCGGCAAGGACAACATCTGGTAGTCGCTGCTCATGCGTGCTTGCGGCGGAATGCGAGTGGGCAGATCCAGGGCAAAAAGCCAATTTCTGTTGTGTGCCTCCAAGGTCATTTCGTAATCGAACGCCTTGCCGCGCACCTCGACCTGGTAATTGTTGTTGAGCCGAGTGTTGCCTGGCCGCCAAGTCTTGCCATCGAACTCCCAGAAAACCGGGCCGCGCCAATACAAGTTTCGTTTTGCTGGCGGGTCGCCTGAGAACTTGGCGCGAAACGCGATGGCATCGGACTGCGAAAGACTGCTCAAATTGCCCGGTGTCATCGAGTCCGACAGCCCGGTAATTCCCGAGAACGCGTCCTGTGGCATGCCCCAAAGCGGGCCTTGTACGCGCGGAAACAGAAAAAATAACAACAGCATCACCGGAGTTGCTTGCAGTAGCAACAGCCCGGCGGTACGCGCGCTGTCGGCAAGACGCCGCTCGGCATCGTTAAAGCTCACCAGGCTCGCGCTAATAACCAGAACCGTTAGCAGCATTAACGCCGCCGTGGGCATGGTCTGCTGGTAAAAAAAGTTGGTCAAGGCGAGAAAATACGCCAAGTACACGGCGACGAAAATGTCGCGCATGATTTTTAATTCGAGTAGCTTCAAGGCCATCAGCAGCACGAGCAACGTTACCCCTGCGTCGCGCCCGAAAATGGTTCGATAGGTAAAGAAAACGCCAACCGTGCCACCAATGGCCAACACGACCAGCCAGAACCGATGCGGCAATTTGCGCGGACCCATCGAGATCCAGATGCGCAGGAGAAAAAACAAAGCCAACCAGCCATTCACCCACCACGGCAAACGCTGCGTGTGGGGCAGGGCGGCCAGCGCCAAGCCGGCGAACAGCACCAGCAACTTGGGCAGCGGCAGCTTATCGTTGGCCGGGTTCATATAAGGCCAGGGCTTCCAGGCATTGTTGGTAATGTTTTTCGCCGCCACCCATCGCGACCGCCGCCCCAGGTAGGTGCAGCGCGCAATGGATGCCCGACTCCTTGGCGAGTAATACCCATCGGGTCAAACGCGACAGACGCGCTTCGAGATCCAAGGTGGTGGGCATCTCCTGCCAGTCGAAGATGAGCTCGCGACTGGATCGCCCCATGAAGGATTTGGTGAGCATGGTGTCGCTGCGTGCTACGGCTTTCCATGCGATGTGCTTGGGTGAATCGCTGGTCTGGTAGCCACGCAGGCTGGCGAAGTCATCGTTACCCGCGCCGGCATTGACCGAATCGCCGCTATCGGCGCGTGG
>JBJXEY010000230.1:0-7212 GCA_046153355.1 Burkholderiales bacterium
GTCACCAGCCCGGGAGTGGTCAAGACCATCTGAACGCCGGCAAGCAATACGGCGACAGCCCCCACCAAGATGTTTGTGAGGCTGAACCAACCCATTCGATCGCCGGTCCGAGCCCAGGTGGCGCAGCCGACAATGACGATGCTGGCGACCAGCAGGTTGATCGGCGCGTTTTGCACCAGTGAGGGTTTCAAAACCGAGGCGTAGACCAGCGCCAGCCCGACCAATGTATTGACCAAATTGGGTATCATGGGTTGACCTCCTGACGGTGCATTTTTTCCAGGAATATCCACGTGAAATGGGGAATCGCCACGCTGGCAATGCAACTGCCAAGGATCAGCAGTTTCCAGCCCACGTCGAGCGGCGTCTGCAACAAGAGGAACAGGGTCGCAACCCATTGCAGTGCGTGAAAGAAATAGCCGACTTTCAGGTAGCGTGGATTACCGGTCACGCGCCCCCGTGTGAATAACACCGCATAGGCGCCGGCGAGCAGGACGAATGCTCCCAGCAAGAGGGTGGTGCGCGTCAACTCCATGGCTCCCATGGCGTTCATGCGGCCCTCAGCAATGCGGCTTGTTCAGCCGATCGTTTGCCGAGTTGGAGCAGATCCACCACGAGTAAAACGTACCCGGCCGCGAACATCACGCCGAAAGCAAGCCGCGCATTGATCCCCTGCATGAACCATACGTTGCTTTGCGCATCGATAAAGGCCTGCAGCGTGGAGCCACCGATCGCCCGTTCGTAAAATGCCTGGGCGATGCCGGAGACGAGCAGGGCGCCGACCATGCCGAGCATGCCCAGGTTCAGCAGCGCAAACGACCACTTCCACAGGGTCCCGTTGACGAAAACGATCTTGCGCGATTTCTGGATCGCGAGATAAATGACGGACAACACGCCGCAGGCGTAAGCGCCCCAGAACGCAAAATGCCCGTGGGACACGGTCCATTGGGTGCCGTGTGTAAACAGATTGATTTGCGGCAGCGTCATCATGAATCCGAAGACGCCCGCACCGAGAAAATTGCCGAAGGCTTCCGCCATCATCCAGTACAGGGCCGGTTTGTTGCGGGTCTGCATGTGATGTGTGCCGGCGTCATAGACCGCATGCACCACCATCCCGAGCAGGGGCAGGGGCTCCAGGGCGGAGAACAATCCACCGATTGCCAGCCAGTAATCGGGCGTGCCGATCCAGAAATAATGGTGCCCCAGTCCCAGAATGCCGGTCCCCAGCACCAGCGCCACTTCGATGTACAGCCATGTCTCCACGATCCGGCGCGAAGTGCCGAGGAGCTGCATCAGCGCCAGCGCCATGATGCAGCCGATCAGGACTTCCCAGGTGCCTTCCACCCAGAGATGCACCAGCCACCACCACCAGAACAAATCCACCGACATGTTGGTAATGCGCGGAAAGGCGATGAGATACAAGGCAAACAGGGGGATCAGGTCGATCATCAGTACGCCCATCACGCCCGTGATCTTCTTCGCTTTCCACGCGGTGGCCACGATGTTGTAGCAGAACACCAGCACGACCAGCACAATGCCGACTGCTGCCCAGCGGGGGGCTTCGACATACTTGCGCCCCTGGTTGATGAACCACAGGGTGAATTCGTTTGATCCGCCGGTCTGCACGAAAATAAACACCAGCGACACCACTGCAATTGCTGCACACAGAACGTAAAACATGATGTTGGCGAGTTTCATGCCTTCGACCGGGCGCCCCAGTTCCTCCGGCAGAAACCAGTAGATCGCCCCCATGAAACCCATCAGCAGCCAAAGAATCATGGTGTCGATATGGAGAGTTTTCGTGATGCTGAAATCGAGAACCTGAAACAGGAATCCCATCTTTACGTACTGCGCGGCGGCCAGCAACCCGGCGACCACCATGATGCCGAACAGCACCAGGGCGGCAACGAAATACTTGAGTGCAAGGGATTGTGAAGGCTGCATGGCTTATCCTACTTGGGCTCGGCGGTCTTAAAGCCGCTTGGAAAACCATTGGTATCCACTGCCGACATCCACTTGAGGTAGGCGACGATCGCTTCAGACTCTTCACGGGTCAGCTTCAGATTCGGCATCATGCGACCCCAGGTCGGAAATTTTTCCGGGTTCATGAGAAAGCGCACCATGGCTTCCTCGCGGGTATCGGCTTGCGTCATGGGCATCCAGGTTTGCTTCCAGACCGGATCGAGCCACGCCTTGGTGAGATCCGGCGCGTAATACGATCCGTTGCCGAAGAAGGTGTGGCAGTTGATGCAGGCGCGGCTCTGGATCGTCAATTTGGCTTTATCCATCAGCGCTTCTGCCTGCGCGGCAGAGAACTTCCGCCCGAACAGAAGTTGTTCGCCGCCAATCACCGGCACCGAGGCATGGCGTTCGAAATCCATCTGATAATCGATTGCCTGGTTGATAACCGTGTACGCGGGCACGTTTCGACCGCCGGCGCGGATCGCGGACAGGCTGTCGATGGTCAGAAACACCAGGACGATCGACATCACCACCGTGGCGGCGATCGCGCCGGCGCGCCAGAACAAGGGATCACTCGGTCCGGCAGGAGAGGAAGAAATATCAGTCATGGCTGCCCCCCGCGAACACTCAGTGGGGAAAAGTCTGCGCATTCCGGCCCGGCGCGGGATTGACCAAAATCAAATGTTGGCGTGGAGAAGGCGCGAGCGTTGATCGGGTCACGCGTGTTTATCATTACCTTGCATTCGATATCTGGCGATTCTTGTCTGCCAGGGTTTGTATCAATCCATCGACTCCGGTGCGCTGCACTTCTTCCGAGAACTGGGACCGATATGTGATGACCAGACTCACATGCTCCACGACAATGTCGTACACCTTCCAGCCATCCGGTGACTTGCGCATGGCGTAATCCACCTGCACGGGTTGTGCCGCACCTTTCTCGAACCGGGTTCGCACCGTGACATCGACATCGGCTGGGCCGATTTGCAAAGGCTCGACGATGGCCCGCTGACCCTGATAGGCATCGATGGCAAAGGAATAGGTGCGGGTAATCAGCGTGCCAAACTCCGCGACGAGGTCTTTTCGTTGCGAGACGCTGGCGGTTTTCCATACCCGGCCCATCGCGAGCC
Source organism: Burkholderiales bacterium (assembly GCA_046153355.1). Lineage (GTDB taxonomy): Bacteria > Pseudomonadota > Gammaproteobacteria > Burkholderiales > SG8-39 > 2-02-FULL-62-17. The sequence continues at coordinate 3,087 of JBJXEY010000230.1, forward strand.
GGGTCATCAGTTCAAAGTCAATGTGGGGAAGAATGCGCGCCTTGGTGACCGCAAGGGCGGTTTCCCGGCTTTTTCCCTGTGCTTGCGCATCGCGGATGGCGGCGAGGACTTCCGCCAGAACCTTGTCCACCAGTTGGTCCGGACGAAGAGTTTCGGCGGCGTGAATTGCCGCGCTGCATGCAAGGACACAAACGAGAGCAGGGATTCGAACAAATTCGATGATGCTGCGTCCGCGTAACCGCCGGCGGCCCTGACCATGGGACGCGCGCAGATGTGGGGATGGGGTGCTCCAAAGCATGACACCAGCTTAGGCGCGCACGAAACAGCCGGATTGACTTGGGTCAAGATTGCGGCACAAGACGGAGAGTAGCCTCCTGTCACGATTAATTGGAAAAGGAAGCGGGTCATGGGCGCACAACTCAAATTCTGGACCACGATTTTCATTCTGGTATCGACAGCAATTGTATTCGGCAGCAATGCCGTGCTGGCGGGTGAATCGAATGATCCTCCGCCCGGCTCGTACCGGGTACTGGACGGCAAAGTCGATCCCGGCACCTATACAGGATGGTTTGTCTATCACATGGCTTGCAATATCTGCCATGGAGAAGGCGCAGTGGGCACAGGCACCGCCCCGGATCTGAGGATGAGCCTCAAGGTTCTGACACCCGTAGCGTTCACGACGAAAGTGCTGGATCGCTACCGGATACTGTCCACGCCGGCCGAGTCGCTCAGCAGTGAGACCTTGCGCGATTCGGTTCTTGATGAAGTATTGCGGCAGCAGCGCGGCGAATGGGGCCGGCTTGTCATGCCAGCGTGGAAGGACGAAAAGGCCATGGCACCACACGTCCTCGATTTGTACGCATATCTGAAGGCACGCTCGGATGAGGCCATTGGCCCGGAACCGCCCAAGTACTACAAGTGAACGGGTTTCACTTCGTTTACGAGACTTCGGCACCCACTGTTATTTGCAGATCAAAGTCACTCGGTCCGAGTATTTGCCAATTGCCTGGACTGGTTCTCCATCGGGCCGATTGCGTTTGAACAGGTGCGCCGACGTGCTGCACAGGAAAAACTTATTGGATGCAGCCGGGAGGGCGCAGCCATTGCCCCACCTGCCGATCTGAACAACAGGAAAATGTAATGGATTTTCAGTATGCGGCGGACAATGAATCGATGCAGGACTCCTTGCGCAAATTCATGGCGCGTCATGTTCTGCCGGCCAATCAGGCGTGGCACAACCAGGCAGATCGCGGCGTGTATCCCACCGCGGTGGTCGAACCGCTGAAGGATCTGGCGAGGCAGGCCGGATTCTGGAATCTTTTCCTGCCGGGATTACGCGATGGTGAACCCGGCATCCGCCTGAGCAATCTGGAATACGCGCCATTGGCCGAGATCATGGGGAGGATTCCCTGGGCCGCGGAAGTGTTCAACTGCAACGCGCCGGACACTGGCAACATCGAACTGCTGCATCTGTTTGCCACGCCGGAACAGGCGGGCCGTTGGCTCAAACCGCTTCTCGAAGGGGAAATTCGCTCCTGCTTCGCAATGACCGAACCCGACGTCGCCTCCTCCGACGCAACGAACATCCGGACAACCATCCGGCGAGAAGGGGACGAGTATTTGATCAATGGACGCAAGTGGTTCATCACCGGGGCGGCACATCCGAACTGCAAATTCGCCATCGTGATGGGCATATCCGACGAGTCGCCGGGCGCAGATCCGCACAGTCGGCATTCGATGGTTCTCGTGCCCATGACCACGCCAGGCGTGGAGGTGGTGCGCAATGTGCCAATCATGCACCACCTGGCGCCGGAGGGGCACTGCGAGTTGTTGTTCAGGGACGTGAGAGTCCCGGCGGGGAATCTGCTCGGCGAGCCAGGCAAGGGTTTCTCGCTGGCGCAGGCGCGTCTGGGGCCGGGCCGGGTGCATCACTGCATGCGCACCGTCGGCCAATGCGAGTTGGCGATCGAGATGATGTGCGAGCGTGTCCTCGAGCGCCGCGCGTTCGGCAAGCACCTGAGCGAATATGCCAATGTCCAGGATTGGATCGGCTACTCCCGCGTGGAGGTGGACCAAGCCCGGTTGCTCGTGCTGCGGGCAGCGTGGCTGATGGATCAGCAGGGCAACCAGGCCGCCCGCATTGACGTATCGGCCATCAAGCTCGTTGCCGCCCAGTTGCAGACCCGCGTCCTGGATCGTGCCATCCAGGCATTTGGCGCGATGGGTCTGACGCCCGACACGCCGTTGGCATTCCTGTGGACCTGGGGGCGCGCAATGCGCTTCTTGGACGGCCCCGACGAGGTTCACCTGCGCACCGTGGCGCGCAATGAGTTGACCAAAGCCAGGGCCAGCCGCGGTGCGACAGCAGCCTACTACCTCATGCCCTGAGCATCGGCATGGCGGTACGCGAGACAATTTGCAGCATTGCGCCCGCTGGCAGACCAACCGCGGGTGAAAAACACTGCTTCACAGAGAAACGGGTTTCTCCAGGCGAAATTTCCGTCTCTTCACCTTCCAATGCACGACACCATCGAATCGGATTGATTCCAAAGCTTGATTGATCCAGGTCAATCGGGGCCTGAATCGCCGCGTCTAGGATGGCGACGCGATAAAAAACGGCATGCCAGGGGAGGAACCGGGATTGATCGGGTCCGATACGCGGCGGCTGGGGATTCGTCATCACTCAAGGGGACAAGTATGCAGGAGCAAACGACTTACAACTACAAAGTCGTCCGGCAGTTCGCCATCATGACGGTGGTCTGGGGGATAGTCGGCATGCTGGTCGGCGTCATTATCGCCGGGCAGCTCATGTTTCCGGATTTAACGCATGGCATTTCCTTTCTTTCTTACGGCCGGCTGCGCCCGCTGCATACCAATGCGGTGATTTTCGCCTTCGGTGGCTCGGCGCTGTTCGCCACCAGCTATTACGTCGTGCAACGCACCAGTCACGTCAGACTGTTCTCAAATGGCCTGGCGGCCTTCACTTTCTGGGGTTGGCAGGCGGTTATCGTGCTTGCCGCGATCACCTTGCCTCTGGGCATCACCACCAGCAAGGAATATGCGGAACTCGAGTGGCCGATCGATATCCTGATCACACTGGTCTGGGTTTCCTACGCGGTGGTGTTCTTCGGCACACTGTTCAAGCGCCGGGTCCAACATATTTATGTGGCCAACTGGTTCTTCGGTGCATTCATCCTGACTGTCGCGTTGCTGCACCTGGTCAACAGCGCGGCTGTTCCGGTCACCTTCTGGAAGTCCTATTCCGTCTATGCCGGGGTCCAGGATGCGATGGTGCAGTGGTGGTACGGGCATAACGCCGTGGGATTTTTCCTGACCGCTGGTTTCCTGGGGATGATGTATTACTTCGTGCCCAAGCAAGCCGATCGGCCAGTGTATTCCTACCGGCTTTCGGTGGTGCATTTCTGGTCGCTGATTTTCACCTATATGTGGGCCGGCCCGCATCACCTGCACTACACCGCGTTGCCGGACTGGACCCAGTCGCTGGGGATGGTCTTTTCCCTCATCCTGCTTGCGCCTTCGTGGGGAGGGATGATCAACGGGATCATGACGTTGTCCGGCGCGTGGCACAAATTGCGGACCGATCCGATTCTGAAATTCATGATCGTGTCGCTTTCGTTCTACGGCATGTCGACGTTCGAAGGTCCGATGATGTCGATCAAAACCGTGAACTCACTGTCGCATTACACGGATTGGACGATCGGCCACGTGCATTCGGGCGCGCTCGGCTGGGTCGCCTTCATTTCCATAGGGTGCATCTATTACCTGATTCCGAGGCTGTTTGGAAAAGCCGGGATGCACAGTACGCGTCTGATCACCACGCACTTCTGGATCGCCACGATCGGAGTCGTGCTCTATATCGCCGCCATGTGGATTGCCGGAGTGATGCAAGGGCTGATGTGGCGCGCGGTCAATGCCGACGGCACGCTCACCTATACATTCGTTGAAAGCGTGAAGGCGACCTATCCGTTCTACGCGATCCGCCTGCTCGGCGGCCTGATGTTCCTCGCGGGCATGCTGATCATGGCCTGGAACGTGATCAAGACCGTGTCGGGAGGCAAAACTGTTGACGCGAGCATTCCGATGCCGGTTGGCGCCCGCGCCTGAT
>JBJXEY010000235.1:0-9296 GCA_046153355.1 Burkholderiales bacterium
CTGCTTGGCCTTCCATTTGACGCGCGAGCCGAAGGCCCACACTTCGCATTGCGGTACGTGCTTTCGCAGAATATCGCGCACGATCACCCAGAGATCGGGGCGGATGTCGATGTGCGGCGTTTCCATCAGGCGAGGCGAGATTGGAGTTGATCGCGCAGGAAACGCGCTTCATCCAGAAAGGGTGCGATACCGGCCACCACTTCCAGCGCGGTTTCTTCATCGTAGGTATGGCTGGTTTTGGCGCGCATGTCACGATAGCCTCTCCATGCGGGCCAATCCTTCAGCAACAAGCCCTGTTCATTGGCGGAACGGATGAGGTAGCTGAAATCCGCTTTGTCGAATTCATCCGGCGTGGGCGACACACTCTCAAGGAAACGTTTGAGTGATTTGTGCGCCAGTTCATAGGTGAACTCAAAACGCTGTATTAGCCCGTCGCGGATTTGGGTGTCGGTGATATCGCGCTGGTAGCGGGCGAGACCTTCTTCGAGGCGGTTGATGGCCTTGGTTAACGGTTCGATGTTGAGGGTCATGACTTTCCTTTCAGCGGGAATCCCAGCATCGTCAGATTATCGCGTATCGCGTGACTCAGTTTTTCGGATTCGGCGAACTGCGCCTGCAATTCAGCCACAAGGCGCGGCATTTTTTCCTCGAAGGCTTCGCCGTCGTCTTCGATTTCTTCTGCGCCGACGTAGCGGCCGGGGGTGAGCACATAGCCGTGGGTGGCGATTTCGGCGGTGGTGGCGGATTTGCAGAAGCCGGGGGTGTCGGTGTATTGCGTTCGTGCTTCGGTAGACCCTTTTCCCTCATCCCCAGCCCTTCTCCCGGAGGGAGAAGGGTGAACGGCGTCGCCACGCCATGCGTGGTAGGTGCCGACAATCTTTTCAAGATCGATGTCCGTTAATTCACGATGCACTCGGTCGATCAGCGTGCCCATTTTTCGCGCGTCGATGAACAGGGTTTGTTTGTGGCGGTCTTCCCCCCTCCCTGGCCCTCCCCCGCGCGCAGAGGAGGGTAACTTCGATTTGTTTTTGGAGAGGAACCACAGGCATACGGGTATCTGCGTGCTGTAAAAAAGCTGGCCGGGCAGGGCGACCATGCAATCCACCAGGTCGGCTTCGATCAGGGCTTTGCGGATGTCGCCTTCGCCGGACTGGTTGGAGCTCATGCTGCCGTTGGCTAATACGAAGCCGGCCATGCCCTGCTTGGACAGGTGGTGAATGAAGTGCTGCACCCACGCGAAGTTGGCGTTGCCCTTGGGCGGCACGCCGTATTGCCAGCGCACGTCGTCGTCTTTACGAAACCAGTCGGAGTCGTTGAATGGTGGGTTGGCGAGCACGTAGTCGGCGCGCAGGTCGGGGTGCAGATCGCGGCGGAAGGTGTCGGCGTTTTCCGCGCCGAAGTCAGCTTCGATGCCGCGCAAGGCCAGATTCATGATGGCGAGGCGGCGCGTGGTGGGGTTGCTTTCCTGCCCGTAGATGCTGATGTCGCCGAGCTGGCCGCCGTGGGCTTCGACGAATTTTTCGCTTTGCACGAACATGCCGCCGGAGCCGCAGCACGGGTCGTAGATGCGGCCTTTGTAGGGGGCGAGCATTTCCACCAGCAGGCGCACCACGCACGAGGGCGTGTAGAACTGGCCGCCGTTTTTGCCCTCGGCGCTGGCGAACTGGGTGAGGAAGTATTCGAACACGCGACCTAATAAGTCGACGCTGCGGCGTGACAAGTCCAGTTCTCCCTCACCCCCGGCCCCTCTGCTTCGCTCCAAGTGTGCCCTTGTCCCGGAGGGCGAGGGGAGCAAATCAATGGAGCCGATAAGGTCGATCAGTTCGCCGAGGCGGTGTTTGTCGAGATCGGCGCGGCCATAGTTTTTGTTGAGCGCGCCTTTCAAGCGCGGGTTGTCACGCTCCAGCGCGACCATGGCGTCGTCCACGTCCTTGCCGATGCTGGGGAGTTTGGCTTTGGCCTGCAGTTGCGGCCAGCGCGATTCTTTGGGCACCCAGAACACATTGGCGGCTAGGTACTCGTCTTTGTCCTCGGGGTTGGCGCCTTTGAATTCACCCTTGCCTTCAACCAGCTTGGCGTGGTGTTCGTCAAAGGTTTCGGAGATGTATTTGAGAAAGATCAGGCCGAGGACGACGTGCTTGTATTCCGCCGCGTCCATGTTGTTGCGCAATTTGTCGGCGGCGAGCCAGAGCTTGGCTTCAAAGCCGAGGTTGGCGGAGGTGTCGGCGGGTTTTGCAGATTTTGCTTTGGCCATGTGTTTTTGTTTTGGGTTGCCCGATAAGGGAATGGTAGGCGAAAACTTGTGGTTCTTGTGCGTGGTCGGGTGCGAGTGCCCCAGCGCCCGTGCTGCGTGTGTTATGGGTTCCCGTCTTCACGGCAACGACGGCGTTGGGTTCGGGTGCTTGTGTAATGCTAGTGCATTTTGAAAAAGTGATTTAAAACAAATAGTTGAGATATCGCGCTCGGTGTGGCTGGGTTGCACTTGCAGACCGAGGAATTCGAGGACATAGGGGTCTTTGATGAATTCCACCGCGTTGGGCTAAATGCCGAAAAACGCTTTCGAGTTGACCGTGGTTTGGAATGCAACTGCTTCGATTGATATTCCTTTGAATTGCGCAATGGTTTCTGCGACAAACGGCAAAAACGCCGGCTCGTTTCGTCTTTCGTGATATTTCGTGAGCAGGTTTTTCTGCACATTTTTCGGCAGCATAAAAGGCGAATCTGTTTCGATCATCAAGCGATCAAGCGGTGTGTATTTCACGACTTCTTTCAAATGGTCAAAGCGCCTGACGTCACTGATTGCCCCGGTAAACCCCAGATAAAATCCCTTGTCGAGATAAGTTTTAGCTTCCGCAAGGTTCCCCGTAAAGCAATGTAGAACGGCTTTTGGGAGCTTCGACAGAAAATTGTCGGTGATAAAATTGAATCTCGTAAATGCCGCTCTTTCATGGAGAAAAAGAGGTTTTTGAATCTCAATCGCGAGATTCAATTGCGCTTCATAGCATGCTTCTTGAGCCGGACGCGGCGAAAAATCGCGGTCAAAATCGAGTCCGCATTCACCGGCCGAAACGACTTGCGATTCCTGCAATAGGTTTCTCAAAGCCGAAATGCTTTTGCCGTCAAAATGTTTTGCATCGTGCGGATGAATTCCCGCAGTCGCAAATAATTTGCCAGGATGGTTCTTTGCCAAAAGAGCAGATTGCTCACTGTTTCGCACACTCGTTCCGGTCAAAATCATCTGCTCAACGCCAGCATCGATTGCGTTTTGGATGATGGACTGGAGATCGTTTCGTAACTGCTTGTTGATGAGATTTATTCCGATATCTATGTATTTCTTGGTCATTTGTTCGATCAATTGTTCGATGTTCGCTACCGCACGTTTATGGCAATGGGGCGTATACGCATGGCGGTTCTGCGCCGACAGTGATGAATCCGTGCAGTCCTCACGAAGCTGGGAAAACCAAGCGATGCGCCCTGCGTATGTTCTCCCGCCACTCATCGCCCACATCAGCCGCCGCTGCAAATGCCGGCCATTCCTTAACCGCCGCCTGCACTTCCTCAATAATCCTCGCCGCCCGCCCGCGCTTCATCATCGCCGCTTTTGCGCAGGCTTCAAAATCCTTGAGCGTGTAGCCGTCGCGTTTGCCGTTCATCGTCATTTGATGCGTGGCGGTCCACGCGCCCGAGGGGTTGTAGCTGTAGGTCATGTCAAACGCCGGCGCCAGCGACCACTGGCCTTGTTTGTCCATCAGGAAGGCGATGTTTTTGACGTGGTCGTCCTGGTTGCGCGCGACGATGTTGAATACCATGCGGCGGAATTGTTGTTCCACCGCCGCCATCGGCAGGCCGAGCTGGCGGATGGTCATCAGCGCCTGTTCGTAGCTGTGCGCGCCGGCGTGGTTGAAATCGAGGTGGGCCAGCGCGCACAGCGATTGCATGTGCAGTTTTTCGCCGTGGGCCAGCCGGTCGAAACGGCGCGTCATGAAATGGCGGCGGCCGTTTTCTTCGAGCAGGCGGCCTTCGCTCATGGTGATGCCGGCCGTTTGCGCCATCAGGTGATAGGCGTATTCGATGGCGCCATAGCCCTTGGGGTCTTCGAGTTCCTTGTCTTTGTTGCCCGATACGCCGTCGAATTTGAGCAGCCAGTATTCGAAGCCTTCTCCGGCATCGACTTGCCCGGAGCGCACTTCGTTGGTGGTGCGGTTCCACGCGATCACCGCCTTGGCGCGCGCGCCGCCGGCGGAAGTGCCTACGCGCAGGATGTCGTTCAGCGCGTGAGCGCGTGCGGCGCCGGCAATATTGCCTTGCAGGTCGTTACGATGCGTGAGTACGCTTGATGCCAGTTGCACCAGGGCATCGATGTCGATTTTGCTGGCGTTGCGCGCGCGCGGGTTGGGACCGATCGCGGGTTTGAATTCGAGCGCGCCCATGCCGCGCGTACCGGTGTAACACAGCCGCTCGATCGCACCAAAGCTCGCCGCGGTGCGCCCTTGTGTGGCGAGCCACGCGTCGATCAGGGCATTGCCGAATTTGTCGGGCAGCGAGTCGGCGAGCAGCCCGGGCAGCCCGTGAAAGGTGTTGCGGGGCAGGGCGGGAAACGTATAAACCTGATTGGACAGCGGCATCACCAGCGGCGCAATTTCGATGCCGCTTTGGGCAAACGCGGGGTCGTACTGAAACGCGGCAACGTCGCGGCCTTCATCCATCGCCACCGCGCCGATGGTGCGGCCCCACAGCAGCACCTGCGCAATCACGGCGTGTCACCCCAGGTCCATTTTTTTTGCGCTTGGCGCGCCACGCGTGTGCGGCTGCTGGCGCGCTTGCGCGGCTGTGTGTAGCGTTTGAGTTGCGCCAGTTGTGTCATAGGGCTCGCAGCCTGTTCCGGCAGCAGCGCGTCAAAGCGTTCCACGATGCCCAGCACGCGGCACACGCGCACAAAACCGGATAACTGCGTGGCGGCTTTGCCCTGCTCCAGCCGTTGCACGGTGCGCAGACCAAGACCGGCCTGTTCTGCGAGTTGTTGCTGGGTGAGGTTTTTTGCCAGGCGCAGGCGCGCAAGGCGCTCGCCGATCAGCGGCAGCAGGGCGGCATCGGTTAGATTTGAATCAATTTTCATAAACGTCATTAATGGCGTATTGATGTGATTTTTATATCATAAAATGCCGTTTAAGACATATTATTGTTTTATTTTAAATGCCATAAAAGACATGTTAACGCATATTAATGACTTTAAGCGCCACTAACGACGCATTGGATAATATTTTGTAAGCATTTGATTTAATTAATATTTTCATCGGACGGTAGATTGGCCGCACGCGCCCCGGCCTCTCGACTTTTTGTCATTCCGAGCGGATTGGTGCGGTGAAATCATCCGGCGTCGCGGGCATCGGCGCGGTGCCGCCGGCTGGCAAGCGGCCGGCGGTGTCTGTGGTTTTTAGCGCTGCGTTGATTTCGCGGTTGGGTATTTGCACGACGTCGGCGGAGATTTTGGCCGGGCCGATGATGCCGCCCCATGAATAGGCTTCGTAGCCGGGCAGGCTGCTTTCGGCGATGGTGGGGAAATCCGCTTGAGCGGCGATGCGCTTGAGGTTGCCCACGCCGGGCGCGCGCATTTTGCCGGCGCGTAGGTGTTGCAGTGCCGGCGCAATGCTGGAGAACATCAGTTGCACTTCGCCCGCCAGCAAGGCGATGGCCGCGGGGCCGCTACCTTTGCAGGGCGCGTGAATGGCAGTGATGTTCGCCGGTGATGTAAACAACGCCAGCGCGAGGTGATCCGCGTTCTGCGAATCAACCGCAGCTGTCAATTATGGCGGGTAGTTCGTTATACTCCCACGCTCGCTACGTCGCGTTAAGTCCCCGGAAACATCATGCGCATCACCGCCATCCACTCCGCCGCCGTACCGATAGCCTCGGAAATCCGCAACGCCTATATCGATTTTTCGAAAATGAACGCGAGCGTGGTTGCCGTGGTCACCGACGTGATCCGCGACGGCAAGCCGGTGGTCGGTTACGGTTTTAATTCCAATGGCCGCTACGCGCAGCGCGGCTTGCTGGCGGAGCGCTTTATACCGCGGCTGATGGAGGCCGATCCCAACACGCTGCTGAACGACACGGGCGATAACTTGGATCCGCATCGCATCTGGGCGACGATGTTCGCGAATGAAAAACCGGGCGGGCACGGCGAGCGGTCGGTGGCCATCGGCACGGTCGATATGGCGGTGTGGGATGCGGTGGCCAAGATCGAAGGCAAGCCCTTGTATCGTCTGCTGGCCGAGCGTTACCACGGCGGGCAGGTGGACGACAAGGTGTTTGTGTATGCGGCGGGCGGTTATTACTATCCGGGCAAGGATTTGACGGCGTTGCAGGACGAGATGAAAAAGTATCTTGCGCTGGGTTACTCGGTGGTGAAAATGAAAATCGGCGGCGACTCGCTGGCCGATGACTTGAAGCGCATCGAGGCGGTGATCAAGGTGGTGGGCAGCGGCAAGAATCTGGCAGTGGATGCCAATGGCCGCTTTGATCTGAAGACCGCGATCGAATACGCCAAAGCGCTCGAACCCTACGGCTTGTTCTGGTACGAAGAAGCAGGCGACCCGCTGGATTACCAGTTGCAGGCCGAGCTGGCACAGCACTACAAACACCCGATGGCCACCGGCGAAAATCTGTTTTCGATGCAGGACGCGCGCAACCTGATACGCCACGGCGGCATGCGTCCGGATCGCGACTGGCTGCAGTTCGACTGCGCGCTGTCGTACGGCTGTGTCGAGTATTTGCGCACGCTCGACATGCTCAAACAAAACGGCTGGTCGCCGCGCCGCTGCTGTCCGCACGGCGGGCATCAGATGTCGCTCAACATCGCGGCGGGCCTGGGCCTCGGTGGCAATGAATCGTATCCCGATGTGTTTCAGCCCTTCGGTGGCTTTGCCGACAACACGCTGGTGGTGGATGGCTATGTCACCCTGCCGGACATTCCCGGTGTAGGGTTTGAGGCCAAGGCCAAGCTGTATGCGGTGATGCGTAAACTGGTTGAGTGATTTAAGTATTTGTTTTTAAACAATAATATATGAATAAAACCTACACGGATTAGCCCGTATTCAATACCAACACCGTCATTCCGGCGCAGGCCGGAATCCAGGTCGTGCATTGGCCCGAAGGGTCTGAATAAAGATGCTTCGCATCGGAATACCCACTGGATTCTGGCCTTCGCCAGAATGACGAATGGGGTGTCATTTGTGTTTATCTGTGTAAATCTGCGAAATCTGTGGCGAAGATTTTGAACTCAAGGTTTTGTCGTTAAAGGAACAAACATGAACGGTGCAGAAAGCCTGGTGCGCACGTTGCTCAACGGCGACGTGAACGTGTGTTTTGCCAATCCCGGCACCTCCGAAATGCATTTTGTTTCCGCGCTGGATCGCGTCGAAGGGGTGCGCTGCATTCTCGGCTTGTTCGAGGGCGTGGTCACCGGCGCTGCGGATGCGTATTACCGCATGGCGGGCAAGCCAGCGGCGACTTTGCTGCATCTGGGGCCGGGCCTCGGCAACGGACTGGCCAATCTGCACAATGCCAGGAAGGCGCGCTCGGGCATCGTCAATGTGGTGGGTGAACATGCGGGCTATCACATTCAATACGATGCGCCGCTGACTTCCGACATCGAAGGCGTGGCGCGCCCGATGTCGGATTGGGTGAAGACCTCGCATTCGTCGAAATCCATTGCCGGCGACGCGGCGCTGGCGGTGCAGGCGGCGCGTACCGAGCCGGGGCAGATCGCGACGCTGATCCTGCCTGCCGATACGGCGTGGGGTGAGGCTGATGGTCCCGCGCAGGTCGCTGATCCCGCGCCGCGTGCCGCGGTGTCCTCGCAGGCCATTGCTGCCGGCGCGCGCGCACTCAAAAACGGCAAATCCACCATGCTGTTACTGGGTAATGCCGCGCTGCGCGGCAAGGCGCTGGAGTACGCCGGGCGCATCGCCGCCAAAACCGGCTGCACGCTGATGAGCGAAGCCAGCAATTCGCGCATCGAGCGCGGCGCCGGACGCGCGCCGGTGCCGCAACTGCCGTTTGTGGTGGACAGCGCGCTGGCGGTGACCAAAGACACGCGCCAACTGGTGCTGCTCGGCTCGAAACAGCCGATTGCTTTTTTTGCCTATCCCGGCAAACCCAGCGTGCTGATCCCCGAAGGCTGCGAAGTGATCAACGTGGCGGGCGCGGAAGCGGATCTCGAGGGCGCGCTGGCGGCGCTCGCCGGGGAACTCGGCGCGCGCGGCACGGCGCCGCTCGCCAACGCGCCCACCTTTAACGCTGCACTGCCCACCGGCAATGTCACCGCCGAGGCGGTGGGCGAATGTTTGAATGTGATGTTGCCCGAACACGCCATTGTGATGGACGAGGCGATCACCAACGGCCGCACCTTGACCAACGCCACCATGGGTGCGCGCCCGCACGACTGGCTGTCGATCATGGGCGGCTCCATCGGCTGGGGCATGGCGGCGTCAGTGGGTGCGGCGATCGCGGCGCCTGATAGAAAAGTCGTCGCGCTGATCGGCGACGGCAGCGCCCTTTACACGCAACAGGCGCTGTGGACCATGGCGCGCGAGAATCTCGATGTCACCGTCGTTATTTTCGCCAATCGCGCTTACAAGGTTCTGCTGCACGAACTGGCGAATGTCGGTGCCGGCAAGCCCGGACGCAACGCCAACGACATGCTGATGCTGGATCGTCCCTATCTTGACTGGGTAAGCATCGCCAAGGGCTACGGCGTGGAGGCGGGCATGGCGGGCACCATGGAAGCATTCGCGGCGCAGTTCAAGCGTGGCCTCGCCCGCCACGGGCCGTATCTGGTGGAACTGGTGATGTAACGCCGAGCGGTTACGCCATGCGGGGCGGGCGTCCGCTCGCCGCCGGGTCCACGGCCGGCTCGGTATCGATTTCGACGCGATTGCGTCCGCGGGATTTTGCCTGGTACATGGTCTTGTCGGCGCGCATCTGGACATGCTCGATGGATTCACCCCGCTGGAATTCGGCGATGCCGATGGATACCGTCTGTATCAGCCTGGGATCGATGTCGTTGTAACGGGTCGCTTCCACGTTGGCGCGCAGACGTTCCGCCGTTGCCCGCGCGCCGTCGAGGCGGGTATCCGACATGATCAGCATGAATTCTTCGCCCCCGAATCGCCCGAAATAGTCGATCTTGCGCAGGCCCTGCTGCGCCACTTGGGCAAAGGCCTTCAGAATCTGGTCGCCGGCGGCGTGGCCGTGGGTGTCGTTTACCGACTTGAAGAAGTCGAGGTCCAGCATCG
>JBJXEY010000296.1:0-3134 GCA_046153355.1 Burkholderiales bacterium
CCGCTGGTGGGCTCTTCCATCTCAAGCAGGGGATTTTCCAGCAACATTTTTTCGAGTTCCTGGCTCAACTCCTGCGTTGAGAGCTGTAACAGGCGAATCGATTGCTGCAACTGCGGCGTCAACGCGAGGTGCTGTGACAGCTTCAGTTGCAGGGATTGCTTCATGAGGAGGGTCTTATGCCTTCGGCGAGGCCAATGGCGGAAAACGGGAGGTTCGGACGCTGTGCCACGAACAGAAAGTCGTAACGAAAAAAATACTGGATGGAAATGTCGCTTGACGCAAGAATTACTCGACGCAAGTACCGTGTTGGTTCCGAACTAAAGTCGAAAATTTTCGCCTAAATAGACACGCCGTACGTTTTCATTATAGATAATTTCATCGGGGTTTCCCGAGGCGAGCACGCTTCCTTCGTTAATGATGTAGGCGCGGTCGCAAATTCCCAATGTTTCGCGAACATTGTGGTCGGTGATTAACACGCCGATGGATCGGGTTTTGAGGAAACCAATAATTCGTTGAATGTCGATCACCGCGATCGGGTCGACGCCGGCGAATGGTTCGTCGAGTAGGATGAAATGGGGGCTGGTGGCCAGGGCACGGGCGATTTCGACTCGGCGGCGCTCGCCACCCGATAGCGACAATGCGGCGGCTTTGCGCAGATGCGAAATATTCAGGTCAGCAAGTAACGCGTCAAGGCGCGCGGCGATTTGGTCTTCAGGCAAATCTCTCAATTCCAAGACCGCGCGAATGTTCTCCTCAACCGTCAATTTACGAAACACCGAAGCTTCCTGCGGCAAATACGATAGACCCAGCCGCGCGCGCCTATGCATCGCCAGATGGGTGATTTCGCGGGAATCGATATGAATCGCGCCGCCATCGGTGGCCACCAAGCCGACCATCATGTAGAAGCAGGTGGTCTTGCCCGCGCCATTGGGCCCGAGCAACCCTACTACCTCACCGCTGGCGACTTCGATGGAGACATCCTTCACCACCTGGCGCGATTTATAGCGTTTCTTCAGCGAAGTCGCGGCCAGGATGCTCACGGAACTTTTTTATTTCTCTAGCGTGGGCCAGTTGGCGCGGGTTTGGCGGGCGGCGCGGCGCAAGGCGACTTGCCCGGCTGCACCGGTTGTTGGTTTCTGGGCATGATGATGGCCCTGACGCGATCATCCTTGGGCGTGACCGCTCCCTTGGCCGATTGCACTGAAAACTGTTCGGTCTTCGCATCGTAAGAGATGTAGTTTCCCACCACATCGTCGCCACACTCACGGCGCAGGCGGGCGCGATTGAAAAATTCCACCCGTTCGGCACGGCCATCGTATTCGATGCGATCGGCTTCGCCATCGATGTACTCGTCGAAACCTTCGCGCTTTTGGCGAAACGTGGCTAGATTGCCTATCACGATGCCAAACTGAAAACCTTGGTTGTCCTGTTTGACGGTAAGACGGTCGCCGCGAATCACCAGCGTGCCCTGAGTAAGCACCACTCTGCCTTCGAATACCGACGTTTTCTTGGCATCGTCCGCGTTCAACCGATCAGATTCGATATTGACGGGTTTTTCGCGATCAGCGCGTTCGGCGCGTGCGGGCGCGAGGCAGGCAGTCGCGAGTATTGCGGTCAACAACAGCGTGTTAATTTTTAGGCGCATGAAAGCTTCCCTTGACTGCGGACAACAAGGTCATTCGACTGGTTTTTTTATCGTATTCCATACCCGTTCCGGTCAATGTGGAGGCTCCATTGACAATCACCACATCGCGGTCGGTACGGGCAAATTCCCGATCCATGAATACTTGCATGAATTGCGTCTTGATGTTGAGGCTATCCTTGCCAGCGATGGGGCGGCGAATCAGCTCCACGTTATCTTGAAAAAATGCTTCCTTGGCTTCTTGATTGACCCGTCCTCGCCCCGCCGTAACAGTGAGATCCGAGTTGGCGTCGGTGCGATGAAATCTAGGCGCGGTCAATTCCATGGAGTCGTTGTCTGGGTAGTGGACCATACGGGTGGCAAAAAGCTCGTATTGTTTATTGCCGCTTGGGGTCATGCGAATAATCGTGACATTCTCGGCGATCGAATCGGGGTCGTGACGATTTTTGCCAGGATCAACCCTAGGCGGCGTTTCGACGGCGAATCGCAGCCACAGAGTCATTGCGGCGAGCAGCAATATCACTAACACTGGTAATAATTGGGCAAGGCGCGACTTCATGCGAGATATCGAGCCATCGCAGCATCGAAATTGCCTTGGGCATGCAAAATAAACTCGCACACTTCGCGCACCGCGCCGTGCCCACCTCTCGCAGCGGGAATGAAATGCACCCGCGATTTCACCGAATCGGGCGCGCCGGGAACGCTGGAAGCGAAGCCACAGCGAAGCAGCACCGGAAGATCGAGTACATCGTCGCCCATGAAGCCGGCATGCTCGGCGGAAATACCGCGCTCATTGAGCAGGCTTGAGAATTCGCGCGCTTTGTCGGGTGAGCCCTGACGCACCAGCGTCATACCCAATTCCGCGGCGCGCAACGACACGATTTTCGATTGGCGCGAGCTAAGTAGGCCAACTTCGACACCCGACTCGGTGAGCATTTTCAAACCATGCCCATCCAGCGCGTTAAACGCTTTCATGATTTCGCCGCCCTCTCCCAAATAGAGAGTGCCATCGGTGAGTACGCCATCGACATCAAAAAGCATGAGTCGGATGCGCTGCGCCCGAGCTTGGGCTTCTTCGCGAGAATGTGGTGACATTAAATTCGAGGAGACATTAAATTCAGGGTGACAATATTTCGGGGCGACATTAAATTCGGAGTGACATCAAATTCGCGGCGAGATCAAATAGCCTTGGCACGAAACAAGTCGTGCATATTAAGGGCGCCAACCAAGCTGCCGCGTTTATCCACCACCAGCAATTGATTCACCTTGTGGTCTTCCATCAGCTTGACCGCTTCGGCGGCGAGTTGATCGGAGCTTATGGTGCGTGGCTTGGGTGTCATGACTTTGGCGATTGCAACGGTTCGTATATCAGCGGTACCGGCCAAGGTTCGGCGTAAATCGCCGTCGGTAAAGATGCCGCGCACGCGGCGGCGCGCATCAACAATCGCCGTCATGCCAATGCGTTTGCGTGTGATTTCGATCAACGCGGTTT
>JBJXEY010000511.1:0-22226 GCA_046153355.1 Burkholderiales bacterium
AATTGCAAAGGGGGCATTTGCCGATCGAGTGATCACGCTGTTCTATCTCGCTGAAAAACGAGGCATTGGTGGAAAGGTTCTTTGTGACCTTAGAGGGATGGATGAAAAAGGTCTAAATCCAATCAAAAACCTTGACAGTAATGCTTGCTGGATGTGTAAGAGGAATTTTCATCTGATACGTATTCAGGGAGATCAATTTTCTATTGCGCCTCCCAACGTAGAGCAGATTACCGTGAAGGCCTCCGACCTCGACGTTGAATCTAAAACAAACTTGAGCGGGATAGTGGGGCTCCGTTCATTCTTTGCATACAGGCGCCGTGGCACCGATAGAATTTGTACGCTTGGCATCGACGTAGAGCCAATTCTTAGTGGAGTATGTTCTAAGAAGAATCAAGCCTTTCTTGAAGGAAAGAGGCGGCTGTGGGATGCAGTAGTGCGCCGCTCCTCAATCGTTTCTTTGCGAAACGTAGTGGCGACCTCCTATCCAAAATCCGACAGAGTGGCAAGCGAAATTGCCATCAATGTTCGGAGTGCGCTTTCTGGCGAGGGGGATAGTCCGCAAGTAATTAGTTCTAGTTTATTGCGAAAGCAATCTCCTGAGCCTAAAACGTCGAGAATCGTAGTCAGTGCCTGTATAGATGAAGGCAATGAACTGCAGGCTGTTTCCCGAACGCTCCGAGACATCCAACCCGATGGATCAATTTCGTATCTAGCAATTGCCTGCCTAATGGAGGATGCGGCGGAATTACAGCGACTGACGTCTAATTTGACTCGCGGACAACACGGCGCCGGTACGCACAGCTTTCACACCCTAATTAATTTGCAGCTCCAATGTTACGAGGAGAAGCCCAGTTGGAGTGAGGAGGCGGAACAGTTGCGGCGCGTTATTGACTGGGCTGATGCGAACGATAGGAACATAGGGCAAGCGATTGAAATTCGAATTCGGCGACTACAGGACGCACCTGCGAGAGGGATGATCGATGACCTTTTCTGGCCTGCACCAGATGGTACTCTGCTCGGGCTCAGATCGGACTTCACATTTATACCTGATGCCTTACAGCCGCCTGCTGCGACGCAAGCGGACTTGTTTGCAGTTATAAGTTTAATCCTATCTAGGCTTCGCTTCGCAAATTTGGATCGTCGTCTCTCTCACAATGCATATGAGCGAGCCGTGCTTGCACCGGCAAACTTCGATAGATTCAATGATGGCGTTCTGCAAGCATGCTTTTTGCGAGCCGCGCGACCCAATGAGCTGGCTTATGGTACGTGCGATGAATCGGTGAGCGAGGAGATGTTGGGAATTCTTCGGTATGCGATCCAGCGGGACGGAGTTCCTGAAAAAGCTGAAGCCTTGATGGAGTTTCTGATTGCATTGCTTACTCGTCGCATGACACTACATCCAGAACACCTCCGTTCCTTTTGTGATGAAATAATTGTGATGACCGGCCACGTGGACAACTCGGGGAGGTTGCTGGCTGAGTACATGATATGGAGGGAATCAGATTCTGGTCAGGAGAGGCGAATGGAGGGGGCTAACTAGTCTTTGAGGCATCTTTAAAGAAAGCACTAGGCGGGTACTGGAAAACTATCGTGGAATCCTACGCGTCGGCTATGTTACCGATCAGACTTTTGTCGCAGAGACAAGCATCATGAACTATGACAAGCTGAAAAAAAATCAAGGGCAACGTGTCCGGATCCGGCCTGCGCTTCAGCATTGGTCTGACGATGCACGACTTGCTGCAACCCTGGACGATACATGGCTGATCGACCAGGTCACAAATAACGGCCTGACCATCGTCAATGATCCAACGCAACAGCACTGGACCTTGCCGCTTGATCATATTTACAACTACCTCTCCGAACCGGCCACAACCCCGGGTGGTCCGACTGGGATGCTTCAGCTCTCCGTTCAGTTGCTCTTCTACAAATCCAGAATGCAATTTGAACCAATCGCGCCGCCCGGGAAGGCACTGGAGAAATTCACCCCTACCCAGACCCGAGAATCTCTTTACAGGCGCGTTGATGAGGCACAGAAGGTTGCCGAGCTGACTGCAAAACGGGAGCAGTACTCGTATTCACCTGAAGGATTCGAAGCCGCCATAGTGGCCTTCAAGGCGATCGGAGAAAGTTTTGTCGCAATCAACGCGGACCTTGCCTCCCGTGGCACGCCTATGGTGATGCAGATGCTTCAGCACGGATTTGAGATGGCGGTCTTCGCACACGGTTGGTGGATAACACTTCAATGGCGTCGCGCTGGCGTGCTTGCAAATTCAGAGCTTCAGTACAGGATTTGGGATGACCTTCCGCCATGGCGAGGCCTAGTGTCCTATGGGATCGAACGAATGGTCCACGAGGAGACGTTCAAATTCGGTTTGGTCACTGTCAGTGAGGCATTGTGGCATCGCCCTGGATCGCCAGACCAAGGATGGACATCTGATGGCTTGGCCACCGATATCATTTCCTATCTGCTCGAAAAACCCGGAAAGTCAGCGCCCATCACAAACCTGCCGACTTTAGGGAGATCTTAGGGATATTGGGAATTCGCCTCGCAGATTCCCTAAGTTCCCGATTTATTGACAGAATTGACGAGTCTACAAACTGCGAGCCCCTGGGTGACAGGCCACTAATCAATGGGGTATCCGACGTTCTGACGTGGTAAGAAACGTGGTAACTTGCAATTGCCATACAACGTAGATCAAGCACTGGCGAGGTTCTTCGAGTGTTTTGTGGAAGACGCCCTCTCCGCCAAGACGGTATCCAGTACCGTCCAAACCAGTCCAAATATCCCTGCTATTTATAAATCGCAACCTCGATCCGTCGGCGGAATGCCAAGCGGCCAAACTCCGGCGCCGCAGGAGCGTTGGCAGCGTGTGGCGATGCGGCGATGGCTATATCGTTTCAGTCGCCGTCAAGCGATTCGCGCCTACCCGAGATTCCGCATTCAAGGCGGCGAGACAACAGTTACGCGAATAGTTTCCCACTGAATCCGCTTGACTATACACACAACTATACATATATTATTTCATGCGCTACACCTGGGACGAGAAGAAGCGCGCCGCCAATCTCAAGAAGCATGGCTACGACTTCGAGGATGCGCAGCAGATCATCGAGGGCGATGCCACCGTGACGTTCGAGGACCGGCGCTTTGAATACGATGAGCAGAGATTCGTCACGTTGGGCATGTTGAGTGCGGTAGTGGTGGTGATCGCCACCGCCGAGACCGATGAAGAAATCCGCGTGATTTCCCTGCGAAAGGCAGAACGCAATGAAGAAAAAATCTACTACAGCAACCTTTAACGAGGACGCTCCCATTACCCAGGCGGACATTAACGCCGGTAAGCTGGTGTTGCGCCAGCGTACGCCGGGGCGTGTGGTGCAGCCAAAAAAGCGGGTGACGCTTTACCTAGATGCAATACTGGTCGAGCGATTCAAGCGCATGGCAGGCGACCGCGGCTATCAGACTCTCATCAACGAGACGCTGAAATCATCGGTGAATCAGGCCGACATGGCCGACACCTTACGGCAAGTTATCCGCGAGGAAATGCGTGGCAAGAGCAAGGCCGCATAGAGTTCGACCGTCCCAGATGAGGGTTTATCTGGATATCTCGTCTCCGACGCTTTAAATTGCGGCGCAAAATGCAACTCAATACAAAAATGGCCGCGCTTCCCATGCGCGGCAGAACTGGAGTCGCGTTTTGCCGAAGGATGCCAAAAATAAAATTCTGATTGTCGATGACGATCCGGAGATGACGGACTACCTGTCATTGAGGTTGCGTGCCGGTTTCACTGTTGTCGCGATCAACGAGCCTCTGGCGGCGCTGCAACTGGCCCGCGACGAACGCCCTGACCTTATCCTGTGCGACGTCACTATGCCGGATTTGGATGGCTACGAGCTGTGCCGTCAGATAAAAGATGATCCGGTCACGGCCGACACGCCAGTCATATTCCTCACCAGCACACGCACTGACATGGCTGATGAGAGTCGCGGCCTCAAAGCCGGCGCGGTCGATTATCTGAACAAAACACTAGACAGCAGCGTGCTCGAGGCCCGCCTGCGGCTGCATCTGGCATTGCGCGATGCGCAACGCGCGCTAAAGGACCAGAACGTATTCCTCGAAGCAACGGTCGCCAAGCGCACTGCGGAGCTTGAGGCGAGCCGAGAGGCCTTGCGCGAGGCGATGCACAACCTGCGCACCACGCGCGTTACCGCCGGCGTGTACTGGGTGCAGGTGCCCGAAGCAGGGCTCTACATCCTATGCGGCTGCCCGGGAGATGTGGTCAAACACCTGATGCTGCGTGGCCTGATCGTCGAGGAACGCACCGGCGAGCTGCTAAGTGAGACCGGGCCCAATGTCATCTTGCTCTCCGACGTTCTAGTGCAGAACGGCAGCTTCGCCAACCTGTCGGAATTCCCGGTTCTGCAGATGCTCTATCGACAAGGGATGATGCTTCCTGGCCACCCCAACAATAACGGCAGGAAGCCAATGCTGGTTGGTTCGGCAGCACAGGTGCGCTCGCAACTTGACTACATCTATCGCGGTAACTACGGCTTGGTCAGCGAAGACGAACTCCGCGCGGCCGGTTTGGGCGCCGAGGAAGCACGACGACAGATGACGCTCAAACTGCGCTTTGCTTTCGGCAAGATCCAGGATAGCGAGGGCTTGGTTGACGCGCGTGTAATCGGCGACGCGCCGGCCGAATTGGGAGGTGGCGTGAGCGTGCGGCGCAGTGCCCTCAATCGCTTCGAGTTCAGTTATCGGGGCCGAACCAGCGAGGTAAATCTCAACCTGGCGCCAGGGGAGCGCTATGAAGCGCCCTATACGCCAGGCCAGCACCCAATCGAACCGCAGTATTTCGGCATCATCCACTGCGGCGAAGGCGACGGTTGGGACCCGCGCCGCCAGAGCATGGGAAGTATTGTCATGTTCCAGGCGCGCTATTACCTAGTCGATGCAGGCCCCGGCATATTGGACACGCTGCGCAGCCTCGGTATCGACCTAAGCGAAATCGAGGGCGTCTTCCACACCCACGCGCACGACGATCATTTCGCCGGCATCCCCACATTGCTTGCCTCGGGACGGCGCATCAAGTACTTCGCCACGCCAGTGGTGCGCGCATCAGTGACCAAAAAACTTTCGGCGCTCATCTCGGTGGATGAAAACCTATTCACCGAATTCTTTGAGGTGAGGGACCTGGTCCCCGATCAATGGAATGACTGCGACGGCATGGAAGTGATGCCACAGCATTCGCCCCATCCGGTGGAGAACACCATTTTTATGTTTCGCGTTCAGGATAACGGCGGCTACAAGACCTATGCCCACTGGGCCGACATCGTTTCCATGAAGGTATTGCGGCGCCTGATTGCCGCGCCTCCAGCCAATGGCATTTTGCATGCTGACTATGCCGACGAGATCCAGTCGCGTTATCTCACTCCCGCCACGCTCAAAAAGATTGATGGCGGCGGCGGCATGATCCACGGTGAACCGTTGGATTTTGCCGCGGACACCTCGGAGAAAATTGTACTTGCCCACCGCACAGCCGCGTTTTCCGATGAGGAACTCGAAATCGGTTCGCAGGCGATTTTCGGCGCGGTGGATGTGTTGGTTGCTAGCACCCAGGACTACCAGATCCAGCGCGCCTACCGCTACTTGATGCGCATATTTCCCGAGTCCAGCCTCGATGAATTAAATGCGCTGGTACGTGCCCCGGTATCGATCCAGAACGCCGGCAGCCTGATTCTGCGCCGCGGCCAGGAAATAACGGATGTCTTTCTGTTGATCTCGGGAAGCGTTGAGGTTAGCAACGGCAAGCTGGGCGCGCCGCTCACGGTGGCTTGTGGCACCTTGATTGGTCTGGAATCGTTATTCCAGGACGAACCGCCGCAGGACTCCTGGCGCGCAGCGTCGCCAGTGCGCCTGCTCCCCATCAGCGCCCAGACGTTGCGCACATTCCTTTTGAATAGTGGTTTGTTTCAGCGGTTACGCTCTCTACTGGCCGATACCACTTTCCTGCGAGCTAGCTGGTTATTCGGCGAACGTTTGCCACTTTCCAAGCACGAAATGCTGGCGCAGGCTGCGAGCGCGTTTGAGGTGCCTGATGGGCAGACGCTTGCGGTCGAGGCTCCCGGAGCCGCGACGCTTTACGTGTTGCGCAGAGGCGCGATAGTGCTGCAGGATCGCAATGGAACGCCGCTCGAGCATCTCGGGACGGGCGGTTTTGTCGGCGAAGAGGCATGCCTTGGCAGACCACAGCCCCCATGGAATTGGGTTGCCAAGGGCGATTGCGAAATCTTGAGTATGGAAGCTATCTATCTGCGCGGCATCCCGGTGGTGCAGTGGAAGATGCTGGAGACCCATGAGCGGCGGCTGCGGTCGGCTGAATTGATTTAGGGCGACAAACGGCAATAAAGCGCTTCCAATTGAGCGACTGCCCCTTCTGCGTGAATGGCGATCATTCCTTCCACACCTCCGCCGCCAGCGGCAACTCATTGAGTTCGGCGCCTGCTCCATGAGCGTTCATTTGCGCACCTCCCAGCGGCCGCCCTTGTCTGGGCCAACACGCCGCAGTTTTCCCTCTTCCTGCAATTTTTGGATATTCCGTTTAAACAGACCGCGTTGTGACCGCGACAAGTTTGGCCAAGTCAGCGATCGTTATTGCATCATTCTCAAGGATCGCCTTTAGTATTTTCACCGACGTTTTCACCGAAGTTTCTACCGAAGTTTCTACCGAAGTTTCTACCGAAGTTTCTACCGAAGTTTCTACCGAAGTTTTCACCGAATGTTGGCCGTGACTTTGGCCGTGACGATGGCAGTGCGGCGCCGACTTCCCCTCCGCCTTCACCCGCGATTTCAGTCGTTCAGCAAATTCGCGATGGGTCAGGCGGCGCTCACGCTGGGGCAGCCGGCAAATTCTGTCCTGGGATGTTGGTGCCATTTCTTGGGTAGTTTCTTGGGTGATTTCTTGGGTAGTACGGTTCACCGGAACCGGCGCAATTTTGAATGGGCCCCCGAGGCCTGGGCCAGCGGCTCTGGAGAGGACAGAGCCCGCACGGTGAAGAAACCGTGTGCACCTTGCGTCCGGAGTGGGGGTGTTCACGCATGGACAATTCCAAGAGCTTTCATTTCAGCACCTCCCAGCGCCCGCCCTTTTTGGGGCCGACAAAACGCAGTTTCCCTTCCTTGACCAGTTTTGCAGTGGCTCGCTCAACGGCGCTCAATGACTTGCCGATGGATGACGCCAGCTCTGCCAGGGTCAAGTCCGGTCCCGTTTTTAGCGCTGCAAGAATTTTTTCCGGCGTTTTTACCGGCGTTTTTACCGGCGTCTGTGACGCCGCGACATGCGCTGGTGCAAACGGGAACGTTACCCATACCCCAATTGACTCCACTTGCAACACCGGTGAGGGTTGGCCGGCATCGAGGCATGCGCGCACCATGCGCTCTATCCCTTGGCCCCACTGTTCAATCTGCCCGCTGCGGAAAAAGGTGTTGGCGACGTCCGGATTGAATGGCGCCGAAGCGTGCTTCGCCAGTAATTTCTCCACCGTCCATTCCGGTGACAGACTGCCCGAATTCCAGATCATCAACTTGTCGGGATAGACGCTGATCTGAATTGGCGAACCGCTGGTGTAATCCTTGTGCACCACCGCATTGACCACAGATACTCGTCGCGCCAGGAGGCTTTCCACTCCAGGTTTTGCTGTTCTTTTATATCAGACTTGTCTGGGTGTTGATTTTGTCGCTGATGCATTTTATGAACGGCAGGAACAGAACGTAGCCCTTGTACTGGCCGGCGGCCGTGCCGCCGCGCATTTCGTTGCGGGAGGCCCAGAGGGAAGGGTAGTGAATCGTCAGCTGCCTGTACGGTGGCACCTTGGACTTCCCGCACGTTAAATTGGTCACTTTCTAGCGTTGCGTAAATTGCGCTTCTTAGGCGCGTTGCCTTGCTTGGACGTCGGTTTCCTGTGCGGCACGGCGTCCCATTGCAGCTGTTGCTGTTGTCGATAACCTTCCAATTCGCGATCTAGCTCCTCGCGAAGTTCGAGTTCGCTCGGTAGGATCAACTTGTACTTTGAGGCAAAGAGCTTTTCATTCCCATGTAGCACGGAATACCGCACCACCGTTTCATCCTTGCTGGCACAAAGAATGAGACCCACTGTCGGGTTGTCGCCGGCTGCACGCCGCTGGTCGTCGTACAGACGCACGTACATATCCATCTGACCGATATTTTCATGCGTCAGTTCCTGCGTTTTCAGGTCGAATAGAACAAAGCACTTGAGAACATAGTTGTAGAACACCAGGTCAACGTAGAAATCCTTACTTTCGGTGCTGATACGCTGCTGGCGCGCCACGAAGGCGAAACCCTTGCCCAGTTCGAGTAGGAACGCTTGGAGATTGCCGATGAGCGCGTCTTCGAGTTTGGATTCCAGCAAGCGGCCCGTACCTGGCAAGCCCAGAAATTCGAGCATTACCGGGTCGCGCACAAAATCGCGTGGCGTCTCGTCGATTTTGGCGAGATTGCTTTGCGCCTCTCGCAAGACGCCCATGCGGTCTTTGCTGGCCAACAAGCGTTCGTAGTACA
Organism: Burkholderiales bacterium; assembly: GCA_046153355.1. Lineage (GTDB taxonomy): Bacteria > Pseudomonadota > Gammaproteobacteria > Burkholderiales > SG8-39 > 2-02-FULL-62-17. The sequence continues at coordinate 8,578 of JBJXEY010000511.1, forward strand.
TAGTGCTGATCTGGCGTTCGAGCTGCCGTGTACTCCAGTTTTGCTCTGCCGCTTCATTGGCATACCATTCACGCGCCAGCGGGTCGTCCAGCCTTAGAAGTAACCGGTAGTGGGTCCAGCTCAAATTTAGACGCGCCGCGTCTAAATTTGGAAAGAGGCGATAAAACCGGGTCATCTTATAGAGATTCGATGCATCAAATCCTTTGCCGAACTCGGCAGTTAATTGGGCGGCCAACTGGGCCAGCAATCCTCTCCCATATGCGGCCCGCGTCCGACCGCCTTGCTCGAATTCGACAATGTGCCGGCCCACTTGCCAACCGGTGCGCACTTGGAGCAGATCCACTGCTTTCCACGCCTGTTGTCGAGCCTGTCGGATAAGACCGCGCAACTGCTTCAGCAGGTCGCTGATGTCTAATTTGACGGAGGAATGCTTCGAAAGTTTGGCGTTTCGTGGCATAGCTCAGGCGTGGTTTTTACCTAGGCACATGGGCAGCGTCCTGGCGGATTTGGAATTGGCTATCTGCTCGTTTAGATCTGGCTCGACGCCAAATCACAGGTTGTTGCTCTGGTTCCTCGCCATGGCTTCCCTCTATGCTGCGTTTGCTTTGCCGACATTCGGAATGTACAGCAATAGCCTGCATCGTCGAAAGCGATGTCTCTCTCTCCGGCTTGGTCAATCGGCAGTGCTCCATCACGGCAATTGGACATTAAACATTTCCAAAATTCTTCAATGACTACAAAGCCCGTGCTTCCAAGCGAACTATTCGGAACTTCCGAATAGTTGCCTCAGGCACCGGTTCAATCTATCGGTCTAAAATCGTGAATAGCAAGGAGTGTTGCGGGTTTCCAGACTTTTTTAGTATCACCACTTTCGATCATAGAGAAAATTCAGGCTAACAATGTCAGTGCGAATCTTATTTTTGTCGCTGTTTCTATTTGCATTCAACGCCACCGCGCAACCCTATCCCGCCAAACCCATCCGCATCATCGTCGGCGGCCCCCTTGGCGGCCCCTCCGACTTCCCCGCGCGTGGCATCAGTTTTTTCCTCGGGCCCCGTTTTAATCAAACATTCGTCGTCGAAAACAAGGCGGGCGCCAATGGGATTCTTGGCGCGGAGGCTTGCTCGCACGCTGCGCCCGACGGCTACACGCTATGCCTGTTGAACTCCACGGTGATTTCGTTGAATCCCTTCTGGTACAGGAAGCTTCCCTACGAGCCGCGCGATTTCGTTCCCATCGCGCACATGGGTATCACCAAGGCGGCGTGGGTAGCGCATTCCTCTGTGCCGGCCAATAGCGTGCAAGAACTCGTTGCGTTGGCGAAGGGCAAGCCCGGAGGTTTTACCTGGGGCACATTTGGGCCCGCGAGTAATTCACATTTGTTTCTGGAGTGGCTAAAACGCACGCGTGGCATCGATTTTCTCAACGTGCCCTACAAAACCAATAACCAGGCGTTGACGGCGCTGACCAATGGCGAGGTACTGGTGGCGTTTGGGGCGGTGGGCACGGTGGCGGAGCTTGCGAGGAGCGGCAGGATAAAGATCCTGGGCATCGCCGGCGCCGAGCGCACCAATCAGTGGCCCGAGGCGCCGACCTTTAAGGAGGCGGGGCTGGATTACGATTCGGGCACGTGGGCTGCGCTATTTGCGCCGCCGGGGACGCCGGCAACGATTGCGCAATTGTTGAACACCGAGACTTCGAAGCTTTTCGATAATCCGCAGTTCGTCACCAAGTTCCTGGGTGCGGTAGGCTTCGAGCCCGGCAATATTGGGGGCAAGGGTATTCCGGAGTTGGTGCGTTTTTTTCGTGCGCATCGCGAGCGAGCCGCGCTGCTTGCCAAGGAGCTTGGGATTCAACCCGAGTAAGCATGCAGCGCGTAGTGCAAGCCGTGTTATGCGATCTAATTTTCTTCAATAGGACAAAACCATGGGCCATCTGACCAACGCCATCGGCGAATTCATCGCCACAATGAACTTCGAACGTATTCCCGTAAGTGGAATTGGCGCCGCGAAGAATGCCTTGAGCGACTACGTTGCCGTCACTATTCTGGGCCGGGATGCGCCGGTGACGCGTCTTATCTCGTCGTTCGAGGCTATCAGCGATAAAGGCGAGTCCTCGGTGTTGTTTTCCTCGCAACGCGCCGACGCGCGCACTGCGGCTTTGATCAACGGCACCGCCGGCCACGCGCATGATTACGACGATGTCGGCATCGCCTTTCATCCGGCACATCCCAGCGTCGCCATGGCGCCAGCGATTTTTGCGCAGGCCGAAAGCATGGGCGCCTCAGGCAAGGATGTTCTGACCGCGTTTGTCACCGCTTATGAGGTGTGGAGCGAGTTGGCTTCGCGCGATGCGGAACCACACCACATCAAAGGGTGGCATCCCACCGGCACGTTTGGCGCAATTGCGGCGGCCGCTGGGGTCGCTAAGTTGTTGGGTCTGGATGCGGAGGGCGCGAGCCGCGCTGTATCAATTGCCGCTTCACAAGCTGCGGGTCTGGTAGCGAACTTCGGCACGATGACAAAACCATTCCACGCCGGGCGCGCGGCGGCGGCGGGTTTGATGGCGGCGCGTTATGCCAAGGCCGGCATGAGCGCCTCCACGGAGATCTTCGATCATCCCAATGGCTTCCTAGCCGCCATCTCTCCCAAGGGGAAGGTCGATTTCACACGGCCCGCACATTTTGGGACGACCTGGCACATCGTCGATCACGGTATTAGCGTGAAGCTTTTCCCCATGTGTTACGGCTCGCATCACATTCTCGATGGGTTGACGCGATATGTGGCGAATCACGACATCGCCGCAGACAAGGTGACCGCGGTTAGCTTTCAAACCGGGCCGGCGCGCGTGGTGTCCTTGGTACATACCAATCCGAAGAATGCTTTGGATGCCAAATTCAGCGCCGAGTTCGCGGTGGCCGCCTCGATCATCGCCAAACGAGTGACGCTCGCCGAGTTGAACGACGAATTCGTCAATCGCCCTGATGTGCGCACGCTGATGGGCAAGGTGAAAAGAGATCTCGATCCGGCCTTGGATAAAGGCAGCTTCAACCAACAGCCGCACGATAAGTTGGTGATCGACATGGCCGGGGGTGGCAGACATGAACTGATCCTGGAAGCGCCACGCGATCAGGCCATTTCGCTTGATCAAAATACCTTGCGCACAAAGTTTCACGACTGCACCTCGGGGGTATTGAACGAACGTGAGGCGAATTCTCTATATGACGCGGTGCAGTCGTTGGAGAAACTTGCTCACCTACGCGATCTCGCTCGTATACCCGCCATGGCTATCGCCCATGCAGCTTGATGTAAGTAGCTATTCGAGGCAGCCCGGTTAGATCCCCGAGATAAGGTCCTATTCCATGGCGACTGATTCAATTTTTAGCGCGACTTCGCCCGACGGCACACGTATCGGCTGCGTGGTGGAAGGCGAGGGGCCACCGCTATTGATCATTCATGGCACCGGCGACACGCATCGCGGCTGGCGACGAATTCGTCCATTGCTCGCCTCGTCCTTCAAACTTTACCTCATGGATCGGCGCGGTCGCGGCGTCAGCGGCGATAGCGATGCTTATTCGTTGCAACAAGAATGGCAGGATGTCGCCGCCATGATCGATGCCATCGGCGAACCGGTGAATGTGTTTGCCCATTCGTTTGGCGCCATGTGCACGATCGAGGGTGCTTTGCTGACGCCAAACATTCGTCGTTTGTGTGTCTATGAGCCGTCGGTGAATCGCACCGTCAGTAATCCGCAACGCGAATTCACCATTGATGAAATGGCGCGCCTAGTTGCATTGGGGGATCGCGATAGCGTGGTTGCGATGCATCTTCGCCACATTATCGGCGCCAGCGATGAGACCATCGCCAAGCAACGTGCGCGGCCCGAGGAGTGGGCAGCGCGCTTAGCCATGGCGCACACCATGCCCAGGGAATTGCAGGCGTTGCGAGATTATCGTTTCGACGCGCAACGTTATGCGGCGATTCAAGTACCAACGCGCTTGTTGCTCGGTGAAAAATCGGTTGGCCATGGACCACAGACGGCCAAAGGTCTGAGCGAAGCGATCTCCGGCGCGGAATTGGTGAAATTGGAAGGACAAGGTCACTTCGCGATGCTGACGGCGCCAGAACTACTCGCGCAAAGGTTGGTCGAGTTTTATTTCGGGTTTTATTTAATGGGACAATCGACCATCACAATGAACAAAACGCTGGGATAAAGACATGGATGAATCAACATCGACCAATGCACCATCAGGTCACATGACCGAAGAGCGGCGTCTGATCCGCGATTCGGCGCGCGAGTTCGCCATGAAAGAAGTGTTTCCGCTGGCCAACGAACTCGACCCGGTGCAGGGCGATATCCCGATGAGTCTTAGGGCGAAGCTCGCCGACATGGGCTACTTCGGCATTCTCACGCCGGAAGATTTGGGTGGTTTGGGATTGGGTTGTTTCGAGTATTGCCTGGTCACTGAGGAGTTATCGCGCGCCTGGATGAGCGTCGGTTCCATTATTCGACAAGGCAATCGCGTGCCGCGCGCGCAGTGGATGACGGATGAGCAATGGCGCGATTTGAGTCGCAAGGCATCCAAGGGTGAATTTCTCGGTGCATTGGCGATGTCCGAACCGCAAACCGGTTCGGATATCAGCGGCATTCGCACCCGCGCGGTGCGCGATGGCGACGATTGGGTGATCACCGGCAACAAATGCTGGTGCACGTTCGCCGATGGCGCCGACTACATCACGGTGATTGCGCGCACCGATCAGGGCGAGGAGGATCGCCGCCACGTGGGATTGACCGCCTTTTTCCTCCCGAAAGAGCGCGGCAAATTCCCCAAAGGCCTATCTGGCTCACCGTTGCCAAAGATCGGCTATTTCGGTTGGAAGACCTGGGAGTTGGCCTTCGATGGGGTGCGCGTGCCCAAGGGCGCCATCATCGGCGAGGAAGGCAAGGCGTTTTACGATCGTGTGCATGGCCTGGAGACCGCGCGCGCCCACACTGCAGCGCGCGCGATCGGCCTAGCGCAAGGCGCGTTGGAAGATGCCACAAAATATGCGCTAGAGCGCGAGCAGTTTGGCCGGCCGATTGCGCACTTTCAATCCCTGCGATTCAAGATCGCCAATATGGCCACCGAAGTCGAAGCGGCGCGCCAGTTGCTGCATTTTGTGTGTTCAGAGATCGATACTGGCAGGCGCTGCGACAAGGAAGCCTCGATGGCCAAGTACTTCGCCACCGAAATGGCCGAACGCGTCACCAGCGAAGCCATTCAAATTCATGGCGGCGCGGGCTATACCAAGCATCATCAGGTCGAGCGCTATTGGCGCGATGCCCGGCTAACGAAGATTTTCGAAGGCACTTCGGAGATTCAACAGCAGATCATCTCCGACCGAATACTCGGGCGGCATCGCGATCCGCTGGCCAAACCCCGCGCGCCGCGCGGTGCAGAACCCGCGGCCGAATGACCTGGTTTGACTGGGAAGGTTGAAGAAATGTCCGGCGGCCCCTTAGCCCACATCCGTGTTCTCGATCTCACGCAACGCCTGGCAGGCCCCTATGGCACGCAGATGTTGGGCGATCTGGGCGCGCAGATCATCAAGCTTGAGCCGCCAGGCGGCGACCCGACCCACAAGACCCCGCCGCATTTTGTGGCGGGGGAGAGCACCTATTACTTGAGTTTCAATCGCAATAAAAAATCCATCATCATCGATTTGAAAGCGGTGCGCGGTCGGGAACTGTTCCGTGAACTGCTCAAGCAATGCGATGTCCTGATCGAAAACAATCGACCTGGCGCCATGGCGCGCCTGCAGCTTGATTACGCAACCCTGAAAAAAGACTTTCCCGCGTTGGTGTATTGCTCGATTTCGGGTTTTGGTCAGGATGGCCCGGATGCGCAACGCGGCGCGCTCGATCCTATCGTGCAAGCGATCGCAGGCGGCATGAGTCTTACCGGAGAGATTGGCGGCAAAGCAGTGCGCGCGGGCATCCCCATTGGCGATATCTGCGCGGGAATGTATGCAGCAACGGGCGTGCTGGCCGCGCTGCTGCGACGTGAAAAAACCGGGCAGGGCGAATACGTCGATATTTCCATGCTCGATGTACAGATCGCGATGCTGGGTTATCAGGGCGCGGCCTATCTTGCCTCGGGCAAGGTGCCAGGTCTCCAAGGCCGCACCCACGATTCGTATGCGCTCGCCTATTGCGTCACCGCGAGAGATGGCGTTGACGTGATGATTGCCGCCAACTCGGATCGCGCTTTCGCGGCATTGGCCAAGGCGGTGGGGCGTGGAGAATTGATCGACGACCCGAGATTCCTCACTGCCGCGGACAGAAACCGTAACAAGTCGGCGATTCGGGCAATCTTCGATGAAGCCTGCCTGAAGGTGGATTCCGCAGTCATCACCCAGGCAATGCACGCGGTTGGTTCGCCTTCGGCGGTGATCAACTCCATTGATCGTGCGTTCGTCGAACCGCAAGTGCTACACCGGCAAATGGTGCTGGATCTTCAAGGTGGCGATGCAGCGGACTATGCGCGAGTTCCCGGTGATCCCATTAAATTGAAAGAAGCACCTTTGGATAATTATCGTTATCCGCCGCATGCGGGGGAACACACGCGCGAAATATTGCAAGAATTACTTGGCTACGACGCGGCGCAAATCGAGGCGTTGCGCGGTGTCGCATTCGATAAACCGGTGGATGACAAGACGCAGGAATTTTAAGTTGGGTTCCATCCCTTTGGTAAAAACCCGGCATCCTTTCTCCCGGTGAAAGCATCCGGCGCACCGGGCTATTCAAGCTATGGGGCGTGCCTTGTGCCGGTGGATTGGATGGGAGCAATACGCGTAGCCGGAAACAAAACCGAAACCGAATCCGACCAGTTTAGATTAGGTTTGAATAACATTGTCTAGAAATTAATACCGTGTCATTAGGTATGATGCAGGTCTACGGTAATTTTTTATTCGTAAATTGAATTACGGTTCCAGACGAATCCCGGCCGATTTACCCACCTTCGCCCAACGTGCAATCTCCGCGGCAATGAAGGTATCGAATTCCTCGGGTGAGTTGGCCACGATGTTCAGCCCCAGTTCGGTAAAGCGCTGCACCGTATCGGGCATTTGCAACACACGGCGAAAACTGGCGTTGATGCGATTCACCAGTTCGCGCGGCGTGCTGCGCGGCAGAATGATCCCGTTGATGCTCAGCACTTCGAACCCCGGAATAGTCTCGGCGATGGTGGGGATTTCCGGCGCGGAAGGGTCGCGTTTGGCGGAGGTCACTGCAATGGCTTTCATCTTGCCCGCCTTGACGTGGCGGTAGATGCCCAAGAGCGGCTCCACCTGCAAGTCGATCCTACCTGCCATCACTTCGGGGTAGGCCTGCGCGCCGCCTTTGAAGGGCACGTGCAGCACGTCAATACCTGCCGATTGCTTGAGCATTTCGAACGACAGATGATTGGCACCGCCAGGTCCGGGCGTGGCGTAAGTCAACTTGCCGGGGTTTTTCTTCGCCATGGCAATCACGTCGGCGAGCGAATTGACCTCGAGCATCGGCGAGGAGACGATGGCGATAGACGACACGGCAGTCAACATGACCCCAGCAAGATCGCGGGCGGTGTCATAGGGCATCTCGGTACGTAGCGCGGGGAAGATCACCAAGGGCGTCACCGCCATGCCAATGGTGTAGCCATCGGGCGTCGATTTGACCACGTGATCCATGCCGGTGAGCGTGCCGCCACCGGTGCGATAGTCCACCACCACGGGTTGACCCCACACCTCCTGCAATTTTTGCGAATACAAACGCGCTTGAATGTCGATTGAACCGCCGGGCGGGTTAGGGTTAATGAGGCGTACCGGTTTGACTGGAAAAGTCTGCGATTGCGCGGAAAAACAGAACGAAAATAAAGCAAGCACGCTTAGTAGCGCCTGTAATACTGAAACGGGATTCATTCGGTCTCCTCGTATGATTTGTTTTTCGTTGATCGGCTACATGTTCGGCAAGTGCGGAAGCTCCGTCCGGAGGTAGTAACTTCCTCGTTACACAGTTCAATGACTATTGTGCTATTTTTGATTGCCCCATTAAAGTCGAAGCCGAATGAGCCGCATTCGACTAACCGGCGGGTAATTTTGACTCTATGAAGCCACTTTCACATTCTTTTTTGAAAGGGTAGACCATGATACGTACCACACATCCTCGATCCGTGAAGCCAGATGCGCGTACCGCTGCGGATCATAATCGCACCCGATCAGCGGCATTGCCAGTGAAGGATAACCGCGCAACGTCAGTCGCCCAGCGCCAACTTGCAGAAGCGATTGAACGGAGTCCGCAAACGGCAGCGCAACGTGTGGTTAGCGATCAGCTTGTCGGGGCGCCAAGCATACTTGCCCAGCGTAAGCGCTTGGGCGAGATGGGCGTTTATCCCGCGCAACGCGCGACCATGCCTAAGGAAGAAGAGTTATTGCAGGGGAAAATGCTCCCAGTGCAACGGCAAGCTCCCATGGATGAGGAGCAACTTCAAGGCAAGTTCAAGCCAATTCAACGCCTGGGAAAGGAAGACGAAGAGCTTCAGAAAAAACCGAAATCTGGCGCCAGCTTTACCGCGCAAATGGAGGGCGATCCCGTTTCCGGTCCTAATAGGACGGGCCTTCCCGATCAGCTTAAGACAGGTATCGAATCGCTATCGGGTATGTCGATGGATCACGTTCGTGTCCATTACAACTCCGCGGAACCCGCGCAACTTAACGCACTGGCGTACGCGCAGGGCAGTGACATTCATGTCGCGCCAGGGCAGGAACATCATCTGCCGCATGAAGCGTGGCACGTAGTGCAGCAGGCGCAGGGCCGGGTGAAACCGACGATGCAGATGAAGGAGGGCGTGCCCGTGAACGACGATGTCCAATTGGAGCGCGAAGCGGATTTAATGGGGCATAAGGCGAAAACAATCTAAGTTTCAATGCAACGATACTGAATTGAGGTTTTTAGTCGCGGGTCCATAGGAACATTTTCTATTCGCTTAATTCCAACGGCACTGGTTCAGCCGCGATTAATTAGACAGAGAATTCCGCAGCGGAGACGTAGTACATCGTATTGCGCTATCAGTTTTTTTGAAGACAGAATTCAGCATTTGCCCGACTAACTAATGCAGTAGTTCAAGCAACTATTGGGCGTGTCGGGGAGATCCGCCGGACAACTAAATGGGACGAGCGAATCCAAGGTACTTGACGAACCAAACACATCGGTTAAGCCAAACTGAGCTTGGTGAAATGAATCGCAGGCCATTGCGCCAAGAATTCGGGAAATACGGCGGCTGATTGCCAAAGAGGCGTTGGAGGACAGTAATGATCCAGGAAGGTAACGTTCAGGCCACGCGCGAGGTGTCGGTTGCTGCGTTTCGCGCCGTGTTCGAACGTGGGCGCGACATGTGCTTGGCGCTGGAGCGCAGCACTGGCCGAATAATCCGGTGTAATGACGTCGTTCGCGCGAAGCTCGGCTTTTCTTCGCGCGACATCCTCGGGCAACCGATTTCCAAACTTGCACGTCCCAGTACGAATGCACTTTATCCTCAGGACTGGAACGCTATCGATGCAAAATCGAACGTCGCGGCGTGCGAAGTTGAGGTGGCACGCAAGAACGGTGGGTATATTGACGCGCACATGACCCAAGCAGACGTGCGCGACGCAACAGGGCGCTTGGCTTTTGGCGTAGCACTACTTCGCGCACGCCCCCCAGAATCATCCGCGATTGAATCCCATCCCGACAATCCGGAACGGTTAAGGGCATTGATTCACGCGCTGTCGGTGGCCGAAGAGCGAGAACGCCGCCGGATCGCGGCGGGACTTCATGATGAGCTTGGACAGCTGCTGGCGATAACCAAGTTAAAAGTCGGGCGCCTCGCGGACACTTCAGGCGCCACCGAGCGCGAAGCATTGATCAACGACATCCGGGGACTTATCGACCAAGCCGCGAAGGCGACGCGCACCACTACCTTTGAGCTTAGTTCGCCGGTTCTGCAGCAGTTGGGACTCGATGCGGCTATCCAAAGCTGCGGCGATCGCATGCAAGACCTATATGGCTTCAGATTCAGCTTTCAATCAGATCGGACGCGAACCGATTTACCGTATGAGACAACGGTGGTATTGCTTCGCGTCGTGCGCGAACTGCTTTTTAACATTCACAAACACGCGCGCGCGCGCACGGTTAATGTTGCCGTTAAAAATGAGCGCGGACTAGTCACCATCCGTACATCTGACGATGGAGTGGGGTTTTCCACCGCAACTAGAGAAACTCGCATCACGTCGCAGGGTGGTTTCGGGTTGTTGAGCGCGGAGGGCCAAATCCATGCCATCGGTGGTCAAATGGTGATCGATTCTTCTCCGGGCGCGGGTACGCGTGTGACGATAAGCGTGCTGGCTCGCTAACCAAGGGATTTGCGATGGGTACACGCATTGTTCTTGCCGACGATCATCGCCTCATCCGTGAGGGAATATCCTCGTTACTCCGGCAGGAGAACGACATCGAGATTGTCGGTGAAGCCGCGGACGGCGCGGAAGTGGTACGTCTCGCGCGCAAGCTGCGACCCGAATTGGTCATCACCGACATTTCCATGCCCGGATTGAATGGCATCGAGGCCATTAAGCAGATGGTTTCGGACGCGCCCATGATCAAGATCTTGTGCCTATCCGTCCATGACGAAAAATCCATGATTGCCGCTGTCATGGATTCGGGGGCGGCCGGTTATCTTCTTAAGGACTGCGCGTACGAGGAACTCATTCGCGCCGTACGTACCGTTCTCTCGCGGCAGGTCTATATTAGCCCTGGAATCGCTGGCATCCTGATACAGGAATATCGAGATCGCAAAGGCGCCGAGCGTAGATCCGTATTTACCGAATTGACCGGGCGCGAGCGTGAGGTCGTACAGTTGATCGCCGAGGGACAATCCACGAAGGAAATCGCTGATCGCTTGCACCTGAGCGCGAAGACCATCGGCACACATCGCGAGCACATCTTGCAAAAACTGTCGCTCAAAGGAACCGCCGATCTGACCCGCTACGCGATTCGTGAGGGTCTTGCTTCCCTCAATGGGCTCACCAGAGGCCGGTCATCGACGACGTAGTGGCAGGTTCCGCGGCGCCCGCGCGTGGCGCAGGGATCGGCGATCATCTCTGTAACATGCCGTATTAATTTACCGCTAATTCAGCAATAACTCCCTGCTCCATCAGGTGGTAGCTGATGGCCCTTGATTGCGCCCAGACGCATAGTGCGTGCTCTATTCATAAAGCACTGAGTCACGCAGTCATGGCACACCGCACGGCCTGTCACCACAGCGTATTGGCCACGCCAAATTCGCGAGCAATCCTTTCCGATTGCAATAGTTGAATGATGGCCAACCATTCCGAATGTTGTGACATGCCTATTCGTATCGTGCTTGCGGACGATCATCTTTCCTATCGTGCGGCGATCCGGGAGATGCTGGATCGAGAACCCGGTATAGAAATCGTGGCAGAAGCCTCGGACGGCGAGATCGCGGTGCAGGCATCGCTGGCTCATGAACCGGATGTAGTCCTTATCGACATTGCGATGCCGTGTATGGACGGAATCGAGGCAACCCGCCGGATCGTTGCACATCGTCGACACCCGCAAGTTATAGCGTTGACGCTGCACGCCGAGCTTTCGTTCGTAAGGGCCATGCTTTCCGCGGGCGCTCGCGGTTACCTGTTAAAGGGCGATGCGTATTCGGATCTTCTTCGTGCCATTCGCGAAGTCGCTGCGGGCGGCCAATTCATCAGTGCGAATGTGGATTCTCCCGGCATCCGGGGGGCCGCAGATGTTTAAGCCAATTCTCAAGGGAAATTTTCGAATCGAGAAATCGGTTTTCCCGAACCTCGAAGTCAGTAAAAGCCCGATAGGCGCTGGTGCCTTGGCAGGCGAACATCTCATCGAGATTGGAATTTCGACTGCTTCACATACGGCGTTGTCGCGATCTCCGACGGAGAGACTGATGGACAAAATGAATCTGGCGATGAAATTGATGCGGGCGGGACGAAACCCCGGTTCGCGCCTTTCTCCTTGCTCTATTGCACGGCGGCTTGGATGATTGATTCCGCGATTTCCCTGCTGGCGACACGGTTGAACGATGCAATCAAGATTAATAGCAACGTCGCGCACGACATCGCTCGCGCATCGAATTTGTTCGAGCAAAGTGGGAATGTCGTTCCCGATATCGACAATACGTTGGTGCTGTTCCTCGTGAACGTAACGAGGGACACATTTCCCCATTCATCGGGGCAGGGGCGTGGGGGCGGTTCTGGCTGGCTCGCCGAAGGCAGATCCGCCTTGCATTTGACCCTATCGATCATGGTCGCGGCGAATTTCAGCGGACGTCATTACACCGACGCGCTCAAATATTTGTCGCAGTCGATTAATTTCTTTCGCCTCAATCCAGTGTTCGACCGCAATAATGCGCCAGACATCGATCCCCGCATCGAACGGCTGATACTGGACATCGAAAACCTGCCAACCAACGACCTCAGCAATCTTTGGGGAATTCTTGGGGGCCGGTATGTTCCCTCCATTCTCTACAAAGTGAGAATGATCACCTTCAACACGAACGAAGTCGTCGGCCAGTCCCCGACGATCACCAGGCCGGCAACCAATGCCGTGGCTGCCGCATGAATCAAGCGATGGAAAAGCAAAGCACTGCGCCCGCGTACCGGCCACTGTTTAGCGTTGAGGCGAGGTGCGAATACTTCGGAGATCGAAGGTGCCAAGATTTAGCCTTCATTCCCATCGGCTCAACCGAGTTACTCGCTCGCAATCGAGACTTTCTCCTGCGAAATATTTCCGCCGGCATCGAGATGTTTGCCTCTAACAATGCAGCGGCCACCACTAGATCCACTCCTGGCGAATCCCTGGAGTTCCATTTCAAGCTTGTCGCGCAAGACGCCGGCTTCGCCGGGCACAGCGATCTAGACGGCAGACGAATGGATTCCATTTTCGCCTTCAATAACGATGGCGCCCCGAAGGCCACCGTGGATGTCGCAACGCGATTGCACGAAGGTGAATGGGCATCTGCGGCTGACCTCATCGGAGTGAATGACCCGCAGCTCGCCGGTTTGCTCGATGCCAAAGATCGCCTCGCTCCTCCGCTCGCGGTATTCAGTGTGCGATTGAATTCGGGCGAAATCACCAGCGCGACGGCCCGTCGGTACTACGTTGCTTTCAAGGCCCGTAGAACCCGGTGGAAGTATTACGTCCTTGGTCCTGTCGAGTTGGAGCCGACCTTAAGCATTCGCGATGTAGATGGTGCCATCGAGTTCGAGCCAACCGGAACGAGTCCCGAACTTTTGACGGGCAATCGCCGCGCAGTCGCTCTTCTGTCGAGTACCACCATTGCATTGCAGGAACGTTCTACACGCCGCTTTCAGCTACGGGCCAATACGCCCAGGGGAGAGCGCCTGCTGGTCAAACGTTTGGCAGTTGCTTCACCACATCAACTAGGGAAAGAAACCATCAACGGTCAAGAAGTCGCAGTTTCCGAGATCTACGTCAACCTCTAAGTCCAGGAAGGATACCCGCCATGCCAGCCATGAAAACCCCCGGCGTCTACATCGTCGAAAAGAATGCTTTTCCCAATTCCGTGGTCGAAGTCGCGACCGCAGTGC
>JBJXEY010000299.1:0-10137 GCA_046153355.1 Burkholderiales bacterium
GAAATCGCCGCGAAGGCATTGGTCAACCTGGTTACCAATTACAGCGACGCCATCGCGCGGGAAAAATACACCCGCGAAGTGGATGACGCCGAGCACGCCGCGGACCGCATCACCCACGAAGTCAACAGGGCCCTGCACAAGACCTTCATCACACCCATTGATCGCGATCACATGCACCGTCTGGTCAATACCATGGACGACGTGGCCGACTTGATTCAGGACAGCGCCGAAGCCATGGCCTTGTACGACGTGCGCAAGATGACCGATGAAATCGTGCGTTTGGTCGATTTGAGTCTCAAGTGCTGCCAACGCGTCGGCCACGCCGTGTCCCTGCTCTCGACGATCTCCAAGCCCGACATCGCTGAGGCGGCGCTAAAGACCTGCGAGGAAATCGATCAGTTGGAGTCCGATGCCGATCGCGTGCTGCGCGGGGCACTGTCGAAGCTTTTTCGCCACGAACCGGATGTGCGCGAGGTCATCAAACTGAAGGTTATCTACGAGTTGCTGGAAACCATCACCGATAAATGCGAAGACGTGGCCAACCTGATCGAGGGCGTGGTCCTCGAGAACTCCTAGGGCTCGCTCGCATGGAAGCAGGTAGCGTGGCGCTGTGGGTGATCATATTGCTGGTGATGGTGGCACTTGCCTTCGATTTCATGAATGGCTTTCACGACGCGGCCAATTCAATTGCAACGGTGGTTTCCACTGGCGTATTGCGGCCGGGGCAGGCAGTACTGTTCGCCGCATTTTTTAATTTCATCGCGATTTTCGTATTTCATTTAAGTGTGGCCACCACCGTGGGCAAGGGCATCGTCGATGCCGGAGTGGTCGACCCGCAGGTGGTGTTTGGCGCGCTAATGGGCGCGATCACCTGGAACCTCATCACCTGGTATTACGGCATCCCAAGCAGCTCTTCTCACGCATTGATTGGCGGCATCGTCGGCGCCGTGGTTGCCAAGGCGGGAGCCTCGGCTTTGATAGCGGCGGGAATAATGAAAACTGTAATTTTCATTTTCGTCGCACCCTGCCTGGGGTTTTTGCTGGGCTCTGGCATGATGATTCTGGTTTCGTGGATATTTCGCCGCTCCACGCCGGCGCGCGTTGATCGCTGGTTTCGCCGTCTGCAACTTTTTTCCGCCGGCGCCTACAGCCTGGGGCACGGCGGCAACGACGCGCAAAAAACCATCGGCATCATTTGGATGCTGTTGATCGCCACTGGGTATTCCACCCAAGGCTCAAGCGCGCCACCGACTTGGACCATTGTTGCCTGCTACATCGCCATCGCACTGGGGACGCTGTTCGGCGGTTGGCGTATCGTCAAAACCATGGGGCAGAAAATCACCAAATTAAAACCCGTGGGTGGCTGCTGCGCCGAAACCGGCGGCGCGATCACCCTATTCCTTGCCACTTCGTTTGGCATTCCCGTTTCGACTACGCACACCATCACCGGCGCGATTGTGGGCGTGGGCGCCACACGGCGTGCGAGCGCGGTACGTTGGGGCGTAGCGGGCAATATCGTTTGGGCATGGGTATTCACCATTCCCGCGAGCGCGTTTGTTGCGGCAATCGGCTATTGGTTGAGTCTAATTATTTTTTGAGGTACGGATAAATGTGGCATGAAACTCTGCTCGATATATTGAAGGTCAAACACCTACGCTTGGTGCCTTATGTTTTGACGCTGGCGCTCACTTGCGGCAATGCGTCGGCACAGGCGTTTCCCGTCAAACCGGTTCGCTGGGTGGTGCCCTTCCCGCCCGGCGGCGCCACCGATGTGGTGGTGCGCATCCTGATGCCGAAATTTGCCGAACAACTGGGTCAACCGGTCATCATCGAAAACGTCGGTGGGGCCGGCGGCAATATCGGCCACGAGCAAGTGGCGCGCTCCAAGCCGGATGGTTACACCCTGCTGTATGCGATTCCGGCGCTGATAACCAATCCTTCATTCCTGAAATCGGCCGTTGACCCGGAGCTTTTCACCGGCGTTATCCAGACCACGGGCCTGACATCAATTCTGGTGGCAAGCAACAATTTCGCGCCGCGTAGCGTCGCCGATATCATCAACGAAGTGCGCGCCAAGCCCGGCACGGTGAGTTGTGCGACACCGGGTTCGCTGCCCACCGTGGGCTGTGTGTTGTTGCAGGCACATGCCGGCGCCGACATGATTCTGGTGAACTACAAAGGCAACGCCCCGGCGCTTACCGCATTGTTGGGTGGTGAAATTAATTTAATGTTTGATCTTGGCCCGACCGTAGTCGGCCCCATTAAAAGTGGACGCGTGCGCGCAGTGGCCACCGCCTTCCCCAAACGCGGTGCGCAACCCTTACCCGATCTGCCGGCGGTGGCAGAGACCATCCCCGGTTTTGATCTCACCGCCTGGCAAGGCGTGGTGGTTGCCACCGGCACGCCGCGCGAAGTCATTGGTCGCCTTAACCGTGATCTCGCCACGTCGCTTGACCAGCCCGAAGCGCGGCAGAAACTCGCTGCCACGGGGGTGGATGTCATCGGCGGCAGCGCTGACGGTTTCGACCAGATGATCAAGCAGAACTACCGGCGTTTCTCCGAGGTGCTGCGCAAAGCCGGCATCAAACCCGAATGAGCATCATGGTCGCCGCCGACACCGGCGGAACCTTCACTGACCTGGCGGCCTTCGATAGCGCGACGGGTAAGTTTTCCATGACCAAAAGCCTCACCACCTACGACGATCTGGTGAATGGTCTGATGGATTGCTTTCATAAGGCGAAGATCGAACTGCCTCAAGCCGAAATCGTCAAATTCGCCACCACGTTGGTGATCAATACCTTCGTGCAAAGAAATGGCGCGAAGACCGCGCTCCTTGCCACCGAAGGTCATCGCGATATTCTTGAGATCAAGCGCGGCAACCGCGCCGTGCCCTTCGATCTGCGCTACGAGCGCGATGCGGTGCTGATCGAGCGCGATCTTCGTATCGAAGTGCGCGAGCGCATTGGCGGCGATGGTTCGGTGGTTCGCCCGTTGGATGCAGCGCAAATCGAATCCATCGCAAGCGATCTACAGCGCCAAGGCATTGAGGCTATCGCCATTTCGTTTCTCAATGCCTATGCCAATAGCACACACGAAGACCAAGCGGCGGCGTTATTGCGATCACGCCTGCCCGGCGTCTACGTGGTGGCGGGCTCCGAGCTCACGCGTGAGTGGTACGAATACGAGCGCACCGCCACCGCCGCAGCCAACGCCTACGCCGGCCCCAAGCTCGCCGATTGCATCACCCGCTTGGATAGCCGCATGCGCGCGGAGGGATTTAGCAAAACCTTTTACATGATGGCCTCCAACGGCGGCGTGGTGGCCCTGCAGCGCGCGCGGCAGCAGCCTTGCGCCATGCTTGAATCGGGGCCGGTCGGCGGTTGCATTGGCGCCGGCGCCTATGCCGATGCCCTGGGTTTGGCGAAGATCATCGCCTTCGACATGGGTGGCACCACCGCTAAGTGCGGCATCGTGCAAAACGGCCAGTTCGAAGTGAAATCGCCGTACTTCGTCGGTGGCGAGGAGAAGGGTTTTCCGGTGCGTCATGCGGTGATCGATATCGTCGAAGTCGGCGCCGGGGGTGGCTCGATTGCGCATCTGGACGATCAAGGGCGTGTCGCCGTGGGCCCGCGCAGCGCCGGTTCGACGCCGGGCCCGGTTTGTTACGGGCTGGGCGGCAAGGAGCCCACCATTACCGACGCCAATCTGGCATTAGGGCGTATTAGCGCCGCGTCGTTTCTTGGTGGCGAGATGCGCCTGGATGAAGCCTCTGCAATCACTTGCATCAATGATCTGGCCGAATCGTTGGGATTCACCGGCGCGGCCGGACACGACGAAATGGCGCAAGGCATCATTGCCCTGGGCACGCTCACCATGGCAAGCGCCATCCGCCAGATCACCACCGAACGTGGCCTCGATCCTCGCGACTTTGCGTTGTTCGCATTCGGCGGCGGCGGCCCGCTGCACGCGCAGGCGCTGGCACGGGAGATGAATATTCCCGAAGTAGTGATTCCGCCCGAGCCGGGCATTTTCTCCGCGATCGGGATGCTGCTCGCCGATGCGCGCGTCGATGAAACGCGCACCTTTCTGCGGCCCCTATCGCAAGAGGCCGCTACGGCAATGGCTGAGGCCTTCACACAAATGGAGGCCACCATGCGCGCCGCACTGGCCGCAGAGCTAGGGCCCGTGCCACTCACCTTGCTGCGGCAGGCACAACTGCGCTTTGCCGGTCAGCGCCACTTCGTGCAGACCGGGATTGCGCCTGACAGTTCGCTCGCGCAAATCCGATCTTCGTTCGAAGCGCTATATCGACAACGCTATGGCCACGTTGACGAGGGTGCTCCCATAGAAATCGTCGGCCTAACGCTTACCGCGACCGCGCAGATTCAACGTCCGCCGCTTGCGCAACTGCGCCCGGTCTTGACTGACAAACCCGCCACGCCACGCAAGCGTGCGGTGTATTTCGCTGAGCGCGCGGCGCGCATCGATACGCCGGTGTATGACCGCAATACGCTGCCTTCCGGATTCGAATCTGCCGGGCCTGCGGTGATCGAGGAATACGGTTCCACCACCATTGTTGGGCCTGACGATTTTTTTACAATCGGCGCGCTTGGCGAAATACGCATTCGGCTGCGGCTGGATTGAATGGAGTGCGATCATGAATAAACCCGCGTCCGCCAATCACGCCAGCGACAGCGACAAGTCCGTCGCGGCGACCCCATCCATCGCTTCGCTCAATCCCATCACCGCGGAAATGATCCGCCACGCGTTGCTGGCCATCCCCAACCAGATCGATCTCAACATTACGCGCACCGCGTTTAGCCCGATCATCTACGTCTACAAGGATTTTGCCTGCGGCATCGTCGACCCAGAAGGTCGCTTGATTTGCCAGGGCAAAGGTTCGATACCGCTGTTCGTCGCCAATGCGTTGGGGGTCGCCGTGCGCGACGGCTTAGAAGTGCACGGTCGCGACGGCATCGAGCCGGGCGACGTGATCTTCACCAATGACCCAGGGTCTTTGGGGCAGCACCTCAACAACGTTGCCATGTACACGCCGATTTTTTCAGAGGGAAACGAACCCGAATTACTGGGTTTCATGGCGGTGCTGGTGCACTGGATCGATATTGGCGGCATGGTGGTGGGGTCCGCGGCCACCTCCAAATCCACCGATATTTTTCAGGAAGGCATTCAATTTCGCAGCGTGAAGCTATGGTCGCGCGGCAAACCCGTCAAGGATGTTTATCGCATCATCGAATCGAATACGCGTTTCCCGCGCATGTTGATGGGCGATGTGCAATCGCAATTGGCCGGCTGCCTGTTAGGCAAAGACATGTTCCTTGACGTCGTCAAGAAATACGGATTGCAAACGGTTCGATCTTCCATCGACCTCATGTGGGAGAGGTCAGAGGCCGCGGCGCGGCGCGCCATTGCCGCCATTCCCGATGGCACCTACAGCGCAAGCTCGTTTCTTGATAGCGACAGCATCGACGTCGATAAACACATCGAGGTCAATGTGGAAGTGCGCGTGCACGGTGATGAAATGACGGTAGATTTCTCCCGCGTCTCGGATCAGGTAAAAGGCCCGCTCAACTCCGGGCGCGAAGGCGGCGCGGTAACCGCCGCGCGCATCGCATTCAAGTACCTCGTCGCGCCCGATGAGCCTGCAAATGACGGCAGCTTTCGCCCGTTGCACATCGTGATCCCCGAGGGTAAGTTCATTAGCGCGAAAGGCTCGGCGCCCATGGGCGGCTACAGCACCCCCATCCCCACGGTTGTCGATACCGTGATCAAGTGCCTAGTCACCGGCATGCCCGATTACGTGGCCGGCGGCCATCACGGCAATTTCGGCATTCACGGTTACTCGGGCATCAGCCCGATTACCAAACAGCTTTTTCATTGCAATAGCACCATGCACGGTGGCTGGGGTGCCTCGAAAGGGCATGACGGCCCTGGCCCCTACAAGACCATGGCGCATGGCGATACGCTGGATATTCCGGTGGAGATGCAGGAGGCGCTCTACCCGATACGCATTGAATCGCAGAGTTTGCGCATCGACTCGGGTGGCGCGGGCGAGTTTCGCGGTGGCCTGGGCGTGGAAAAAGTCTCGCACTTCCTCGCCCCCTGCAACTCGCACACCAGCTCGGACCGCAACGGTTGCGCACCCTGGGGGATTCTGGGCGGCAAGGATGGCGCGGTGCCGGATGTGGAAGTGGAGCGCGCCAGCACAAGTGGGAAGAAGCGCGAGTCGGCACGCAAAACCACCGTGCCGCTGGTACGCGGTGACAGCATGATCATCACCAGCGGCGGCGGCGGCGGATACGGCGATCCGTTGCTGCGCGATCCGTCGCGCGTCGAGCGCGATGTCAGGTTGGGGTATGTGTCGCGCGAGGCAGCGTTGGCGGACTACGGCGTAGTGCTCGATGCCAAGGGCGCGGCGATGGATAAAGAGACACGAAGCGAACGGCAGCGGCGCAAAAGCTCATCGCGGTGAGCCTCTTTATCAGCGAGATAATATTCCAACTATAAGATGGATATATACCCGTAATGCACGCCGATTGTTACCTTTAGAATTTAATTTCCATAAATTAATCGAATGGTCGGCAGCGCCCGCGCCTACTCCGGCATTTTGATTCCCAAGGCCTTGACAATGCGCTCCCAGGGCGCTGCGTCCTCGCGCACGAACTTGGCGAATGCCTCGCGAGAAAGATCCAGCGGCGACAAACCCTCTGGATCAAAATGCGCGCGAATCTCCGCTGAAGTCGCGATTTTCACAATCTCGCGATTGAGCCTATCCACCACGGCATTGGGCGTTCCCATGGGTGCAAACACCCCCTGCCATCCCAACTGAGTCATGCCGGGCATGCCCGCTTCGCGAAACGTCGGTACATCGGGGATCAACGGCGAACGCTCTGGGCTAGTGACCGCCAACGCCCGCACCTTGCCGCCCTTTACCTGACGCGCGGTGGTGCCAATGGTGTCGAACAGCATCTGTACCTGGCCACCCATGAGATCGGTCAAGGCTGGTGCCAGACCACGATAGTGAACCTCCGGCACGACGATGCCACCCAAGGTCTCAAAGCGTTCATTCAACAAATGCATTGCACTGCCCGCCCCTACCGCGCCAGCATTCACCTTGGCCGGTTCTTTTTTGGCATAAGCAATAAATTCTTGGATATTGCGCACTGGCAAACCCGGCGTAACACCCAGCACGTAGCCAAACACCGCCACCGGCGCCACCGCCACGAACTCTTCCACCTTGTAGCTCGGCGCGGTATGCACCAGTACATTGACCGAGAAACCGTTGGTGGTGAAAAGCAAGGTGTGCCCGTCAGCGGGCGCGCGCCCCACCATACTGGTGCCGATCATGGTGGCGGCGCCGCCTTGGTTTTCGATGATCACCGGTTGCCCAAGGGAATTGCCGAGGATCGGCGCCATCAGCCGTCCCATGCGATCTACACCGCCACCGGGAGCGTAAGGAATGACGACACGAATCGGTTTGGTGGGATAGGACTGCGCGGCGACGCAGGTCGACAAAACACACAGTACCCATGGCAACAAGGAAGATCGAGTCAAGGCGCGCTCCTGGCAATGTTTCGAAGGGAGCATTTTGCCTGAGACTGGGAAAACACCATAGTCACAGTATGAAATTCATCGAGGGTCAATTCATAATTGTCGTAAAAATTGTTAATCTTCGTGAAGTTTCATTGGAAACCATAGGCAATCTGGTTAGGATCAAACACCAAGCATTGAAGCGCCCTTTGTTCCACGAGAAAAATGATGAAACTGCAAACGTTCTGCCGCTCCGCGAATTCCGAATGGAGCGAAATTCCCGACCAGTCGCTGGATTCCGCGACAACGCTGGTGCTTTTGTTCGGTGCGCCGCGCCTCTCAGAAATACCCGATTGGGTCGCGCAGATAACGGCGCTTTATCCGCGATCCCAAATTGTCGGCTGCTCGACTTCGGGTGAAATTCACGGCTCGAACATTCTCGACGATAGTTTGGTTGTCGGCGTGGCGCAATTCGAGCGCACCAAGTTGCGCGTTGCCAGCGTCCCCATCGAATCGGGCAGTTCTTTCTCCGCCGGCGAAACACTGGGAAAGTCTCTCAATGCACCGGATTTGCGCGCGGTGTTGTTGTTTTCCGATGGCCTGCGGGTCAATGGCAGCGAACTGGTGCGCGGTATCAATACGGTCCTTCCCGGTACCGTGGTGGTCACCGGTGGGTTGGCCGGCGACGCTGATCGGTTCGAGCGTACCTGGGTTATCAAGGAGGGTGGCTTGTTTTCCGGATTCGTCACCGCAACCGGTTTATATGGCGATGCGCTGCGCGTTGGGCACGGCTCCAAGGGAGGATGGGATGTGTTTGGCGTGGAACGCCTGGTGACGCGCTCCGAGGCCAATGTCTTGTATGAGCTGGATGGCAAACCGGCGCTGCAACTGTACAAAGAATATCTTGGCGAACGCGCAAGCGGTTTGCCGGCGACTGGGCTGTTGTTCCCCCTGGCGCTACGCGATCCAGCAGACGCGGAAAAACGCCTGGTGCGCACCATTCTCGCGGTGGATGAGGCGACCCAGTCGCTTACCTTCGCCGGCGATATTCCGTTGGGTTACTTCGCGCAACTGATGTGCGCCAATTTCGATCGCCTCATCGAAGGCGCAGGCGACGCAGCGCTATCGAGCCTGCGCGCCCTGCCGCCATCGGGCAATGCCCTGGCTATCGCGATAAGTTGCGTCGGACGGCGGCTGGTGCTGGGCGAGGGCTGCGAGGAAGAAATCGAATCGACACTGAATGTTCTGCCACCCAATTCGCGGCAAATCGGCTTTTATTCCTACGGCGAGATTTCGCCTTATGCAAACGGGCAATGCGACCTGCATAATCAAACCATGACGCTCACCACGCTCGACGAAATCTGAGGACGGGACCGCAATGGCTTCACTTCTCGAGCGTCAGCTTGCGCGCCTTGGCCTGTCCACCGACATCCCGCCGGATGCCGCCGCCTGGAAGCTCCTCCAGGAACGCGTTGCCCGATCCTACGCACAAGCCGATCAGAATCGGCAGATGGTCGAACGATCACTGGCGCTGTCGTCGCGGGAGATGCAGACCCTCAACGAAAAGCTGCACCACACCAACATAGATCTGGAATCTCGCGTCCAGGAGCGCACCAAGGAACTGATTGCCGAGCGCGAACGCACCGCGCGCTCGCTACATTTGAGCCAAGCGCTGCACACCTTGCGCGACCGGGAGAGCGGCGATTCCGGCGAATTCATCCAAGCCGCCACCGAAATCGCCACCACGGCGCTTGAGGTGGAGCGTGCCGGCATCTGGCTCTACGACACAGCGCATCTGGCAATCGAATGTCAGGATCTGTATCGCGCCTCGTCCGCTACGCATGAACGCGGCATGCGACTTTCCGCCACCGACTACCCACGCTATTTCCGCGCGCTGGCCAAGGGCGAAGTAATCGCCGCGGATGAAGTGCATACCGACCCGCGCACCAGCGAATTGTCCGCCACCTACTTGAGCCCCAATGTCATTACATCGATGCTGGATACGCCGTTGCGTTTGGGTGCGCGACTGGGGGGCGTGCTGTGCCTCGCGCACACCGGCTCCGCGCGACGCTGGACTCAAGAGGAACAGTGGTTCGCACAGTCGCTCGCTGACATTGTGATGCGCGTCATCGCGCAGGAATCGTTATCCAACCTGGAGCACGAAGCCGCGGTGCTATTTGCCGCCTCACCATCGGGTATAGCGCTTGTGGAGAATCGCGTTTTCATGCGCTGCAATGAACGCATGGCGCAGGTTTTCGGCTACGCGCCGGGCGAGTTGGAAGGACAGTCCACACAAACAATCTACACCTCGGTCGAGCAATGGAAAGAAATCGGCGAGCGCATCAAATCCCTCATCGCTACAAGCGGTAGCGCCGAAATCGAAATACTGATGCGGCGCAAAGCCGGTGACCAGATCTGGGTGCTGATTCATAGCCGGGCGCTGGATACCAAGAGCACGCACCCGATGCGGGTGATCAGCTACACCGACATCACTGATCGCAAGCATGCCGAACAAGTGTTGCGCGAAAGCGAGGCGCGTTTCCGTTCGCTCAATGCACTTTCCTCGGACTGGTACTGGGAACAGGATGC
>JBJXEY010000318.1:0-7070 GCA_046153355.1 Burkholderiales bacterium
ATAACACCCACACAAATACCCACTCGTACCATACGGCCCCCGTTAAAGTGAACTGGATGGCCGATAGAATATTATCTTTTTCTAATATTTAGTAATTTTATTGCTTCGTGCAATGCACGCTTAGCAAAGACCGCAGGGACAACGGCGAGAGATAAGTCCCACATATCCCTGCCCTAAGAATCGTTCCGCCTTTGGCCTAAGTTTCGCGAGGGAGCAAGCACGTAAATAGCGCGCCCTCGCTTTCGACATTTAGAACGGAATATCGTCATCCATCTCTTCGAATTTGCCCGCCGGCTTCTTCGCGGCGCCACCGGCTCGCGGCTCGCTTGCCATGGCCGGTTCGCGAGATTCGGAGGGCATGCTGCGTTCGCCAGCCCCTTGACGGCTGCCCAGCATCTGCATTTTGTCGGCGACGATTTCGGTGGTGAATTTTTCCGCGCCTTCCTTGTCGGTCCATTTACGGGTGCGAAGCGCGCCCTCGATGTAGACCTGCGAGCCCTTCTTCAAATATTCGCCGGCAATCTCAGCCAAACGATTGAAAAACACCACGCGATGCCACTCGGTGCGCTCTTGTTTCTCGCCTGAGGTTTTGTCTTTCCAGGTATCGGTGGTGGCGATCGATACATTGGCGATTGCCGCGCCATCGGTGCTGAACCGCGTCTCCGGGTCGCGCCCGAGGTTGCCAACCAGTATTACTTTGTTTACTGAGGCCATGATTTTTCTCCAAGTGTAATTGTCATGAATTGGTAATTGCCATGAATCTCTATGCGTTTATTGCTATGAATCTCTATGTGGTTATTGCTATGAATTGCTATGCGTTGTCAGGTGAGAGCAAGGCTTCGCCCGCGACCAATCTAACTACCGCTTGTTCATCCAGCATACCGCGATAGAAGGTGAGACGTGCGATGCCCTCATCGGGCAAAACCGCGACTTCCTTCACCCCGCGCAACCGCGCGAGCCCCTCGCGCAAGGCGATGGGATCAGCGGCCTTGCCAAGAGGGAAATTGCGCCGTTCGAGATCTCCGGGCGCGCGCATTGGCCAGGCCACCACTACCCATAACGCAAATAAGACGATTCCGAATACAAAAACTTGCGCCACACCGAAATTTTTTGCGATCCAGCCGCCGATCCAAGGGCCAACAAACAGGCCCAACGCTTGCGTCGTGTTGTAAACACCGATGGCCGTGCCACGCGCGTGCACCGGCGCGAGCTTGGTAACCAGGGATGGCAACGAGGCTTCGAGCACGTTGAATGCCACGAAGAAAAGGGTGAGGAGCAGCACCACCATCCAGAAATCGCGATAGGCCAAGGCAAAACCTAGATGCACGCCAAGCAGCAATATCACCGCGCCGATGAACATCATTTTCATGCGCCCCTGCCGCTCCGCAGCCATGATCGGCGGCACCATCAGCACAAAAGAAATCAATACCACTGGCAAATACACCTTCCAATGATCGGCAACCGGCATCCCGGCGTGCTCAACCAACGCCAATGGAATGACGAGAAACAAAGACATCTGCGCCATATGCAGAACGAAAATACCGAAATTAAGCCGCAGCAGCTCGGCGTTACGCAGCACTTCTCCCAATGCCGAGGCCTTGACTCGCCGCGACTGATCGCGCATCTCAGGCGACTCGGGCGGCACCACATAGATCGTCCAGAAAATCGCGGCGGTGGACAACGCGCCGATAAAAATAAATATGCCGCTCATGCCAATGAAGCGATACATCGCCGGCGCCGCCACCAACGAGAGCGCAAACATCAGCGCGATCGACCCACCGATTAACGCCATGGTTTTGGTGCGGTGCTGGTCGCGCGTGAGATCGGCGGCAAACGCCACCACCGCCGAGGAAATCGCGCCCGCACCTTGTATCGCCCGCCCCAAGATGGTGATCCAGATATCGTCGGCCCACGCCGCCACCAAACTGCCCAAGGCGAACAACACCAAGCCGAACACGATGACGCGCTTACGCCCATAACGGTCCGAGGCCATGCCAAAGGGAATCTGCAGCACACCCTGAGTGAGGCCATAAATGCCCAGCGCGATGCCGACAAGCAATAGGTCATCCCCGCCGGGAATGCCGCTGGCATGCACCGCGAACACCGGCAGGATGAGAAAAAGCCCCAGCATGCGCAGGGCAAACAATGACGATAGGGAAAGCGCCGCCCTGATTTCCAAGGCGGACATGCGGTCTTTAACGGGGCTGTCCATTGGAAACTTGAGGAATTAGGCGGGAAAACACAGAAAAATAGCGCGTTGGCAGAGCGAATTTCGTATAGTAGCAAGTTTACTTCGGCGGGCCGCTCGAAAAGCATGGATCAGATCAGGATACGTGGGGCAAGAACCCACAATTTGAAGAACATTAGCCTCGATCTGCCGCGTCACAAACTCATTGTGATCACTGGGCTATCGGGCTCAGGCAAAAGTTCGTTGGCGTTCGATACGCTTTATGCCGAAGGGCAGCGACGCTATGTTGAATCGCTCTCGGCCTACGCGCGGCAATTCCTGCAATTGATGGAAAAACCGGACGTGGACATGATCGAGGGCCTATCGCCGGCTATCTCGATCGAACAGAAAGCGGCGAGTCACAATCCCCGTTCAACCGTGGGCACGGTCACCGAAATTCACGATTACCTGCGCTTGTTATATGCGCGCGTGGGAACGCCTTATTGCCCGGAGCACAGCCTGGCGCTGGAAGCGCAGACCATCAGCCAGATGGTGGATCACGTGTTGGCCCTGCCCGCCGATACCCGCTTGATGATTCTCTCGCCGGTGGTATCGGATCGTAAAGGCGAGCAGGCGGATTTGTTCGCGGAACTGCGCGCGCAAGGTTTCATGCGCCTACGCATTGATGGCAAGGTGCATGAAATCGATGCGCTGCCTAAACTTACCCGAAACCACAAGCACCGCATCGAAGTGGTGGTGGATAGGCTAAAGGTGCGAGGCGACGCACGGCAACGCATGGCCGAATCATTCGAAACTGCTTTGCGCCATGCCGATGGCCGTGCCCTGGCGGTGGAAATGGATGGCGACGCGGAACATTTGTTTTCCGCGAAATTCGCTTGTCCGGTATGCGGCTATTCAATCGAAGAGTTGGAGCCGCGCCTTTTTTCATTCAACAACCCGATGGGCGCGTGTTTGAAGTGCGATGGCCTAGGCAGCATTACTTTCTTCGACCCCAAACGCATCGTGATGCACCCAGGGCTATCGCTGGCCGGCGGCGCCATCAAGGGCTGGGATCGGCGCAATCAGTTTTATTTTCAGATGCTCACCAGTCTTGGCAATCACTACAAATTCAATGTCGAGTCGCCGTTTGAAAAACTGCCGGAGGACATTCAGCAGATCGTATTGTTTGGCACCAAGGAAAAACTGCCCTTCGCTTATTTGAATGAGCGCGGCCGCACCGTAATCAAGGAACATCCTTTCGAAGGCATCGTGGTTAACCTTGAGCGCCGCTACAAGGAAACCGACACCATTGCAGTGCGCGAGGAACTGGCCAAATATCAAAACACCTGCCCCTGCCCCGAGTGCCATGGCACACGCCTGCGTGGCGAGGCGCGCAATGTCAAGGTAGGCACGCCGGGTGATGAGCGTGCGATATACCAGGTAAGTGGCATTCCGCTGCGCGATTCGCTCGAGTTCTTCAAGAACCTGAAACTCACCGGCGCGAAACATGCCATTGCCGAGCGCATCATCGCCGAGATCGGTTCGCGCTTGAAGTTCCTGGTGAACGTTGGTTTGGACTACCTCACTCTGGATCGCTCAGCCGACACGCTCTCTGGCGGCGAATCGCAACGTATACGCCTCGCCTCGCAAATCGGCTCGGGTCTCACCGGCGTGATGTACGTATTGGATGAACCTTCGATTGGCTTACATCAGCGAGACAACAATCGCCTGTTGGAAACGCTAAAGCACCTTCGCGACCTGGGGAACACCGTAATCGTGGTGGAGCACGACGAAGAAGCCATGTACGCCGCCGATCATTTACTCGACATGGGCCCGGGTGCGGGCGTACACGGCGGCGAAATCGTCGCGCAAGGTACCCCCGAGGAAGTTCGCCGCAATCCGAAATCGCTAACCGGAAAATACCTTTCCGGGAAACTCGAAATTGCAGTGCCGCGCAAACGCCGCGCGCCGGAGAAACACCGCATGCTGCGCTTGGAGGGTGCCAGCGGCAATAATTTAAAAAATGTCGATATGGAACTGCCGGTGGGCCTGTTTGTTTGCATTACGGGCGTATCGGGTTCCGGGAAATCCACGCTGATTAACGACACTTTGTATTGCGCGCTTGCCCAGCATCTCTACCACTCGATTGCCGAACCCGCGCCGCATCACAATATCCTGGGCCTGGAGCATTTCGACAAGGTGATCAGCGTCGATCAAAGCCCTATTGGACGCACACCACGCTCCAATCCCGCCACCTATACCGGTATGTTTACGCCGATTCGCGAACTCTTCGCCGGCGTGCCACAAGCGCGTGAACGCGGCTACGGGCCGGGCCGCTTTTCCTTCAACGTCAAGGGTGGGCGTTGCGAGGCATGCCAGGGAGATGGCGTATTGAAAGTGGAGATGCATTTCTTACCGGATGTGTACGTGCCCTGCGACACCTGCCATGGCAAGCGTTACAACCGCGAAACCCTGGACATCCAGTTCAAAGGAAAAACCATCACCGAAGTGCTCGACATGACGGTTGAGCAGGGGCATGAATTTTTCTCTGCGGTGCCGGTGGTGGAACGTAAACTCCACACCTTGATCGAAGTGGGCCTTGGTTATATAAAACTTGGCCAATCCGCCACCACACTCTCGGGAGGCGAAGCGCAACGGGTGAAGCTCTCGCAAGAACTCTCCAAGCGCGATACCGGCCGCACCCTCTATATCCTCGATGAACCTACCACCGGCCTGCACTTTCAGGATATCGATCTCTTGTTGAAGGTGTTACACGCGCTGCGCGATCACGGCAACACCGTGCTCGTCATCGAACACAACCTGGATGTGATCAAAACCGCCGACTGGATCATCGATCTGGGGCCCTCGGGCGGCGATGGCGGAGGGCAGATCGTCGCGACGGGATCGCCCGAAGATGTCGCCGACAATCCGGCCAGTATTACCGGGGAGTATCTGCGCGCGGCGTTGGGCCGTAAAAAGAAAGCCGCATGACGGCGACATAGCTTCGCCCGCCATCCGGTCTCACGCTCCCGGCCACACAACACGAAACGTGCATATTTAACGGTGTTTTAATTGACCGTGCGAGAATCTCGTTGGCACAATGCTTCGGTCGCGGCGCTATTGATAGCCGCTAGCTTATAAGGCCCACCATGCTTTTGCCAAATTTCACCTTTATGCTGTTGCTCATCATCGAAGGCTGCGCTGGCCCACTGGAAACTTCGCAGGGCTGCGCCGCGCAAAACTTCAGCCTTCGGGTCCCCTATGAAAAACTGGAACAATGCGAGACCGCCAGGAAAGGAATGATCGCGCCCGAAGGCGTGCAGAAATATGTGAAGTCGGTGTGCCTCGCGGTGCCCCGGGCGCAGAAATGAGCGCCGCACGGTGGGAGTTGCGAAAGGAGTTCAACGATGAATAGCAAACGCGGCTGGATGATTTTGTGGGGCGCGGTCTCGGCGCTGTGGATCGCCTACTGGATGGTGCTGTCGATTTCGCTAGGAGGCGAAGCCATTCATGAAATGCTTGCCGGCCTGGATGCGCCTCTGCTACTGTCTGGTCTGTTTCTTTCGCTGCCGCTATGCACTTACGGCGGCGGTATGCTGATCGCATGGCTGGTACGCCTTGCCAATGGAAAGCCTTAAACATGAGCATCAAACGTCACCAACCGGGAAAACTTCTCTCCATCGCCGTGGAACACAACAGCGTGGTCTACCTCGCCGGCATGGTCGCCGACGATTTATCCAAGGACGTGCGCGGCCAAACCGAGGAAATTCTCAAAAAAATCGATGCCGCCCTGGCCGCGATGGGCACAGATAAATCGAAGATGCTCTCGGCCAATATCTGGGTGTCCGACATTCGCCATCGCGATCAGATGAATGTCGCCTGGACCGCCTGGATGGACCCGGCCAATCCCCCCGCTCGCGCCACGGTCGAAGCCAAAATGGCCGACCCGCGTGTGCTGGTAGAGATCATGTCTACTTGCGCGAAATAGCGCCGCGATTCAATCGGCCTTGCGACCCGGCACCGCGACGCGCTTTTCGATCCATTCGAATAAGCCCTGAATCATTAGCGCTAGTAGCGCGGCAGGCACGGCGCCCGCCAGCAGTTGAACGTTGTCGTTTAACGCCAGACCTGAAGCAATGCGCTCGCCATATCCGCCTGCACCGATGAACGCGGCGATGGTGGCGGTGCCCACATTGATCACCGCCGAGGTTTTGATGCCGGCGAGAATCGCGGGACGCGCCAAGGGCAGTTCAATGGCAAGCAGCCGGTCGCGAGTGGAGAGCCCCAGCGCAATCGCCGCCTGACGCATACCTTCACCGACGCCCAACATGCCGGTATGCGTGTTGCGCACGATCGGCAACAAGGCATAAAGAAACAAAGCCACCGCCGCCGGCCAGGTGCCAATGCTGCCCATCAGGGCAATCAGAAACGCAAGCAACGCCAACGAGGGGATGGTTTGGATGACACCCACCACAGCGAAAATAGGTTGCGCGAGAGCCGCTTTCTTCGCCGCCAACACGCCAAGTGGCAATCCCACTGCGAGACTCGCAACTAGCGAACCGAACACCAGGATCAGATGTTCTTTGGTCAAGCGGACAAGGTCGGGGGCGAGCAATGCATCCCAGAAGCCACGCGATGACGATGCCGATTTAACCGGCGACGCGGCACCTTCAACGCTGCTTGGTGTCGCGGCACTGACACCATCGCCTCGTGTCGTACCGCGTTCGGCGCCGCTTGCCTTGGCATCAAACAATGCGGCGGCCTGCGCGAAAGTTCTACCTTCGATCTCGGCCGCCGCATTCATCGCGATCATGCCTGGCTCATCGATCCGCCCCTTGAGCGACTCCAGTGCTCGCCATTGCTTGGGAAAGCGCGCCGGTACCTCGGCGCGATGTAGTAGCAA
>JBJXEY010000343.1:0-2614 GCA_046153355.1 Burkholderiales bacterium
GGCGAATCGGCGCTTACCTGCGCTACTTCGCCCCGCAACATGCCGTATTTCTGGAAGGTAAAGGCGGATAGCTTGATCTTCACCGGTTGCGTTTCGCGCACGAAACCAACGTCATCGTTTTTCACCCACACCTCGGCGCGAAGCGCTTCGTCTTTGGGTACCAGGGTCATGAGAATGGTGCCGGGGCTCGCCACTGTGCCTCCCGTATGCCTGGCCAGGTCTTTGACCACGCCATCCTGCGGCGCGCGCAGTTCGAGGTATTCGTGGCGATGCTCCTGTTTGGCCAACTCCTGCCGGGCCTTCTCCAGTTGTGCGGCGATCTCCACACGCTCCGTCTGCAACTGCCTGCGGTAATCGGCGGTGATCTGCGCTATTTTCTTTTCTTCCTGCACGATGGTTGAACGTGCCGCGGCGATCACCGATTCCTGCGCGCGCAGGTCTTGTTCTTTTTCGATGCGTTCGCGCTGCTTGTCGGTGAACATCAACTTGCCGGCGAATCCGTCATTGGCGAGCTTCTGATAGGTGATTTCCTGCTCGCGGTAATGCGGCAGCGTTTGAGTGAGCTTGCCCTGCACCTGCTCGGCCGCCACCAGATCGTGCCGCGCTTTATCGAGAATCGCGCGCTCTTGTGAGAGCGCATTCTCGTAGGCCTGGCGATTCGCCAGGTACTGCGCGAAGGTTTCGGCGGTGGCTTGGTCGAGGTTGCTGGTGGCTTCGTCGAAGATCAACACGGTCGGCTTTTTCAATAAGGCACGCGCGATGGCGATGCGTTGCCGCAGCCGCTGGGGCCCACCAGCAAGGTGAGTTGGCCGGGTTGAATGGTGAGGTTGAGGCCGCGGTACAGCCAGGGGTGTTTCTCGGAGTAGCGAAACGACACGGACTGAAACTCGATGTGCCCGCCTTTGCCTTGGGTGTTGGCGGCGCGTTGCGGCACCAGGGCGTAGGGTTCGGTGGATCAGCACGTGAACGACCTCGCAGAGCAAATGCCGGATTAGAGAAGTACAAGGATTGGAGCATATGCAAATTTTCGGCAAAGCCATCATGACCCAATCGTGGGATACTTAACGGAATGCATCCCTCTTCCTCCGGCACATGAACCGACCTGCTCGACAAACCTCTGCCGTCGCAAAATCCAATCAGTCCATGGATAGAACGCAAAACAACAACGGGCAGGAAGAATCCCTGTGGATCAAACTGGATCGTTTGAGCGCCCCCACGCCTTCGATTAAGTGGCGCGCGGTTCCGCCGGACCTTGCGCGCGATGTCAAACTCCATTTGAATCGCCAGTCGCGGAAATAAGCCATGCGTGGCGCGGTCTTCGCCGACTCGGGCTTTTGGATCGCAAGACTCAGTCCGCGAGATCGACTGCACGCAAAGGCACGCGCGGCAAGCCAAGAAGTCAGCGCAAATCCAATTGTGACTACCGAGTTGGTGTTGACCGAGGTTCTCAATGCCTTCGCAAACAGTGGGGCATTTGTGCGCGGAAGGGCGGCCAAGCTTGTCGATACACTTTCGACTGACTCTCAAGTTACGGTCATCCATCAAAGCCCAATATTATTTGCCCAAGGGCTAGCGCTATATCGCAAACATTCCGACAAGGCGTGGAGCTTGACCGATTGCATATCGTTTGCGGTGATGAAATCATTGGGAATTAAAAACGCGTTGGCCCACGACAGGCATTTCGAGCAAGCTGGATTCGTGGCGATGCTAAGGAACTAGTACGGCACGAAAGGTACTGCTTGTTGCCGCGCACGCGATTCCTTTTTACCGTTCCCTTGCCGATTCATGAAAAGCCTTTTGCACCGGCGATAAGAGGTACTCCAACACCGAACGGCTACCCAGGTGTATCTCCGCCGACACCTGCATGCCAGGCGCAAGCTTGTACTGTTGGCCCTCGACATCGAGCATCTGCGTCTTCAAATTCACCAGGGTTTTGTAGGCCAAAGGTTCGGCCAAGCTCTTTTGTTGGCTCTGGCCTGCGGGCGCCGCGCCCTGCTCGGCCGAATCGGCGCTTACCTGCGCTACTTCGCCCCGCAACATGCCGTATTTCTGGAAGGTAAAGGCGGATAGCTTGATCTTCACCGGTTGCGTTTCGCGCACGAAACCAACGTCATTGCGTATTTCGCCTAACGTGACCGGTCGATTCGCGCCATCGTGACCGATGGCGGGTTGCTGCGCGGATTTTTATTTATGTTGCCTCAATCGGTCACGATTGCCGCGAAATCGCGGTCACGATGCGGCGAAATCACCGGTCACGATGCCGCGAAATACGCAGTTAGCTATTACGCCAAGCGAGCCTGACCTGAAGTACCTTCCGCTTGAGCAACCCTGTGCCACGCGTTGACAGAGCAAACGCGCACCGCCTACACTCTCGCCCCTAGTGTGCGTTGCAGCAATTTGGTCTGGGGGCGAAGCCGCCGCCCCGCTTAAATTCGACCTTTTATTCAATGTGTTAGATAGCCCTAAGGAGCCCTTTCATGGCTAAGTCACCCGTTCGAGTCGCAGTTACCGGCGCTGCCGGTCAAATCGGTTATTCGTTGTTGTTTCGCATCGCCAGCGGTGAGTTGTTGGGCAAAGATCAACCGGTGATTTTGCAGATGTTGGAGATCCCCGA
>JBJXEY010000351.1:0-2921 GCA_046153355.1 Burkholderiales bacterium
GGAAAGGCCTGCTACCGTCCATAAAACTGAAACTTTCAATTGTTGAAGGCAAGGTAGCATGGGATATTCCATTCAATTTGCATATCGAATTTGGATTGCACGGCTTTCAGCAAAAGTATTTAGCTTGGCTCGCCGATACGCAGAGAATGTAATGGCCGTTGCGTCAGATACTCCTCGCCGGTGCGTCGTGCGTATTCCTTTAATACTGCCGGATCATCGGGATTGCCGCCCACCGAAGAAGCCTCGACCACGCGATCGCTGCAATAGGTTGGTATTGGCGAGGGGAACGGCGTTGGATCTTCGCCGCGTTCCACCTGTTCGATGTTTCGCCGCAATATTCTTCGAAACATCGACACGCCGGTGTCGTGCGATCCGAGGTGTTCCAGGGCATGAATCTCGACTGGTCCTTCGCTCACCATGGCGTCGTAATCGCCGGGAATGATCTGGCGCTCGCGATACGGGCGCTCGTCGGTCTGGCCGAAGATTTCCAGGTAACGCCTTTTCGAGGGCAGGGTCTGGTCGTCCTCGGCCACGTGGCTGATGGTGAAGTTGAAGCTGAAATCGTCGTCTCGCGGCGTGGTCCAGATGGTGCGAAACGGCGGGTTGTAGGCTTTGGGTTTTCGCCCCGACTCGAAGATCGAGGAAATGCTGTGGATGTTGGGCGCGACATAGTCGGTTGAGCGCACCCATACTTTATTGTCGAGCTTGCGCGCCGCGAGGTACATCATCCCCGTGGAGGTTTCCGAAAAAACAAACTCGGGGAACTCACCGAACTCGCCGGCAAAGTGATCCATGCCGCGCATCTGCGGGATGGCGTGCAGCACCGCGGTGTGCGCCGGGTCCATGGCGTTTTCCTTGATCTGTATCCAGTTGCACGGAAAGGGCAGGCGTGGTCCGCCCGGTTCAAGCTTGATGCCGGGCACATTGAAGCGCTCGAAATTGGGGATGGGCGGGCGTTTGTCGGGTGGGCCCATGTAGATGAATATCAAGCCGCCAAGCAGGTGCACCGGATAGGCGCCCTGGCTCACACGCGAGCGCATGCGCTCGGCGGCAACGGGATCGCCGGGGATGTTCACGATGGTGCCGTCGATGTCGTAAATCCAGCCGTGATAACAGCAGCGGATGCCGCGCTCCAGAATGATGCCGTACTCAAGCGACGTTCTGCGATGCGCGCAGTGGCGATGCAGCACGCCGATGCGCCCGCTGCCATCGCGAAACGCCACCAGATCCTCGCCCATCACGCGAATGGGAAATGGGGTGTCTTTCAGCTCGCTCTCAAAAGCCACCGGTTGCCAGAAGCGGCGCAGGTATTCGCCGCCGGGCGTGCCGCGGCCGACTTTGGTGAGGTAGTGGTCGGGCTCGGCCGAGAGCTCGCGCTCGTAGCCGCGGTAGGCCAGGGTCGAATTGCCTTTTACTTTGTCATCCATGATTTTCTCCGTTTGGAAATTTCACCCTAAAAAATCGTGAGTGATCATTCATTGTCGATTGGATCCATCACTTTGCCGCTCTCTCAGCCTCCCAACCTTTGCATGCCAGCGCGATATAGCGTGGTACCGGACGGCTGCCCGAACCGTAGGCGCTCATGGTACGTGTGGTCATGCCCAGAGCCTTTGCCGCGTCTGCCAGGGAAAGACCGTACCGGGCGCGCCACTGCGCAAACAGCCGCGTATTTTCGTCTGGGGCATTTTGCGCCTGAGCGTCCAGCCAGAGCGTATCGGCGCCAATCTGAATATCGAGAGCAGGCCATTCCACGGTCCAGCCTTCGCCCTCAATGACGACCGCTTTGGCAAAAGCCTTGGGGTTGCGCAAGGGGGCAAGGCCAGGGTATTTGTCGAATTCGCCAGCCAGCGACACAGTGTAGATGCTGCCGTCAACAAAGGTCAGCCTCAGCCGGTGTCCGGAGAGCGCTTTGACCGCCGCAAGCCGGGGACGCTTCATCGTCGCCATGATTTCCACTCCTTGATCAATTCCGCTTGGTGCGCTTCGAGCCAAGCCATCACTTCACGGCTCAAATTTTTCGGTATTCTTCCAGCCACAATGTGCAGGTTGGCCAGATCGATTTTCACATTGACATTGCCACCAACCAGATGCACATGCATCGGTTCGTGGTCTTTCTCGCGCAGTTGTAATCGATATTTATTGCCAAAGCGCTGTTTCGTCGTCATGTTGGCATGATATAGAAATGATTTCCATATATCAAACGAAGCGGCGATTCGTGATTGCGAGCACCGTCCAGCGCTTCACAATATAAAACTCACCAGCCCCAGTGCCCCAAGTTCCATGGTATCGATGATGGCTTCGCGTCTCGATATCTTCAGCTTTCCACCATCCACTCTTAGCCCGTGCCGATAGCGCCCCACATATTCGCGAATATCAGCATCGCGCCGGAAGCGGTACACCACAAAGTTTGATTCGATTTGGAGAGAACCGCCTTCGATGCCAACGATGCGCACGTTAGCGATCATGCGCCGCGTGCGCGATAACGGATATTCGGCGTGCGCGTTTTTGTCTTTCAGGCGAGTAACTCGCGCGCGAATTCGATGAATGTCATCGGCGATGGTGAACAAGGTGTCCTTCGCGTCGTTGTCGGGCCGGTCATTTGGGGGTACTCGATACGTCGCGTCTTCGGTGAGCAGCGCAAGCCACTCATCGAGCTTCCAGGCATCAAGCAGCGCCGCTTCTTCGTATAAGAAATCCTCGACGTGGGTGCGGGGGATTTGCGTGGCGTCCATGGCTTGGGTGGCGGCCGGATTATTTGCCATGGTCTTCACCTTGCTTCGATTCGTCCCGCATTAATTTATACCAATGAATCCAAAAAGCGCGCAAGTGCAGCTCATCGGTGTTGAGTTGTTCGCCTTCCTTGGCCATGCCGCGCGACATCACTGAATAGGGCACTTCGCGCCAGGTGGAGGAGATACCCC
>JBJXEY010000357.1:0-9762 GCA_046153355.1 Burkholderiales bacterium
GGACGATATCGACGCCAGTGCGGTTCTTGATCCATTCGAGGGTGAGATGGGCGGCGCTCGCAGACCCATAGGATCCAAAATTCAGTTTGCCCGGATTCGCTCTAGCATAGGCGATCAATTCTTTCAGCGTGTTGGCCGGTACCGAGGGGTGAATCGCCATCAGGCTTTCCCATTGAACCAGTTTTGCCACCGGCGCCAGATCTTTTTCGGGAGCGTAAGGAATGTTTTTATACAGCATGGGATTCAACACCACACCCGGTCCCGCCGCGCAAATGGAGTAGCCATCGGGCGCGCCTTGCGCGCACAGGCCCATGCCGACCATGCCATTGCCGCCGGGGCGGTTCTCCAGGATCACCGGTTGACCCAGGAGTTCCGTTAAATTTTGCGATAACGGTCGAATCAATCCATCGAGGACGCCGCCTGGCGCGAAGGGAACCACGATCCGGATTGTTTTCGTCGGCCATGTTTGTGCGTTGGCGCCAGCCCCTGCGAGCAGGGCGGCAATGGTCAACAATCCTACCGAGCGAATGTTTCGAATCTGGACACGATTCATGCGCAACACTCCTGGTGATAATCACATCGCAACCGAGCCCAATGGGCCGGCGAAACCTCGTCGGCTGGTCTCTCACGACCAGCATTTTCCAGCGGCATTGTAGTGCTGCTCACCATGCACCGGTACACGTTATGATTCCACAGCTTTGAGGACACCGAGAAAAAATGGCGACTATTGAAATTGACAATCCCGCCCGGCCGGGCGGGAAACTACAAATTTGCTTTGAAGACCGTGGCGAAGGCATACCCATTGTCCTGACGCCGGGAGGCCGCTGGGGCGGCTACGTGATGCGCGCGGCGGCCGGAGATCTGTGTAAAGACTATCGCGTCATTACCTGGGATCGACCCAATACCGATGGCGCCTCCACCATCGTGACTGAGGGCGAAGTCTCGGAAGCGGATATCTGGGCCGATTGTCTGGCCGCGTTAATTCGCGAACTGAAACTCGCGCCTTGTTATGTGGGCGAATACGCCGGCTGTCGCACCACGCCTTTGTTGTGCCTCAAGTATCCCGAGTTGGTGCGCGGCTGGTTGATTGCCTGGCCATCCGGTGGTGAAGTGCCGGCTGAGCGCTTGCCGAGAAATATGCATCGCCCCTACATCCGAGCGGCGCTGCGCGAGGGCATGCAAGCGGTGGCGCAAACACCCATGTACGCCGAGGCGATTCGGCTAAACCCCAGCAACCACGCGCTTCTCCAGGCAATTGAGCCGCTTCGCTACGTGCGTCAAATGGCGTTTTGGGAGTCGTTTTTCACCACCAGCGTCGATTTGCCCACCGCCGGTTGCCGCATGAACGATGCGCAATGGTCGAGCATTAAACTCCCTGCGGTCGTTACCGGCGGTGAAGATCCCATGCATCCCACCGATGCCGCGCGGCGAATTCACAAGCTCCTGGCTAAATCCAAGTATCACGATCCGGTGGTGAGCCTTGAGGAATGGGACAAGGTATTCAATATCCTCCCCTATCCAGAAGTCTCCGATCTGCAAGGCGCGCGCATTGCGCCGGTGTGGCGTGACTTTATCGAACAGAATGAAAAGCAAAGGACTACGACATGAATCGATTCGAATCGCGTATCACATTTGGCCTGGCCGCCCTGCTGTGTTCCCTGCAATTGGCGGCGCAAGGATTTCCGGTAAAACCAGTGCGCATGGTGATTCCGTTTCCGCCGGGCGGCTCCTCCGATGCTGTCGGTCGCATCATGGGGGAACGGTTGGGCGAAGAGTGGAAGCAACCGGTGGTGGTGGAGAATCGGCCTGGCGCTGGCACCACCATTGCCTCGGCCTTTGTTGCCGGTTCCGCGCCAGATGGCTACACGCTTTATCTGCAAGGCGTTAGCACTCATGCAAGCGCCGCAGGTTTGTATAAGAACTTGAGTTTCGATCCAGGCAAAGCGTTTACCCCCGTTGCCAATGTCTCGATGTCGCCCTTCATCCTGGTGGTCAACCCCATCGTGAAAGCTAATACCGCGAAGGAATTGTTGCAGTTGGCGCAAGCCAAACCGGAGGCGCTGAGTTATGCATCCTCAGGCAGCGGCGGCTCTCCTCATTTGTTTGTCGAGATTCTTGCCAACGCCAATGGCATCAAATTTCTGCATGTGCCTTACAAAGGTTTCGGTCCCGCCATCGTTGCGTTGATTGCCGGCGAGGTGAATTTCGCGGTTGCCGATGTTGCGATCATGCCGCAGGTGCGCGCCGGCAAGGTGCGAGCGCTGGCGGTGAGCACGCCGAAACAATCGGTGCTGGTGCCCGGTGTGCCGACCATGGCCGAATCGGGCGTGCCCAATATGGTGATGCCCAGCTACATCGCGGTGCTCGGGCCGGCGGGCATGCCGCGCGACATCACCGCCAGCATCAATGCGCAGATCAACCGTGTTTTGGGCAACGACGATGTTAAAAAGAAGTTGCTCGCGCAAGGGTTCGAACCCGCAGGTGGCACGCCCGAAGAACTGGGCTCTCTGCTCAACGCCGAAACGCAGCGCTTGACGCAGATTATTCAGCGCACCGGCATTAAGCTGGATTGAGTACTGACGCCATGAGCGACAACACGATCCAGGGCAACGGCATCGGCGCGCCAGTGCGCCGCATCGAAGACCAGCGCTTGTTAACCGGCAAAGGTCACTTTGTCGACGACCTAAAATTTGAAAATCTTGCCTACGCCCATGTGCTGCGCTCGCCGCATGCCCATGCGCGCATACGCGCCATCGATACCGCCGCGGCGCTTGCCCTGCCGGGCGTGCTCGCCATACTGACTGGGGAAGACGCGGTGCGTGAAAACTTTGGCGAATTCGCCTGCGCCTCCTTCCCGCAGTTGCCGCCGGGCAGCAAATCGTTTAACCCGACCCACCCGATCCTCGCCCACAAAATGGTTCGTCACGTGGGTGACCGGGTTGCGTTGATCGTGGCGCAATCGCAGCGGCTCGCCGCGGATGCCGCTGAAGCGGTTGAAGTCGACTATGAACCGCTCCCCGCGGTCATGCTGGCCGATGCGCTATCCGATGCCGCGCCCAAGGTTTGGGAAAACGCAAATGGAAATTTAAGCTTTCAACTCGAATACGGCGATCACGCGATCGTCGATCAGGCATTTGCCGGCGCCGCGCACGTAGCGCGAATCGAGCTTTACTATCCGCGAGCCTCGGCGAATTCGCTGGAACCGCGCGGTGCGATCGCCTACCCGGAGCCACTCGACGGACGCACCACTCTGTGCTCCAGTTCGCAATCCCCGTATCGAATACGCGATCTGGTGTCGGCGGCCCTGCGCACGCCGCCGCTTAATCTGCGCGTGGTCGCCATGGATGTCGGCGGCGCCTTCGGCATGAAAGGCCAGGTCTATCCGGAGGAGGCGTTGGTGGTGTGGGCGTCGCGTTTGTTGAATCGGGCGGTGAAATGGACCGGTGATCGCGGCGAGAGTCTTGCCTCGGATATGCATGGGCGGCACCAGATTGCCAATGCGGAGATGGCGTTCGACGCCTCGGGAAAGATTCTCGCCCTACGCACCAATGTGGCAATCGATGTCGGCGCCTACCTCGCCTATTCCGGGGGCGTACCCCCTCACAATGCCGGCGTCAGTTATCCCGGCACCTACGATATTCCTTTGGTCCATGCGCTAGTGCGCGCCGCCTTTACGCATACCTCATGCATCGGTCCCTATCGCGGCTCGGGTAAACCCGAGGCTTCTTACGTAGTGGAACGCTTGCTCGACAAGGCAGCGCGCGAGCTATCCGCGGATCCCATCGAGATACGAAGGCGCAATCTCATCTCCGCCGCAGCGATGCCCTACAAGACCGCTGGCGGCCTGGTGTACGACTGCGGCGACTTTCCCGCCACTTTCGACAAGGCATTGAAACTGGCCGACTGGGAAGGCTTCGACGGGCGCAAAGCCGAAAGCCAACGGCGCGGCCTGCGGCGCGGCATCGGCATTGCCATGCACTGCCAGCGCGCCGGCACCTTTTCCGAGCGCATGGAGATTCGCGTTGCGCCGAACGGATCGGTTGCGTTGCACCTGGGAACGCTTGCCACGGGACAGGGGCACGAGACCATGTTTACCCAGATGGCCGCGGATTGGCTGGGTTTGCCTTTCGAGCAGATTCGCGTGTTTCAGGGCGATACCGACAAGCTGTTATTCGGGCGCGGTTCATTTGCGCAGCGAACCATGAGCGCCGGCGGATCGGCGTTGCGTCTTGCCGCAGACGACGTGATACGCAAGGGAAAGCGTTTTGCCGCCTGGATGATGGAGGCAGCTGAAGCGGATATCGATTTCGAGAAAGGAAATTTTCGCGTCAAGGGGACGGACAGGCAGGTGAGTTTTGCCAAAGTGGCGGAAAAATCGTATGCCGGTGCGGGCGTTCCCCAGGAATTGGGCATCGGCCTGGATGGCGTGGGCGCCCATGCCGGGCCAAATACCTATCCCAACGGCTGCATGATCTGCGAGGTCGAGGTGGATGTCGATACCGGTCGGGTTACTGTCGATCGGCTCGCCGCGGTCGACGATGTCGGCGTGGCGGTCAATCCGCTTACGCTGCATGGTCAGTTGCACGGCTCGATCGCGCAAGGATTGGGAGAAACCTTGATGGAGGAACTGGTCTACGACAGACAGACTGGGCAGCTGTTGAGCGGCTCGTTCATGGATTACGCCATGCCGCGCGCCGATGTCATGCCCGATATCGCAAGCGAATTATCTTCGGTGCCAACGCGCAGCAATCTGCTGGGTGTCAAGGGCGGTAGTGAAGCCGGCAACGTGGGCGCGCCGCCCGCCATTGTGAATGCCATCATCGATGCGCTTGCGCCGTTGGGCGTTAGCGACATTTCGCTGCCGGCTACCAGCGAGCGGGTGTGGCGAGCAATTCAGAACGCGAACACGTCGCGTTAAAAGTATTCGAAGAAATCGCTATTCGGCTTTGATCCCGACCCGACGAATGATCTCGCCCCATTTTTCGTACTCGGTGCGAATGTAGTCGGCGAATGGTTCCGGTCCGAGCAACCAAATTTCCAGACCCAGTGGCGCTACCGTCTTAACCACTTCCGGCCGTTTCATCGCATTGGCCGATTCCTGTGCCAGGCGATTGATGATATCCCTGGACACACCGGCTCGCGTTCCCAGGCCAAACCAGGACATCACATCGAACCCAGGCACGCCGGATTCGTTCAAAGTTGGCACGTCGGGCAAGGAGGAACTGCGTTGTTTCTCCGAACCGGCGATTGCCCGCAGTTGCCCTTTTTTGAGGAAAGGCATCATCGCACTGGTGGTGTTAAGCGTCACCTGCACCTCACCTGATAGCAGGTCGGCGAAACCCGCGGTGCTGCCTTTGTAGGGTACATGCAGCATATCCACGCCGCTGGCGAATTTGAGCAATTCGATTCCCAAGTGACTGGTGGTTCCCACGCCCAACGAGGCGTAATTCACTTTGCCTGGACGCCCCTTCAACCAGGCGGCAAGCTCAGGCCAAGTCTTGGCGGGTACCGATGGGTGCACTACCACCAGGAGCGGCGTGTAGGCCAGCATCGCGATGGGCGCAAGATCGCTGCTCGCATCAAACGGCAACTTGGCGTGCAGGTGCATATTGGTGCTGAAGGGGCCGGGCGTGGTGACAAAGAGTGCATGACCGTCGGGTGGCGCATTGACCACCGAGGCAACGCCTATCGTTCCATTAGCACCGGCGCGCGCTTCGACGACAAAGGGCTGCGCGAATGTCTTGGTGAAATGCTCCGCGAGCATGCGCGCCAGCAGATCGACCGTTCCACCTGAGGGACTGGTGATAACCATGCGCACCGGACGATTGGGCCAAGTGCCTTGTGCCGATGCGTAAGTTGCAGTAAATAGCAAAACAACAATATACAGATTTCGCCACGATCGTTTCATGTCCAGGTCTACTCGCGCCCTGATAGGACGCCATGCAGTCCTTTGAGTTGCATTTTCACTTCAACGTGCGGGCGAATGTCGATGATTTCCGCTTCGGCGAGATCCTCGGTGGTCGCCAATGCTTTGACGCCATCGTCCTCCAGCGCCCAGACGTGAGGCACGATGGCCGAGCTTCGCTGCCACGCTTTGAGCGCACGCCCTTCGACCAGATTGCCGATCTCACGCCGCACCAAACGCCGAATCATCGCCAAGCCTACGTCGGCGCGGCCGAGTCTCTCCGGATTGCGACTGGCAAACGTGCCCTGCCCTACCTGGGCAATATCGTCCTGCAAGCGAACTAGGTCAACGCGATTTCGATCCACGTCGCGCAGACTCATCATGCCGCCCAGTATTTCGCGGCAGATTTCTTGATGTGCCAGATCGATGGTGGAACGTTTTTTCTCGCGCCGCTCTTTAAATTGTTTTGCCGCTTCGCCTTCGATGGGCACGCGATGCAGGCTGAATTGCATGTGCCGCTCGTCATCGATGGGCACCCACCAGAATAGGGATTCCTGCCAACCAATATCGGCCTCCGTGGGCAAAGCCGTCATATAGAAAACGTTGGGCATGCCGAATTGCTGGATGCGGCGGCGCCCGTCAGCGCGTTGAAACGCATAGGTCACGCCCCAATCGGATTCCACTGCCGTTAGATTCCGCCCCAAACCGATGCCATTGAACGACGCGGTGTTGTCCGCATGCACAAAACCCACGTGACTCATATCGAGCGCGTTTTCCAGGTTCTGGTAGTAGTTACATTCGCGAAGGTAGGAGTCGACTTCCACAAGACCGCTAAAGCGCTCGAATGGTGGATATAAGGGAAACGCAGGTGGCGCGCCTTCACCCAGGTACGCAAATACCAAGCCCAAGTATTCGCGGGTGGGCCAGGTTTTCAAGGCAATGCGTTGTGCGAAGGAGGACTCTTCCGCAGGTTGCTCGACGCATTGCCCATCGGCTGCAAATTTCCAGCCATGATAGAAACAACGCAGCGCGTCGCCTTCGATCCAGGCGCTGGATAGCCGCGTACCGCGATGCGGGCAACGCGCCTCGGTGAGGTGCGTCACGCCATCATCGGCACGGTAAAGCGTGAATTCCTCGCTCATAATTTTCAATGGCACCGGCCGCCCTGGCTTCAAATCAACCGAGTGATACACCGGCTGCCAGAAGCGCCTGAGGTACCTGCCCGCGGGTGTACCGGGGCCGGTGTGTTCGACGCTATAGCCTTCGACCATTTTTTTTGCTTGGGCGGCGGCGGTCTGCGACTGCTTGGTTTCGGACATCGCGAATTGTCCCTTGAGATAAATGGCGGACGCGGTATATCACCTGAGTCGCCCACCGGTTTCTGTATGATAAACCACTCGCATCGGCGATATCGCCTGCGATGCCTCACGGAACAGGACTCAACAATGCGCAACACACGATTTAATGCGGGGCTGCTCGTCGCAGCCATTTTCGCCTCCGCCACGGTATTCGCCCAGGAATATCCCAATAAGGCGATACGCATGGTGATCCCCGAGC
Organism: Burkholderiales bacterium; assembly: GCA_046153355.1. Taxonomy (GTDB): domain Bacteria; phylum Pseudomonadota; class Gammaproteobacteria; order Burkholderiales; family SG8-39; genus 2-02-FULL-62-17. The sequence goes on from JBJXEY010000357.1 coordinate 7,463, forward strand.
CGCCGGGCGGTGGGCATGATCGCGTTTCGCGACTGGTGGCCGATAAGCTGCGCGAGAAATGGGGGCAACCGGTGATAGTTGAAACACGCACCGGCGCCGGCGGCAATATCGCTGCGGAACTGGTGGCCAACGCTGCACCTGACGGATATACGGTGCTGTATTCGCCGCCAGGGCCTCTGGTTGTCAATAAGGCGCTGTACGCTTCCTTGAGTTTCGACCCCGATACCTTCGTTGCAATTTCGCAATTGACCTCGGCGCCTAGCGCCCTTCTGGTACATCCGCGCTTTGCAGGCGACCTGCGCCAGTTCATCGCCTATGCAAAAGCCAACCCCGGCAAGCTCAACTACGCTTCCAGCGGCAGCGGTACTACGCAGCATCTGGGCGCGGAGTTGTTGAAATCGATGGCGGATATGCGCATCGAGCACGTGCCTTTCAAAGGTCAGGCGCCCGCCCTGCTCGCTTTAGTGTCGGGTCAAGTGGACACGATGCTGGCGAATCTGGGTACCACGCTGCCGCAAATTCGCGCCGGAAAAATGCGTGCTCTGGCAGTAGGCAGTGCCAGGCGCAGTGCGGCATTGCCTGATGTACCGGCTTTATCGGAGGTGTTGCCCGGCATGAGCGCCACGACATGGTCGGCAATGGTCGCACCCGCAGGGACGCCTGCGCCCATTATCAACAAGGTCTCGGCTGCCATTGGCGAAATCATGAAGCAGCCTGATGTGGTCAAACAACTTGGCGAGAGTCTCACCGACGCGGTTGGCGGCACGCCCGCAGAGCTGGCGCAGTTGATGAAAGAAGAGCGCCAGCGTTGGGGAACGGTGATTCGCGCCACCGGCGCCAAAGCCGATTAATAGGGAGGCCTACGCCGCCTTCGAGCCCAATTCTTGCGCCTTGGGCAACTCGAACAAGCCCTTGTGCAACGTACCAATAAAGCTCACCACCTCGTCCAATTTCACCACATCGGCGTATTTGGCATTCATGTCGCAAAGACTCAAGGCATGGCTTGCTTGTGAGCGATCAAAGCACCCCTCCTCGACCAGCGTGACGCGATAGTTATCCGAAAACGCATCGACCACCGAAGCGCGCACGCAGCCACTGGTGGTGGTGCCGGCGACGATCAGGCTGTCGGCGCCCAGCAAGGTCAAGAAACTATTCAACGGGGTGCCGTGAAACGCGCTGGGTTTGACCTTGGTGATGACGATGTCGCGCGGCTCGGGGCCGATCTCGGGAATGATGGTGTCGCCGGGCAGTTGCGTGACCGGCGTGGAGACACGCTCGCCGGTGCGCGTATTTTTCCACGCCCAGGAGCCTGAGTCCCAGCCATCCGGGCGGCGTGTGCCGGTGGTGTAGATGACCGGCAGGTTCCTCGCGCGCGCGGCCAGCAGCAAGCGGCGAATGGCCTTGACGCCTTCCCAAGCCTCTTCACCGCAGGAATTGCGCCAACGCTTGATCGATTGCTGGATGGGCTCGGGCTTATCGCCGCAGAAGTTGTAATTCACATCAATGATCAGAATTGCCGGCCGCTTGCCAAAGCCTTGGCGCGCGCCATATCCCGCGCCGGAGAAAATTTGCTTGTCGCGCTCGGTTAAAAATTGATTCCAGATCGGTTCGCTCATGGTCATCCTCCGTTTGGTTTCTACAAAAATATTCTTGACTTGCGGCTATTAACTAGCCGCTAATTCCTTGGCAGCTCTATCCATCAAATCGCTCCACATACTGCCACCGGTATTCACCACACCCACCTTGGCGACCGCCTCCTGGAAGTGAGGTTCAGCGAGCGGTTTCCATTGTAAGAATTCTTCAATCAAATTATCCGGGATCTGCGCATGATTTGCGCCCATCATAGAACGCGCGTAACAATTCATCATTGCCTGGTGTTCCAGTTGCCACATGTTCATCACAGACTCTTCCATGGTCTTGCCCACGCTGGTGGCACCGTGGCCAAGAAGGTGAACCACGCTCTCCTTGCCAAGGGATACAACCATATCCCGCCCTTGATCGGCGTTGGTAATTAAAGCCGTGTGCGGATAAACAGGAAGAGGATTGCGTACCAATTTGATGCCTTCCAGCACCATCGGCACGATGGGAATGCCCAATACCGTGAGCATCACTGAAAACGGCGGATGCACATGCACCACCGAATTGACGTCGGGGCGCGCCTTGAACACGCAGGCATGAATCATCACCTCGTTGCACTGAACCACCCCGGGCGGGCCTTCCAGCAAACGACCGTCGAGATCGCAGACGACCATGTTCTCCGGGCGCATGCGGTTGAGCACATCGATCGGATAACCGCGGCC
>JBJXEY010000358.1:0-17903 GCA_046153355.1 Burkholderiales bacterium
CCGGCGCGTTATTGGAGCGCGTGGCTGCGGCGCTGCAGGGTGGCGCGCGGGTGCTGCAGTACCGTGACAAGAGCAGCGACGCGGCGCGCAGGCGGGAACAAGCCGCCGCGCTGGCCCAGTTGTGCCACGCCTCAAAGGCGGCACTGATCATCAATGACGATGTCGCGTTGGCGTTGGCCATCGGCGCGGACGGTGTGCACCTGGGCGAAGACGATGGCGATATCGCCGCAGCGCGCAGCGCGTTGGGGCCGAATCGCCTGCTTGGCGCATCGTGCTACAACCAGATTGATCTGGCGCAAAAAGCGCTGGCCCTTGGCGCGGATCACATTGCCTTTGGCAGCGTGTTTGCCTCACCGACCAAACCCGGCGCGCGGCGTGCGCCCTTGGCGCTATTTGCCGAGGCACGCAGGACGTTCGATGCGCCCATCGTCGCCATTGGCGGTATTAGCGTTGCCAACGCCAAGGAAGTTATTACGGCCGGCGCGCACGCCATTGCCGTGATTAGCGACCTATTCGATGCCCCGCAAATCGACAGCCAAGCGCGCCAATTCGCCGCGCTTTTCGATTCGCCTGGTCGATAAACTCTGCCTCATTTATCCCCCTCACTCATCACTCCTTACTCTTTTCCCATCAACCTTATGCCCCTACGCAATCAGACTCTCTTCGAGCGCGCCGTGTTATCCATCCCCGGTGGAGTGAATTCGCCGGTGCGCGCCTTTCGCTCGGTGGGCGGGACGCCAAAGTTTTTCGTTCGCGGGCAAGGCGCCCGCGTCTGGGATGCCGATGGCCGTGACTACATCGATTACGTCGGCTCCTGGGGGCCATTGGTGATGGGTCATGCCTACGCGCCGGCGGTGGCTGCGGTGGCCGAAGCGGCAAAAAGCGGCCTGTCCTTCGGCGCGCCCACCGAAATTGAAGTGGAAATGGCTGAATTGTTAAAGACGCTGGTGCCCAGCATGGATCTGGTGCGTCTGGTGAGTTCGGGCACCGAAGCCACCATGAGCGCACTGCGCCTGGCACGCGGCTTCACTGGGCGCGATCTCATCGTGAAGTTCGAAGTCTGCTATCACGGCCATGCCGATAGTCTGCTCGTCAAAGCGGGCTCGGGCGCGCTGACGCTGGGTCAACCCTCCTCAGGCGGTGTGCCCGCGCAAACCGCGCAGCACACCTTGGTCCTGGATTACAACGATAGCGATGCGCTCATCCGCTGTTTCAAAGAACATGCCAATAGAATCGCCGCGGTGATAGTCGAGCCAGTCGCCGGCAATATGAATTTGGTTACGCCTCAAGCGGGGTTCCTGCAAACCGCGCGCGAGCTATGCACGCAACATGGTGCGGTACTGATTTTCGATGAAGTCATGACCGGCTTTCGCGTCGCACCCGGTGGCGCGCAAGCGCACTTTCGTATTACCCCCGATCTCACTACGCTGGGTAAGGTGATCGGTGGCGGTATGCCGGTGGGCGCCTTTGGCGGGCGGCGCGAGGTTATGGAAAAAATCGCGCCGCTGGGGCCCGTGTATCAGGCGGGCACTTTGTCGGGCAATCCGGTGGCACTGGCCGCGGGCATGGCGACATTAAAAGGCCTGCTCGCGCCAGGCGTATTCGAAGGCATTGCAACGGCGGCGCGCAGCCTGACTGAAGGACTTACGTCGATCGCACGAACGCAAGGCATCGCCTTCTCAGCACAGAACGTCGGCAGCATGATCGGCTTGTACTTTCGCGCCACGCCACCCACCTCGTTCGCCGAAGTCATGCAATGCGATAAAGATCACTTCAACCGCTTTTTTCACGCCATGCTTGAACGCGGCGTGTACCTGGCGCCTTCGGCTTATGAAGCGGGGTTTGTATCCGCCGCGCACGGCGAGGCCGAAATCGCCGCGACGTTAAGCGCCGCGGCGGACGCGTTTCGCGCCTAAATCGACAAAACCTATTTCTTCAGTGAATCGCGAATTTCGCGCAACAGCAGAACATCTTCAGGCGTTGGCGGCGGCGCGGCCGGTGTCGCATCTTCCTTCTTTTGCAAGCGGTTCATCGCTTGAATCATCAGAAACACTGCCCAGGCAACGATGGTGAACGAGATCATGGTGTTGATGAACACGCCGTAATTCAAGGTCACGGCACCCGCTTTGGCCGCCACTTCCACCGTGGCATACGGCCCCGGTTGCGCGCCCTCGCGCATCACTACGAACAAATTGGCGAAATCCACCTTGCCCAATAGCAAACCGATGGGCGGCATGATCACATCCTTCACCAGCGAATCGACTATCTTGCCAAACGCCGCGCCGATAATCACCCCCACCGCCAGATCAACCACATTGCCGCGCATGGCGAATTTTTTGAATTCTTCCAACATAAGACCCCCTAAATTAAAAAAAGCGTTGCCAAACCAAGAAATATAAAAAAACCACCACTATCAGTGCAAGCGGTGATCATCACCGAAGAGCCCACCGCCGGGTCACGCCCAAAGCGCACCATGGCGATCGGTATCAGCACACCCATGGTGGAAGCCAGAAGTAGGTTCAAGGTCATGGCAAGGGTCATCACCATGCCAAGGGCCAGGCTTGAATAAAGCATCCACGCGAGTAGGCCGAGGATGGTGCCCCAGATCACACCGTTGGCGAGCGCCACGCTGAGTTCTTTTTTATACAGTTGTTTCGCCTGTTCGATTTGTATCTGCCCTAGGGCGAAGGCACGCACGATCATGGTGGTGGTCTGGTTGCCCGAATTACCGCCGATGCCGGCGACAATCGGCATCAACGCGGCCAGCGCCACCAGTTTTTCGATGGAACCCTCGAAGGCGCCGATGACGCGCGAGGCGATAAACGCGGTCACCAGATTCACCGCCAACCACGCCCAGCGATTTCTGACGCTCGCCCACACCGAAGCGAAAATATCCTCTTCCTCGCGCAAGCCGCGCGCGGTGAGCAATTCGGATTCGCTTTTTGATCGAATGTAATCGACCACGCGATCCACCGTGACGCGGCCCACCAGTTTGCCCGTTTCGTCGATCACCGCCGCGGTTACCAAGTCGTAGCGCTCAAAGGCCTGTGATGCCTGTTGCGCGTTGTCATCTGGGTAGAGCGTCACGGTATCGGTGATCATCACCTCGGCGATGTTCTTATCCAGGTCGCCAACAATCAGGCGGGCGAGGGGCAATACGCCCTTTAAGTTTTCATCCCGATCCACGACGAAAATCTGGTCGGTGTGATCGGGGAGTTCATCAAAGCGCCGCAAATAACGCGTCACGGTTTCCAGATTGACATCGTCGCGCACCGTCACCACTTCAAAATCCATCAGCGCGCCAACCGCATCTTCCGGATAAGACATCGCCGCGCGCAGTTGCTCGCGCTCCTCCACCGGCAAGGCCTGGAAAACATCCTGAATGACCTCCTCGGGCAGATCAGGGGCGAGGTCGGCAAGTTCATCCGTATCCAACTGCTCGGCCGCAGCAACCAGCTCGTGATTGTCCATGCTCTCGATGAGCGTCTCGCGCACCGCATCCGAGACTTCCAAGAGAATCTCACCGTCGCGCTCGGCCTTGACCAGATCCCAGACGGTAATACGCGCTTCGAGCGGCAAAGCTTCCAACACATAGGCGATATCCGCCGGGTGCATGCGATCAAGCTTGGCCCGCAGCACCGCATCGCCTTGCTTATGCACCAGCGATTCGACCAGTTCCTGGCGCGGTTGCTCCTGACGGTGCGTGAGGTTCTCGATGAGCTTGTGCCGGCGCAACAGCTCCTGGACTTCATGCAGGTCTTCCTGCAAGTCCTCAAGTTCCTTCTTTGGAGTGAGTGTTTCGACCATGGCGCGGCGTTCGAGGAGTGCGGGTTCGCGAAACGCAGGCCTAGGTTTTCAATATCGAATTAACTCTTTAGCTATTTAGCTCGATATCGATAAGGCGCAGCGGGGCTGCGGCGATTCTAACCTTGGGTCTCGCGGAATCGAAAGCGAATTATCCTTTTACGAGCGCCGTATAAGTTCCCGACTTTGCGCCTGCTGATGCACAATTCGCGATTCGCACACTTCACCTTTTCCCTCAGTCAAGCGAACTCTTTAACTACCGATTCCGCCATGTCACCCGCACCGCTGCTACGCTCGAAACTCCCCGAAGTGGGCACCACCATCTTCACCGTGATGTCGCAACTGGCCGTCAAACACAACGCGGTCAATCTCGGTCAAGGTTTTCCCGATTTCCCTTGCGACCCGCAGCTGCAAGCCTTGGTTACCGAAGCAATGCGGGCGGGCCACAATCAATATGCCTTGATGCCCGGCGTAATGGCCTTGCGTGAGGCGATCGCCGAAAAGACCGCGCGGCTATACGGCCATCGCTATGACCCGGATAGCGAAATCACCATTACCGCCGGCGCGACCCAAGCAATCATGGCCGCGATTTTCGCCTGCGTTCACCCTGGCGACGAAGTCATTGCACTCGAGCCTTGTTATGACAGCTACCTGCCCAGCGTGCGCCTTGCTGGCGGCGTCCCGGTGCTGGTGTCATTGGATGCGCCCGACTACGCTGTGCCCTGGGATAAGGTGCGAGCCGCCATCACACCGCGCACTCGCATGATATTGCTCAACTCGCCGCACAACCCCAGCGGCGCGGTTTTCTGCGAAGCGGATCTGGATGCGCTTGAGGCAATCGTGCGTGGCACCGGCATTCTGCTATTGGCCGATGAGGTCTACGAACATATTGTTTTCGATGATCTCGCGCATATGAGCCTCGCACGCAGGCCCGCGCTTGCCGAGCGCGCGTTCGTGATTTCCTCCTTTGGTAAAACCTTTCACACTACCGGTTGGAAAATCGGCTATGCCATGGCGCCGCGCGAGCTCACCGAGGAACTGCGTAAGGTGCATCAATTCATGGTGTTCGCGGTTTCCTCGGCGGTGCAACACGGTATTGCCGCGTATCTGCGTGATCGGAGTCCCTATGAAATGTTGCCTTCGTTTTATCAAGCAAAACGTGATCGCTTTCGCATCGGGCTCGCCACCTCGCGCTTCAAGCTCCTGCCCTGCTCGGGGACATTTTTCCAGGTGGTGGATTACAGCGCCATCAGCAACGAAACGGAGGAGCAGTTCGCGCGCCGACTCACCACAGAGCACGGCGTCGCGGCCATTCCGTTATCGGCCTTCTATACGACCCCTGTGGAACGCAAGGTCGTAAGATTTTGCTTTGCCAAGAAGGAACAAACGCTGGATCTGGCGCTGGAGAGATTGACCAAGTTGTAATGCTTCAGGGCACCCTTGCCCGCGGCATGCGCGCGAGGATGGTGGCGGAATATTCGGCAAGATAGTTGGAGCCCGGGTTGCGTTGGTAAAAACGCGGCCGCGGCAGCATCGCCGCTAAGCGTGCCGCCTGCTCAGGAGCAAGCCTTGCGGCAGATACGCCGAAATAATGTCTTGCCGCCGCTTCCGCACCGTAGACGCCCTCGCCCCACTCCACCACGTTCATGTAGATCTCCAATATGCGGCGCTTGTCCATGGCGATTTCGAGCATGGCGGTAATTAACGCCTCCTGGAGTTTGCGCATGATGCTGCGTTCGCCCGAGAGGAAAAGATTTTTCGCCAGTTGCTGGCTGATGGTCGAACCGCCCGCGATCACCGTGCATTTTTTCTGATTCTTCTCCAACGCGCGTTGCATGCCGTCCCAATCGAACCCCTCATGGTCGATGAATTTATCGTCTTCGGCGGCGAGGATGGCGCGCTTGAGATGGATGGAAATATGCGGATATTCAACCCACACCTGAGAAATTTTCGCTTTGGGATTTTTCGCGCGCAACGCCTCGGTGCGTGCATCGATGAAGCTGGTGCTCCGCGGATTGTGCTTGACCCAATACACGATGTGGCCCACAAACCACATCTGCAGCACGATGACTATCGCCACCAGGGCTAGCATCAGCCAAGTTATCCCTCGTCCCAGGCGTGCCAGCGCCGTTTTCATCAAAGCCTTCGGCGCAGGCCCTCGAGTACGCTTCGAGTCTCGGGGCGCACGCCGCGCCAGAGGAAAAACGATTCGGCCGCTTGCTCAACCAACATGCCCAGACCATCGGCGACGTGCGCGCCTTTGGCTCTGGCCGCCGCAAGGAATGGCGTGTCGTTCTTGCCATACATCATGTCGTAGGCAATTGCCCCTGTAGCATAGATACCGTCGGGCAATACGATTGCTTCACCGGCGAGGCTTGCCGCGGTGGCATTGATGACGAGGTCGAACTGCCGACCGACGAGCGAGACAAACGAAGATGCTGCTAGATTTACTCCGCTACGATTTACTCCGCTACCATTTGCGCCTGCATTGGCGATGTTGGCAAATTGCGCCACCAACTCTTCGGCGCGCTTTTCGCTGCGATTTGCCACGACTAAAACCGTGGGGTTTTGTTCCAGCAAGGGGCCCAGCGCGCCACGCGCCGCGCCGCCGGCGCCCAACAGCAATATTCGTTTTCCCGTCAAAACAACGTTTAGATTATCGATGAGATCTCGCGTGAGACCTAGACCGTCGGTATTGTCGCCATATATCCCTTTAGGTCCGAAGCGCAGGGTATTGACGGCGCCAGCTTGGCGCGCGCGCGCCGAAAGGACGGTGGCAACACCGCAGGCTTCCTCCTTGAACGGCACCGTAACATTGGCGCCGCAACCGCCTGCATCGCGAAACGCCGCCACACTGGCGGCAAATTCCTCGCGGGGCACAAGCAGGCGTTGGTAATCCAAGTCTTCCCCGGTTTGCGCGGCGAAAGCGGCATGAATCTCGGGCGAGCGGCTATGTGCCACCGGGTTGCCGATGACGGCGTAACGGTCTCTCAATCGGCGAACACCCGGTCACCCTGCGCGAAATGCCAAGTGCGGGTAATAACCAGAATGTCGGTGTCGCGACGGATATTGTCGGGAAACTTGGCATAGGGCGCACCCATTTTCACGATCTTTTCGGCCGCCTGATCGAGCACCGGTTGACCCGAAGAGCGCTCCACATCCAGGCGATTTAACGTGCCATCAGCGTTGATGGATACCGACAAACGCAGCGTGCCGTAAATGCGGCCGCGCGCACTATCGGGATAATTCAAATTGCCGATGCGCTCGATCTTCAGGCGCCAATCTTCGACGTATTGCGCGAAGCGAAACTCGGTGGCGCGTGTGCCGACGAAGGTTTTTTTCGGCCGTTGGTTGTATTCATCGATCTGCCGCGACACCTGCGCTTCCAGTGAACGCACCATGGCAAGGGCGCTATCGCGAAGCTCCACGCCACTGGCTTCGCGCTGTGGCTCGATCGGCGCGGGGGCTGGCACCGAGGGGGCCGGCACGGCACTTTTCGCTGTTTGCGTCAACAGTTGCCGTTGTTGCGATTCAAGCTCCTGCACGCGCCGCTGTGTCTCGCGGACATCGTCGCCAACGCGGTTTTCGGCCAAGGTCGGTAGCGGCGAGAGCGCACGACGCGCCTCGTCGGTGTTGCCCCCGCCATCCAGATTGGCCTGTGCCAAAACTTGCGCCTTGGTCGGACGCGACTTGGTCTTGGAATTGACGATCACCACTTCCATGGGCGCGGGCGACACCAGGCGCTTACCATCGGGAAGTTGAAATCGAACCGACAGCAACACGCCGTGCAACACCACCGAAATCGCGATGGCGAACGCCAAGATGCGCGATTGGCGATCCAGCCCGCTCCAGAAATGCCGCATCTGCCCTGGCCAGGCGCGTATTGCCTCGAACTTGTTGGCAGTTGGCTGCATTGGATAAAAGGTCTTTTAATTCAGATAATTCTAAGATATTGCTAATATTTTAAACGAACTTTTATTTGGGCTCACGCGGCGATTTTCGGCGCCTTATAGCGACACTGAATTTCTGCATCGATGAGATCGATTTCAAGCGCTTCCAGCTCCACCGGCGAGCCCGGCACCAACTCGGGCAATGAGGGCACGCGGATCACCAGCGGCAGGTTCTTGATGCGCACCAGATTGTCGCGCAGCACTTCCCCGTGTGCAATCTGTACGCCCTCCTGCAATAACCAGCGCAGGCACCAGTAACGCTCCATGCGCCATTGGAAATCGGCGTACTGAGAATAGGTCGCATCGAAATCATGCACCGCCGCGAGTAGTGTGCCGGCATTGGCTTCGAATGGCGCCGTTTCGCCACGCACCAAAGCAAGCAACTGCCATTGATTGACCAGGTCGACATAGCGCCGCAGTGGCGAGGTCATCCAGGCATAGTGGCTGACGCCCAGGCCCTGATGCTCACCAGGGGAAGTCGTCATACGAACCTTGCCACCGCTTTGCACGCGGTAAATGCCCGCCACCTGATTTTCCGCAAGCAGCCGGCCCCAATGCGCGTTGGCGTGAATCATCATTTCCGCGACCAGTTTGTCGACCGGCGTACCGCGCGGTCGTTCGGTGATCAACACTCGCTCGCCACCTTGCTCGTCGCGGACTACCTCGAAGTTGTAATCGGCACGATCACCCCCTGCGGAAGCCTTGCCGCGCGCCGCCTCGCGCGCCACGGCAAGACGCCACAGGAAATACAACTCGCTGGAAAATGGTGTCTCAGCAGGAACCGTGCCGACGAGGAAAGCACTATCCAACCCTTGCGTTTGCGAGTGGCGCAAATTCGCCGCAATCGGCACGCGCTCGATAGCGCTGTGCTCGCGCACGATCGTAAAACCTTCCTCCTTGACATCCAAATACAAGGACACCGCCGCGCAGGGTCGGCCTTCTTTCAGCGTGGCGCGTTCGACCGCTTCGGGCGGCAACATGGTGATCTTGGCGCCGGGCATGTATACCGTCGACAAACGTTCACGCGCGATGCCATCCAGCGCCGATCCAGGTGAGAAAAATAGTCCGGGCGCCGCAATGTGAATGCCCACGCGCAGGGTTGCCGCATCGATGCGTGTCACTGAAAATGCATCGTCGATTTCGGTGGTGGTTTCATCATCGACACTGAAGGCGCGAACCGCCGCCAGCGGCAAAGCCTCGAACGCTTCGCTATTCAATGCGTCCAGCGCGGCATGTTTCGCAAAAGCGGTGCCACGCGGAAAACACTCGAACAAAAAGCGATTCAAATGAAAATCGTGACTGGAGGGCAGGGCACCCGCGCGCGCCAATAGCTTTGGCGCGGACAGCCCGCCTAACTCACAGGCTTTCTCCAATGCCTTGGTTTCTGGCTTATTGCGATCAGGTTTATAGAGCAACTCGGAAAGGTGCGCTCGCAAGGCTTCGGGAAAGCGTGCTTGGGCGAGATCTTCCGCCCATTGATCGATGGCCAATTGTTGCAGACGTTTCTTCTCCACCGCAGCAAGCGCCGCTTTCAAGGTATCCGCCGGCGCGGCCTTGAAGCGGCCTTTGCCTTTGCGATAAAAATATATCGGGGCGGAATGCAGTTTCAACAAAATGCCCGCCGCTTCCACCGCGCCAGGCGTATGGCCGCAATATTCGCGTGCCATGGCCTCAAAGCCGAATTCGGCCTCGCCACAACATTCCCAAAGAAAATCAATATCCACTTCGGCGGCCAGTGCCTCCGCCTGTTTCAACATTTCGGCCGCACCTGGGGAATCAAAGCGCAGCAACACCACATTGGATTTGATTTTGCTGCGTTTGCCGTGCGGCGCCTCAATTTGCAAGGAGCTATCGTTGTCGGCCAGGATGGTGCCGACTTTAATGGCGCCACTTTCCTCATAAATTACGTGCATGGGGGGATTACCAGGTAAGACTTGCGATGGGTGTCACGCTTCGAGCAACGAATGCTACGCGACTTACAGCTCGATTCCCGCAAACGCCAGAATCGACGCAATCTGCTCAGGAAAACTTTGCAATGAGTGGTCGCCGCCTTCAACCACCACTTGCCGCGCGCCGGCATATTTTTCCAGCGCGTCGCGATAATCGAGTACTTCGTCGCCGGTTTCTAAAAGCAGCAAATAGCGTAGAGGGTTGATATTGCTTGGGCCAAGCTTTGCCCATTGATTTAAGTGTTCTTCGGTGAGTTGATAGGTTTCGCCACTATATAAATTGGTTTGAGGCCCAAGAAGGCTACGCAGTAGCCTATGTGGGTTGACGGCGGGATTGATCAACACCGCTTTGGCGCCGTGTTTTTCCGCCAAATGCGTGGCATAAAAGCCGCCCAGGGACGAGCCGACAAAACAGATGGATTGGTTGTGGTGCCCGGCCATAGCCTGCTCCGCCACAGCAATCGCCTCTGATGGCCAATGCGGCAAATTGGGGGCTTTATAGAGATGTGCCAGGCCGCGTTTTGCCAAATAGCCGCCAAGTAGTCGGGCTTTCGTCGATTGCGCCGAACTGTTAAAGCCATGCAAGTAGATCAACACGTTTTATCTTTTCGCCTTTAACGCCGCCAACAGTTTTTCGTGGAAACCGCCAAAGGCACCGTTGGACATGGCCAACACCTGGTCGCCCTCGCGCGCTTCGATCACCATGGTATTAATCAAAGCACCCAAATCATCGAAGCAGGTGGCTTTGGCACCCAGCGGCGCAAGCGCGCCCGCAGCGTCCCAGCCCAATCCTTGGGTGTAGCAAAACACTTTGTCAGCAATTGCGAGACTGGCCGCAAGACGATCTTTCATTACACCCAGCTTCATGGTGTTGGAGCGCGGTTCGAGCACGGCAAGAATCCGACTCTTGCCGTTGCAAAGGCGGCTCTTTAACCCCGCCAAGGTGGTTTCAATGGCGGTGGGATGGTGCGCAAAATCATCGTAGACGGCAACGCCCGCCTCGGTGCCGCGCAGTTCCATACGGCGCCGCACATTCTGGAATCGCGACAGCGCGAAAATCGCATCGGGAGCGGCAACGCCGGCATGATGGGCGGCGGCAATCGCCGCGAGGGCGTTATGGCGATTGTGTTCGCCCATTAAATCCCAGGAGACGATGCCTTGCGGATGCCCTTGGTAATTGACTTGAAATCCATTTGGGCAGGGAACTTGTATCCAATCCCCCACTTCGCCGAAGGTTTCAACGGGGGTCCAACAACCTTTTTTGAGCACGCGCTCGATCGACGCATCATTGCTACTCACAATGATTCGCCCGGACCCCGGTACCGTTCGCACGAAGTGATGAAATTGTGTCTCAATCGCTGCAATATCGCTGAAGATGTCAGCATGATCGAACTCGATGTTGTTCAAGATCGCGGTTTTGGCGCGGTAATGCACAAATTTCGAGCGTTTGTCGAAAAAAGCCGTGTCGTACTCATCCGCTTCAACCACAAAAAAGGGCGACTCGGTGAGCCTTGCAGAGACGCCGAAATTTTGCGGCACACCGCCAATGAGGAAGCTGGGGTTTTTCTCACAGGCCTCTAAAATCCATGCAAGCATTGAAGAGGTTGTGGTCTTGCCATGGGTTCCAGAGACTGCCAGTACCCACTTACCATTCAAAATATGCTCTGCCAGCCACTGTGGGCCAGAAACATAACGATCCCCCCGATCAAGGATAGCCTCCATTAATTTATTGCCACGGGTGACCACGTTGCCGATCACCCAGACATCGGGATTCAAACTCAGTTGGTCGGCAGCAAAACCTTCGGTAAGAGTTATACCTTGGTCTGCCAATTGCGTGCTCATCGGCGGATAAACGTTGGCATCACAACCCGAAACCGTGTGCCCGGCGCTTCGCGCCAGAAGCGCGAGCCCCCCCATGAAGGTGCCGCAAATACCCAGAATATGGAGATGCAAGGTGGGGCCTGAAAGTTCTGATTTCGGTCGCAGATTTTAGCCGATGATCGCTGTGAATCCTGCCGCGCTATGATGCCGCGTTACTCACCCTATCCATCCGACTACCTAACAAACTATGGCAAAGCAGCAACAAACGCGTCTGCGCATCGCCGCGCAAGCAGCGCGGCTCATGGCCGAGGATGGCATCGATGATTTTGCGTTGGCAAAACGCAAAGCCGCACGGCAATTGGGTTTTGGCGATATGCAGGCGCTCCCCGGCAACGATGAAGTCGAGGAGCAGTTGCGTGCCTACCAGGGCGTTTTCCAGATGGAGGAGCAAAGCCAGAGATTGCGCGCTTTGCGGCATGCCGCGCTTGTCATCATGCGTGAGTTGGCGGATTTTCGCCCCTATCTCACTGGGCAGGTTTTAAGTGGCACCGCAGGCCGCTACAGCGATCTAGAGATCGCAGTGTTTACCGACGATGCCAAAGGCATCGAATTATTATTCTTGAATCGAAATATCGAGTACCGGGTTGCCGAACAACGCCGCTGGATAGCCGGCGAATCACGCACCATTAGCGTGCTGGTTGTCGATTGGGATGGGGTGGAAGTCAACATCTCGGTGTTTTCTGCCAAGGATGAGCGCGTCAATATGAAAACCTCCGCCAATGGGCGAACCCTTGAGCGCGCCGGTATCGCCGAGCTTGAATTGCTGGTGAATTCGCTTGGATAACAAGCGAAGGCAGGCGGTTCTCTACACCGGGGGGGCACTGCTTGCGGCGGCGGCGGGTGTCGCGCTGCAAAGCGTGCTTCGCGACTCCAACGCCGAAGAAAAAAACGACCGTACCGCACTGGATCGCTTGTGGAAATGGCCATTCCAAGACCTGCAAGGCGGCACCCAATATATTTCAGCGTGGCGCGGTCGAGTGCTGGTGGTCAATTTTTGGGCGACTTGGTGCGAACCATGCAGGGAAGAGACCCCCATGCTGGTAAAAACTCACGCCAAATATGCTGCTAAAAACCTGCAAGTTGTCGGCATTTCCTTAGATTCTGTGGTTAAAGTTCAGGAATTTGCCAAAGAATTCAAAATTCAATACCCCCTGTTGATCAGCGGGTTGGATGCCATCGACATTACGCGTCTTTTAGGTAATAAGGCCGCCGGCTTACCGTATACTGTGGTGCTCAATGCCAAGGGCAATATAGAAGGGCGCCATTTGGGCGGCATAACCGAGGCGCGACTGGAACAAATCATCACACCACTGCTTGCTCCCGCAGGGAAATCGAGCTGATTTCGCGCGTAATTGCTTCGATCTTGTAGACAAAATAGTCTAATTTCGACGAAAATACATTTATGCCAACGTCAAATAAAGCGGCTGCACCACGCGCCGCGAAACGTGAAGCCATCTTGCCATGCAAGGTATTGCTGCTCAACGGCCCGAACCTGAACCTATTGGGTTCGCGCGAGCCCGGCATTTACGGCCAGGGCACATTGCCCGAAATCGAACGCCTGCTTGTCAAAACCGCCAAGGCCGCAGGCGTTAGCCTAGCTTGCTTCCAAAGCAATCACGAAGGGGTCTTAATTGACCGGGTTCAGGCTGCCGCCACAGAACGCATTACCTACATCATTATTAATCCCGGGGCTTTGACGCATACCAGTGTGGGCCTGCGTGATGCGCTGGCTGCGGTGCGCATCCCCTTTATTGAAGTCCACTTATCCAACATTCACGCCCGCGAAGCGTTTCGCCGTCACTCTTATTTTTCGGATCTGGCCGGCGGCGTGATTTGCGGCCTGGGAAGCGTCGGCTATGAACTCGCCTTGCAGGCAATTCTGCGCAAACGGCTCGCCTCACCCCCGGCGAAAAACGCAAAGTAAAGCCACATGGACTTAAGAAAACTAAAGAAATTAATCGAACTGGTGCAGGAGTCAGGCATCGCGGAATTGGAGATCACCGAAGGCGAAGAAAAGGTCAAGATCGTCCTGGGTGGCCATGCCTCTAAGGAAATTTCCTACGTCCTGCCGCCGCAACCGGCGCCGGCAACGATCATTCAACCTGTGGTACCCGCACCGCCCACGGCAGCCGAAACGGCGGCCACGGTTGCCGCCGCCGTCGCCGCGGAAGAGGCCAACGCGGTCAAGGCGCCGATGGTTGGCACCTTTTATCGTTCCGCGACGCCGGGCAGCAAACCGTTTATCGACGTGGGTGACACGGTACAAAAAGGCCAACCCATTTGCATCATCGAAGCGATGAAACTGATGAACGAAATCGAATCCGACCGCTCGGGTGTGGTCAAGGCCATCCTCATCCAAAACGGCCAGCCGGTTGAATACGGCGAACCGCTGGTCGTGATCGTCTAGCGCGAACCCCTCCAGCACGCTCCTAGCCCTTTTGAACCCATAATCTTGTTCGAGAAAATCCTCATCGCCAATCGCGGCGAGATTGCCCTGCGTATCCAACGCGCCTGCCGCGACTTGGGCGTGCGAACCGTGGTGGTGCATTCCGAGGCTGATCGCGAAGCCAAATATGTGAAGCTCGCCGACGAATCAGTATGTATCGGCCCAGCGGCCTCCAGCGGCAGTTACCTCAATGTGCCGGCGATTATTGCCGCCGCTGAGGTAACCGATGCACAAGCCATCCACCCTGGGTATGGGTTCCTCTCGGAGAACGCCGATTTCGCCGAACGGGTGGAAAAAAGCGGCTTCGTGTTCATTGGCCCGCGCCCTGAAACCATCCGGCTGATGGGCGACAAGGTTAGTGCCAAGCAGGCCATGCTCAAAGCCGGCGTGCCTTGCGTGCCGGGTTCCGAAGGGGCGCTGCCTGAAGACCCAACCGAAATCGTCAAGATCGCCAGAAAGATTGGCTATCCGGTCATCATCAAAGCCTCCGGTGGCGGGGGTGGGCGTGGCATGCGCGTGGTGCACACCGAGGCCGCCTTAAAAAACGCGGTGCAACTTACCCGTGCCGAAGCCCAGGCGGCGTTCTCCAACCCGATGGTGTATTTGGAAAAGTACTTGGAGAACCCACGCCACATCGAGGTGCAGGTGCTGGCCGATGAGCATAAAAATTTTATTTATCTTGGCGAGCGCGACTGCTCCTTGCAGCGCCGCAATCAAAAAGTGATGGAAGAAGCACCCGCGCCAGGCCTTATACCGCGCCTGCGCACCCGCATTGGCGAGCGCTGTGCCGACGCCTGCAAGAAAATCAATTACCGCGGCGCCGGGACGTTCGAGTTTTTGTTCGATGAAGGCGAGTTCTATTTCATCGAAATGAATACCCGCGTGCAAGTTGAACACCCGGTCACCGAAATGGTGACTGGCGTGGATATCGTAGAGGAGCAAATTCGCGTTGCCGCCGGCGAACGCCTCAAACATCGACAGCGCGATATCCAAGTGCGCGGTCACGCCATTGAATGCCGTATCAACGCCGAAGATCCGTTTAATTTCACCCCTTCGCCGGGGAAAATCACCTCCTACCACCCCCCCGGCGGCCCAGGCATACGCGTTGATTCGCACGCCTATCACGGCTATGTGGTGCCACCGTATTACGACTCAATGATCGGCAAGGTCATCGCTTACGGTGAAAATCGCGACCAGGCCCTGCGGCGCATGCGCATCGCTCTCTCGGAAATGGTGGTCGAGGGTATCAAAACGAATATCCCGCTTCACCAGGAGCTCTTAGCCGATACCGGCGTGGTGCGCGGCGGGGTCTCGATTCATTATCTGGAAAAGAAACTTGCCGAACGCGCAGCCGAGCGCGAGGCAAAATAATCTGCCATGACCTGGGCGTCACTCGAATTTGAGATCGACGCGCCTAAGGCCGAGGCGCTGGCGGATGCGTTATTGGAGTTAGGCGCCTTATCGGTGGATAGCGAAGACGCAGCGGCAGGGACCGCGTTGGAGAAGCCCATCTTCGACGAACCGGGCGAAGACCCAGCCTTCTGGCCACGATTGAAATTACGGCTATTGGCGCATGACCCGCAAAGCGCGCGCCAACTGCTCACCGACGCTTGCTCGCAGGTTAATTTGCCAATGCCTGCAACGACGACGTTGCAAATCATCGCGGAAACCGATTGGGTTCGCCAGACGCAGGCGCAGTTCGAACCGCAAAAAATTTCAGATCGGTTATGGATCGTTCCAAGCTGGCACGCGGCGCCCGACCCCACCGCCATCAATATTAAACTCGACCCGGGATTAGCCTTTGGCACTGGCAGTCACCCCACCACACGCCTTTGTTTGGAGTGGCTGGTACAAAGCTTGCGCGGCGGGGAGAGCGTTCTGGATTACGGATGCGGTTCCGGTATATTGGCGATTGCCGCGCTGAAGCTGGGCGCGGGGCGCGTGGTAGGTGTCGATGTCGATCCAGTCGCGCTAGACGCCGCGCGTGCCAATGTCTTGGCCAACTCCGATGAGGCTCACCCCATGCTCTGCGAATTCGCTGATGTCGCGGTGCCGTTGAATTTTCGTGCCGATATCGTGGTGGCCAATATTCTTGCCAACCCGTTGCGACTCCTCGCGCCCGCCCTGGCAGAACACACCCGACCCGGCGGCAAAATTGCACTGGCGGGAATCCTCACGCCACAGGCGGAGGAACTCGCAGGTATTTACGGCCAATGGTTTGACCTGGAACCGATCGAAGAGCGTGAGGGCTGGGTGCGCATCGCCGGGCCGCGCCGGGTTAAATAAATGCTGACCACCGCCTGCACCTACTGCAAAACCGCGTTTCAAGTTACCGCGGAGCAGCTCAAAGCGCGCGAGGGACGGGTGCGATGCGGTAAATGCCATGCGATCTTCAACGCCTTGAGTGCCTTGAAAGTGCTGGAAGATCGCGAAGACGCCGCCGCAGTTTCGCAGAACGCCGAGGTTGCTTCGCGCCATGCTGCCGACAGTGCGGCCGCGCCGGGCGGATGGCATGAACCGCCTGGCGAATCTTCCATATCCCCATTACGGATTCAATCAGGTGATTCACTGGCGCCAGATAAGGATTTAACACCACAATTTGCCAAATTTGATTCGGCACCGAAGCAGGAAGCCGCGCAGACTGCGGCGTTGCCAGCGCAACTGCCCGGCGATGCGGCAGCGCCTTTTGCTGAACCGGCATCGAATATCGCCACCCCGACACCCGCCGCGCCACCGGTCCAAGAGAGCCTTGCGCCTTCGCCTCACGAAGCAAAACCGACCTTCGATTTCGGCCCACCGCCCGTGCCGCGCCGCGCCTGGTGGTGGTCGCCCTTCGCCATGCTGCTTTTCTTGGGGCTACTCGCGCAATCTGGGTACTACTTTCGTGGCGCTATCGCCTTCATGGTCCCGGAGCTGAAACCTTATATCAATGAGCTCTGCGCTGAACTCGAATGTGAAGTACCGCTGCCACGACGCGCCGAGTTAATCAGCATTGAAACCTCCGATCTCCAGGCCGACCCCACCAACCCCGGCGTGATCGTTTTATTGGCGACGCTGCGCAATCGCGCCGCGTTCCCGCAAACCTTTCCCGCGCTGGAACTGACTCTCACCAATGAACGCGATCAAGCGCTGGCACGTAGGGTTCTGCAAGCAAGCGACTACCTCGCCGACAAAACCGAGGTTTTCGAAGGCTCAAGCGAAAAACAGGTTCGGCTAAACCTCGAAGCAGGCTCGCTCAAGGCCTCGGGTTATCGGCTGTATCTGTTTTACCCCTGAGGGCAGGGCTATCGGCGGCACCTACCTTGCGTCCAGTGCACGTATCATTCGCCCCTCGAAAATCTCTACCTCCTTGAAATCTCTACCTCCTTGAATTTCATTTCGCCCGACCAAATCTCTACATAGGAACAAAAGCATGCGCACGCTCATTTGCGGTTCGATTGCCTACGACAACATCATGGTGTTTGAAGGGCGTTTCAAGGAACACATCCTTCCCGAACAAATCCACATTCTCAACGTCTCGTTTCTGGTGCCGCAACTGCGCCGCGAATTCGGCGGTTGCGCCGGCAACATCGCCTATAACTTGAAATTGCTGGGTGGCGAACCGGTGATTCTGGCCACCGTCGGCGAGGATGCCGCGCCCTATATCGCTCGTATGGATAACCTCGGCCTTGAGCGCACCCACGTGCGTGAAATCAAGGACTCCATGACCGGCCAAGCATTCATCACCACCGATCTGGATGACAACCAAATCACCGCGTTTCACCCCGGTGCGATGAATTTCTCCAACCAAAACAAAATTGCCGACACCAAGGGCGCCACCTTGGGGATCGTCGCGCCCGATGGCCGCGACGGCATGCTGGAACACGCACGTGA
>JBJXEY010000360.1:0-6073 GCA_046153355.1 Burkholderiales bacterium
CGGGGATTCTGGCGGTGATTTTTCCCATGGTGGAAAGCGTGCCGCTATTGGTCACGCTGGGATTCATCCTTGGTATGGGATTGGGCGTGACACAGCCCCTGGCGATGTCGGTGTTGCATGAGTCGGCGCCCAGTGGGCGCTCCGGCGAGGCGGTGGGTCTGCGCACCGCGGTGGTGAATTTAAGTGGCACCACGACGCCGATTATTTATGGCGCCTTGGGCAATGTGGTGGGTCTATTGCCGGTTTTCTGGGCGAGCGCGGTTGCCATTTGGGTGGCCGTTTGGATACTGCGTTAGTAAAAATGCCGCGAACGCCTGCCAATTAATTTCATGTCGATGGCGAGTTGGACGGCTGTAGCCATCGGTTGATCGCGGTGGTTATCGATTGCATGCGGTACGGCTTGGATACGTAGTCGTCCATGCCGGCGTCGATGCAACGTTGGCGCGCATCCTCCATGGCATTGGCGGTAACCGCAACAATGGGCGTTCGTTTTTGACCCGTCTTTGCCTCGATTGCACGTATGGCGGCGGTCGCTTCATAGCCGTCCATTTGTGGCATATGGCAATCCATGAGGACAATATCGAATGCTTCAGCGGCGTAGTGTTGCACTGCTTCTGCCCCATTGGTGGCCACTATGGTTTTATACCCCTTTTGATCGAGGATGGAAGTCAGCAACACTCTATTGATTTCGTTGTCCTCGGCGATTAGAACTTTGACGCCAAGACGCGGACCGTCTGCGTATTGAATGGCGCGAGCCTCAGGACGCGCTTCGGCAATTTGGGGCTCGTTGGATAATTCAGGCATTTCACTGGCGGGTGCCGGAAAATCGAACCGAAAAATGGTGCCCACGCCCGGCGTGGACTCCACCGTAAGTTCCCCACGCATAAGCGTGACGATTTGCAGCGTGATCGACAAACCCAGCCCGGTTCCACCATAACGGCGCGTGGTTGAGCTATCGACCTGGGAAAAAGGTTGAAATATTCGTTGCAAATTCTCCTTGGCAATTCCTATGCCGGTATCCTCGACCTCAATGCGCAGGCGCTCATTTTCTATCGCGCTCATTCTCACGCTGACGGTGCCGCGCTCGGTAAATTTGACCGCATTGCCAACCAAGTTGCTTAGTACCTGACGCAATCGCGAGGGGTCGCCGCGAACCGAGCGCGGTATCGAGGGCGCAATCTCCGAGACGATGCGAACGTCGCGCGAAGACGCGCGTGGGGCGAAAAGCTCGACAATATCTTCGACAATGTCGCGCGGAATATAGGCAACATCCTCGAGATCTAATTTGCCAGCCTGAATTTTAGAGAAATCCAAAACGTCATCGACGATGCCAAGCAGCGCCAGGGTGGATCGTTCGGCAATCGCCAATTGATTACGTTGTTGCGTGTCAAGCCGGCTTTCCTTGAGTATTTCGATCATTCCCAGGATGCCGTTCATCGGGGTGCGAATCTCGTGGCTCATATTGGCGAGAAAAACGGATTTCGCCCGGTTTGCCTCTTCGGCAAGCGCACGCGCTATTTCTAGTTCGGCGTGTTCCTTGGTTAATTCCGCGAGGTAGCGACGTTGCAAGGCCTCGCTTGCGGTTAACTCGCCAACGCGTTGTTTGACTTCTCTCGCCATATGGCGGAAATCCTCGGTGAACGCGCCGATTTCATCCGCGCTCCCTGGCAGCAAATGTACGTCGTAATTGCCGGCGCGAATCTGCTGGCTGGCCGCAGCCAATTGTTTCAAAGGTCGTGTCAGGCGAAATCCGATCACCGCAAGCAGCAGCGAAAATACAAGCAATATCCCCAGGCCAACCAGCAAGGTGCGAAGCAACAGCCGGTCGCGGGATTCCTCGATAAATTTACCGGATAATCCGTAGTTCAGAGAACCCAGGATCTGACCTTCGATCATGATTGGTGTCTTGAAGTCGTAACGCAGCTCGCCCGCCGGTGAGCGAACCGGTTGCGGCAGATCGGTGTCGGGTTTTGGCGTGTTCTCGGGCCATCCATCCTGCGCAACGATGCGACCAGCCGAATCGCAAACAATGATGTAGGCGACACCTTGTTTGCTACGACTCTCGCGCGCGATCGCTTGCACGGTTGCATAGTCGCGCTGCAAGACGGGCGCGGAAAATGCGGCGTTGAATAAAGGTGCGTCCTGTTCGGCGCGGGTGCGCAGTTCGGAGCGCAGATACCCGTCTATGAGGTCGACGCTATTCCAGGTGAGCAGCGAGATGGCGGCGATTTGCACCAATACGCCAGCGGCGACCAGTTTTCCGCGAAAACCAAGGTTTATCCACACCGGAGCTATTTCAATCCAGCGCGCGTTTGTTCGATGAAGGCATCGAGGGGTTTTAGGTCAGCGGCACTCAAGTCACGAATATTGGCGACGTTGGCGAGCGAGGAGAATTGTTTTCCTTCGTCGGATTTTGGAAAACCCAGGATGAGCGCTTTCAATTGTTTCTGATCGGAACCCGAAAGCCGAGGGTTGGTCATGACCAGAAAACCCGGGACCTTGGCAAATTCGGTAACAATTTTTAGCGACTTGCGCGTTTCTTCACCGATTTGGCGAAATTCGCCCATGCTCATCATCGCCATTGGCCCTTCGCCGCTGCGAATCAATGCGCCTAGACTATCGTCGTTGCCGGCCAGAACGATCTTGAAATCGCGTCCGTCTTGTAGACCTTGCTCGCGTAGCCATTGCAGGCCTCGCAACGCCACCAGTGACTGAGGATTAGCCAGCGCGAGGGATTTACCTCTGAGTTGACTCACGGCAGCATTGGTATTGTCGGCGGCTGCCACCAACATGCCGGGTATCGCTGGTTCATATATCGCAATGGGTTCCCATTTGCCGTCGACCTGCGCGAGACGGCCTAAATTCGCCGCGGTTATTACCAGGTGATAGTCGCCGCGAAATGTCGCGGCGCTAAAGGCACGAAAATCGGGCGCGGTCGCGATTTCCACCTTGCGTTTGAGCTCGCGCTCGAGATAGACGCGCATCGGCTGGTAATTGTTAA
The DNA here is from genome assembly GCA_046153355.1 of Burkholderiales bacterium. Taxonomy (GTDB): domain Bacteria; phylum Pseudomonadota; class Gammaproteobacteria; order Burkholderiales; family SG8-39; genus 2-02-FULL-62-17. Next base: position 3,002 of record JBJXEY010000360.1, read on the forward strand.
CAATCACCCTGGCACTGACGTTCGGGATTACGCCAACCGTAAATAAAGTTTCCGCAGTCTGGGCGGACGCGTTGGCGGCCAGCGCTGAAACCATTACCACTACCGCAATACGCCAGATTTTTCTGCAAAAATTCATTCCGCTTTCCTAATTTTCCGGTGTCAAAGTAGGCAATGAGAATATCACCTACTTTTACCGTAGTAATCCGTAGAAAAGTCAAGAATTGTTACCGATTGCGCAATTTTTCACTAATTGTTAGATGAAGCACCGATCCAGGGTGCTTTTATCCATCTGCCTTCACGCCGAGGGGGCGTCAAACCGGCCGAGCCGCGAAACTTGAGCGCCGGTTTTCGAGTGGGTTATTGAGGCTTTATACCGGCAAGTTTCGCAAGCCGGGCGTATTTGTCCTGTTCTGCCACCAGAAACTTTTCAAAGGTCTCGGGTGACTCTCCGGAAGGTGATTCCATTTCCAAGCCTTGCGAAGTCATGAACTTGGCACGTAGCCCTTCATTGGCCAAAAGCCGTTTGGAAACTTCGTTGTTGAGGCGTTGCACGATAGTTCGCGGCGTCGCCGCCTGCGCGCAAAGGCCAAACCACGTCACGACTAAAGGAAAATCAAGGCCCGGATGTTCGGTATAACTTGGCACATCCGGCATTTGCGGCACGCGTTTGCCGAGCATTACTGCAAGCGAGCGAATCTTTCCTGCTTTGTTCACCGCAGCCGAAGGGCCCACGGCGAAAAATGCCACCTGCACGTCACCGGCGAGCAGGCCCTGCCAGGCGAACGATGCGCCTTTGTAGGGCACGTTGAGGAAATCGATGCCGCGCGAATTTTTCAACCATTCGATATAAAAATTCGAGGCGCTCGCCGCGCCGAAAGATCCCCAGGAAATGCTGCCAGGTTTCTTGCGCGCCAGTTCCAGAAGTTCAGGAAGGGTTTTCGCGGGGAGGGTTGGCGAGATGTGAATTGCCGAAGCCAAAAAACCGTAGTGCACCACTGCTGCCAGATCCTTGATTTCATAAGGACGGCTAGCGTGCACAAAAGGATTGATCGCCATAATCTGTTGATCACAGCCGGTGAGGTTGTAGCCGTCGGGCGCGGTCTTCGATCCCGCTTCGGCAACAATCATCCCGTCGGCGCCGACACGGGTCTCCACTACGTAGGGTTGGCCCAGCGCCGCGGCCAGTTCCTGCGCCGCGCCCCGTGTCACCACATCGCCCGGGCCGCCGGCGGCCCAAGGAGAAAAAATGCGTACTGGCTTGGCAGGATAGGTTTGCGCCTCGGCGCAGGTGGCGATCAACATAAGGCTAGCTAAAATTAGTCGCATGAGTTGCTCCGTGAAAAGTCCAATCCCTTGTTTACTAGAGGTGTCCATTCGGCGCTGAACATTATATTGCTTGAGGTTAAGGGGCGACTCACCGCCCCCTATTTCTGCAACGCGATACCATGGCCGCCAGGTTCTGCATAGCGCGTGAAAAATTTAACCGGACATGAGATTGGATTGCCAAAAATGAAAGTGAATAGCAAAAACACTTTGCGAAAACTCAGCGTCTGGGCGTTGATCTCCATGGCGACGCCGGCTACCGCATTAGCCCAGAGTTATCCGAATAAACCGATTCGGGTCGTTTCCCAATTTGCTTCTGGCGCCAGCGGTGATTATTTGAATCGTTTGGTGGTCACGAAGTTATCCGAATTGGTGGGTCAGGCAGTGGTGGTGGAAAACAACGCGGGGGCCGGTGGCTCGGTTGCAACCGTCGCCGTCGCGCGTGCCACGCCGGATGGCTATACCTTATTGAACGCCTCAACCGGCGCAACCATCGTTCGACCAGCCTTGGGCGCGAAGCTTGGTTACGATCCGATTAAAGATCTCATGCCCATTACCATGCTTGGCGAGAGCCCCAGCGCAATCATTGTTTCGCCTTCGCTGCCGGTAAAAACCTTGGTCGAGTTCATCGAATACGCCAAGGCCAATCCAGGCAAGATTTTTTACGGCACGACGGGCATTGCCTCGCAGAGCCATCTCGCGGGGGAACAGTTACAACAGATCACCGGCGCGAGCATGGTGCATGTGCCCTACAAGGCCGGCGCACAAGCTGTGCTGGATATGGCCTCGGGCCGGCTCAGTGCATTGATTACCATCCTCACACCACTGGTGCCGCAGGCCAAGGCAGGCAAAATGAATGTGTTGGCGATCCTTGGTAGGCGAACAGATCTGATGCCCGATGTGCCGTCGGTATCTGAGCGAATTCCGGCATTTGAAGCCCCGCCATCGTGGCAAGGCTACTGGGCCCCCGCAGGTACGCCTCAGGCGGTGATGGTGCGCTTGCAGAGCGAAATCGTTAAATCGATGCATTCACCGGATACGCGTGCGAAGATTCTTGAAACCGGAACCGAGATCGTTGCACCTAGCTCCGCCGATATGGCGGCGATGATCCGGCGTCAAACGGAACTGGTCGCGAAAATCGCCAAGGCCGCGAATATCAAGGACCTTGAGTAGTAGAGCGTCCTTGAATTGCTGTGTCGTTAAGGCCTCTACGAAGCGTAGATTTCGGGAACAACCGGCTCTTTATCCCATTCGGTTACCGGGTCGTAAACCCACACCCAGTCGATTTTGCCGTGCACGCTGCCCTTTCCAGACTTAATCGATTCCTTCTGCGCTTCGCTGTCTTTCATGTGCTTGAAGCGCATATTTGACTGAGACAGACGCTGCACGCCTTGGGCACGCGGCATGCGGATACGGCGGAAATTGGCAAAAGCTTCTATCGGATCGGCGCAGGCATCGAGCCAGCGGCCAAGAACATAGGCATCCTCGAAGGCCTGGCAAGCGCCTTGACCGGCGTTGGGCACCATGGCGTGCGCTGCGTCACCGATCAACTGAATGCGGCCGCGACCCCAGTTGTCCTTGAGGGGCCGGGTGAAAAGGCCCCACTTCGAACAATCGGTCACCAGGCTTAAAAGTTTTTCGAGGCGTGGTTCGGGATTGGGGAAACTCGCGCGCATCTCGTTGGGATCGCCGCGCGTTGACCAGCCTTCTTCGACCCATTGGTCGGTATCCTGTTGGGTGACGATGTTC
>JBJXEY010000374.1:0-31726 GCA_046153355.1 Burkholderiales bacterium
CGGGGTGCCGGGGCCCACTCTGACCAAGCGTTCGTTGTCATCAACTTTCAACATATTTTTCGCCTCAATTCGATATTGCGCAAACGCCCGAAAGATTACACGATCCTGCCAATTGAATGGCCCGATCCGCGACTAAGTTTGAAATCGAGTTTCACAATCAAGCGATAATGGCCGCGCTCGCCGTCACGCCAATACACCATGAATTAACAGTTGGATACTAAAGGACACCGGGAGAATAGATGCCGAGGGATTTCGAAGATCATTGCTGGCAGGATGTGATTGATGCCCAAACGCTGGAGGTCTACCAGCGTTATCGGCGCGAGATTCGCATCGGAGAAAAACCCGCGCTGCTCGCCATCGATTTATACAACCTAGTCTACGAGGGCGGCGCGCGACCAGTGTTTGAATTGTACAAAGAGCATGGCAGCGCCTGCGGCGAATACGCGCATGCCGCCATCGAACCCACCAAACGCTTGTTCGGCGCGGCGCGCGCGGCAGGCATACCCATCATTTATTCAACAGACGATTACACCTCGAAACCCAATTCCAAAGCCAACGCGCGCAAGTTCAACGAGCAATCTTTCCAGATCAAGGAGGAGTTTCGCCCGCAAACCAACGACATCGTCATCACCAAGCAACGCGCCAGTGTCTTCTATGGCACGCCGATCATCTCCAGGCTCAATGAATTGGGCGTGCGAAGTTTGATTGTGTGCGGCGAGAGCACCTCGGGTTGCGTGCGGGCTTCGGTGGTGGACGCAGTGTCCAATGCCTATAACGTGGTGGTAGTGGAAGAATGTACGTTTGACCGGCATTTGCTATCGCACAAAATTAGCCTATTCGATTTGCACCATAAATATGCGGGTGTGATGCATATTGACGAGGTCATCGAGGCGCTGTCCTCGATGTCCGCGAAACGCGAGGCGACCTGAGATGCAGCCGCGACGCTATGGCCCCTTCCCCTACACGCCAATCACGCGCCGACCCAGGATCGCATGGCCCAATGGCGCGCGCCTGGCGCTGTGGGTGATCCCGAATATTGAAGTGTTCGCTCTGGATGCAAAAATGCCTTCGGGCCAGGGAAGTTCGGGCGGCATTATTCCCGATGTGCACACCTGGGCGATCCGCGACTATGGCAATCGCGTCGGCATCTACCGAATGATGGAGGTCCTCACGCGCCACAATATTCGCGCCACGGTGGCGCTCAATAGCGATGCCTGCGACGCGCATCCGGAGATGATCGAGGAGTGCGGGAAGCTCGGCTGGGAATTCATGGGGCACAACCAGACCAATGTACGGCGCTTGAACACGCTGCCGCCCGAACAAGAGCGCGACGAGGTGCGTGGCGCCATCGAGCGCATAACACGCGCCACCGGGCGTCCGGTCGCCGGGTGGCTCGGCTCCGGATTACAGGAGACCTGGAACACCCTGGACTACCTGATTGAATTCGGCTGCAAATACGTGGCCGACTGGGTGAATGACGACCAGCCTTACTTGATGAACGTTGGCGGTAAGCGCATCTGCTCCATTCCCTACTCTGCCGAAGTCAATGACAAGGCCGCGGTCGATGGCCACAACATGTCACCGGGAGATTTCGAAGCGATGATCCGCAGGCAATTCGATGTCTTGTACCGCGAAGGCGAAAAATCGGGACGCGTGATGGCGATTGCCTTACACCCCTATATCACCGGCGTGCCGCATCGCATCGACAACCTGGATTCCGCTCTGCGCTATATCGTCTCGCACCCCGGTGTGTGGCTCGCCACCGGCGAGGAAATCATCGATCACTATCTGCGCTCTGGGGCGACGTTTTAGATTCGCAAAATGAGCCAATTAAAAAGCCGATTGAAAGGGGAGCAGCAGTGCGCACCATGAAAACACTTGCGTTGTCCGGGATTATGATCGCCACCGTTATCTCCGGCGCCACCGCATTGGCCCAGGAGTACCCGGTCAAACCGGTGCGAATTATCGTGCCTTCGCCAGGCGGCACCGTCGATGTTGTGACACGCATCTTCAGCAGTAAGCTCACGGACAAATTCGGGCAAAGTTTTTTTGTCGAAAACCGCGCCGGAGCCGGCGGCAATATAGGCGCGGAAGCCGTATTCAAAGCCGCTCCCGATGGTTACACCTTGCTCAGCGCGCCACCGGGGCCCCTGGTGATCAACAAGGCACTCTACCCCAAGCTTGCCTACGATCCCGATTTGTTCGCGCCCATTGCCATCCTCGCGACGGCCCCGCAGGTACTGGTGGTGCACCCAAAATTGAAGGCGGAAAATTTGACCCAATTGATCGCGTTCGCACGCGCCAATCCCGACAAACTCAATTACAGTTCCGCCGGTGCGGGCAGTTCTCTGCACCTGGCCGCGGAAATGTTTAAATCGATGGCGGGACTCAAGATTGTGCATGTGCCCTACAAGGGCGCGGGCCCCGCATTGGCGGACCTGAGCGGCGGCCAGGTGGACATGATGTTCATGGACCTGGGCGCCATCCTGCCGCAGGTGCGCGCCGGCAAGCTGCGCGCTCTGGGCGTCGCCGGCGAAAAGCGCAATCCGCAATTGCCAGACGCGCCGGCGGTACGCGAGTTGGTACCGGGATTCCATTCCGTATTCTGGGCCGGCGTGGTGGGGCCGCAAGGCCTGCCCGATACCATTGCCAATCGTTTGTCTGGCGCATTGCTTGAAATCGCCAGGCAAGCCGATGTGGCAAGGCGCCTGGCGGAATTGAGTTTCGATAGTAGCGAGCAAAGCCCGGCGGATATGACCGTGTTTATAAAACAGGAGCGCGAGCGCTGGGGGGGCGTCATACGCACCATCGGCGTCACCGCGGAATAAAGGACGAACCTATGAAATGCATTTCTCTGAGCGGATTGCGATGGATGCTCATCGCTGCCACGCTTCCGTCCTCCATTGTCATAGCGCAGACCTGGCCGCAAAAACCAATACGCGTCATCGTGCCCTACCCGGCCGGTGGCACCACCGACATTATGGCGCGCGTGCTGCAACCCAAATTGAGCACTGCTGTGGGTCAGCCGATCATTGTGGAGAACCGCCCAGGTGGCAATGGCGTTATTGGCGCGGAGATCGTGGCGCGCGCGACACCCGATGGCTACACGCTGATGCTCACCACCTCGGCCACCAATACGTTGTTGCAATTCACCGCGAAGACCTTGCCCTACGACCCAATAAAAGATTTCACACCGGTAGCGGCCACCGGGCGCTCGCGCGGCTATGTGATTGTCAATCCTTCCTTGCCGGTGGCGAGTTTTCGCGAACTCACCGATTATGCGAAAAAATTCCCCGGCAAAATTTCTTATGGCACGCCGAATCACGCATCGAGTTTTCACCTTTCGGGCGCCATTCTTGCGGAAGCCGCGGGTATCAATATCGTGCACATTCCTTACAAGGGCGGCTCGGAGGTAATGCGTGGCCTAGTCTCAGGCGATATTCCCATGGCAATCATCAGCAATGGTTCGGCCACTGCTGCGCTGGGTGCGGGGAAAGCACGCCTCATCGCGGTGCTGGATAACGATCGCGATCCCAAATGGCCCAATGTGGCCTCGGTCACCGAAACCTACCCAGAGTTCGAGCGCACCGCCGATTGGACAGGCGTGTTCGGGCCGCCCGCCATGGCGAGGCCTTTGATTCAACGCTTGAATGCGGAAATTGTCGCCGCCTTCAATGCCGCGGAATCGGTTGAACGACTGGCCAACGTGGGTCTCATTCCGCAAAACGCTTCGGCCGAGGAATTCACAGCCATGGTGATGCGCGCGGTGGAGGTCAATCGTAAGGGCATCAAGATCGCCGGTATTAAACCAGAATAAAAACACCTCGCATGCATCGCCATTTCTACGCGCAACTGCCCCTCTTTACACGCTTCGAAGAGGTTACGCGCCCTAACAATTACAGCTTGCTGCCCGATGACTGGTTCATTCTAATCGCCGATGTAATCGGTTCCACGCAAGCCATCGAAGCCGGTCGCTACAAAGACGTCAACGTCGTGGGTGCATCTTGCATCATCGCGGTGTTGAATGCCGCCGAGAAAATTGCCGTGCCCTACACCTTTGGTGGCGATGGCGCATCGATACTCGTACCACAAGCGTTGCTCGATAAAACCAAACAAGCGCTCTGCGGCACTCGCCGCATGGCGCGTGACAGCTTTGGCCTCGAATTGCTGATCGCGGCGATTCCGATCGCCGACGTGCGCGCTCTGGGAAAGGATGTGAGCGTCGCCAAGTTCGGTACCTCGAAACACTTCTCGCAAGCCATGTTCTCGGGTGGCGGAGTGGCCGAAGCCGAACGCCTGGCCAAGAACCTTACGACGCGGGGCAAATACGAAATTCTCGAAGAAGGCAAACAAAACGACGCCGATTTCAGCGGCCTGGAATGCCGTTGGCAGGGTATTCGCTCGCGCGGTGGCGAAACCGTGAGTTTGTTGGTGCAGGTGCATCGAGACGCCGTCGCGCGTACCGAGGAGATTCTCGATGGCGTGCTGGCCGATATTGGCAATATCTATGGCGGCGGATCGGAAGCGCAACCGGTGTCGGCCGAGCAATTAAATCTTTGCCTGAGGCCCGACTGCGTCGCCGCAGAATTGGGCGTGCGCGCGCATGGCATGAGCGCCTTCGCCAAAGCGCTTTTGGCGCGCGCCTTACGCCTGCAAACCTGGATGGCTGATCGCCTGATGGCGTTTCGGGTGAAATGGGGCGGCATCGATTGGGGGCAATATAAAAACGACGTCTCGGCGAACACCGATTACCGCAAATTCGACGATACGTTGCGCATGGTGCTCGATAGCACACCCGAGCAGCGCGCTCGTCTCGAGGCTCGACTGGAGGAACGCCGGCTGCGTGGCGAGGTGGTGTACGGCGTACATATCGCGATGGAAGCGTTAATGACCTGCCTCATATTTGATCGCCGCAAAACGCATGCACATTTTGTCGACGGCGCCAACGGCGGTTATGCCTTGGCCGCGCAAAGCATGAAAGCGCAACTGGCGCAATAGGGCTATTCGCAAGCGGTAGTATGCTAACGACGCAAACCCTGGCCAAAGACCCCAATTCGATATTCACACGAGGAGCACGCCATGCACAAAATCCGCCACATCGCCATTTCAAGCCAAGACCCAGTCAAATCCGCTGAATTTTATAAAAAACATTTTGGCTGGCGCGAGATTCATCGCGGCGGCAAGGACCGCGCCAACCCCACTGGCGTAGTGCTCTCCGACGGCTCGATCAACGTCACCATTCTGAAATTTGCCACCGACCAGATCAACAAAGGGTTGGACTATGAGGGCTTTCATCATTGGGGCGTGGTGGTGGATGACGTTGCCAGTATGGCGACACAATTGGAAAATGACGGCGTCAAACTGCGCGTCGGCGAAGACCAGATCCCACCCGGCGCGCAATACGAAATCAAATTTCAAGGTCCGGATGACATGGTGTTCGACATAACCGATGTAACCTGGCCCGGTTCGGTGGGCCTGGACGGCGTGCCGGCGCCCGATAAAGTCCCTAGCGCCATCGATCAAGGACGTTCGCGCTTCGCACCGAAGAAAGAAACCGTGACGTCATGAAAAACCGCTTAATCGCGGTTCTAACCGCCACGGTTCTCGTCGCACCGTTGAGCGCGCCGTTCTCCGCATTCGCGCAAGCATTCCCCAGCAAACCGGTGCGCATTATCGTTCCCTGGCCACCGGGGGCGATCGACGTATCGGTGCGGCTCATGCAAAACGCAATGTCTGAAGATCTGGGCCAGCCGGTGATCGTGGAAACGCGCCCCGGTGCGTCCGGTTTTATTGGTGCCGAACAAGTCGCGCGCTCAACGCCCGATGGTTACACCTTGCTTGCCACCGCCGCGGGGAGTCTGGTGACCGGCACCATCATCAATCCCAAAGCGCCCTTCGACACACTGCGCGATTTCGCGCCGGTAACGCTGATTTATGACTCCGCACAGGTCATCGTCGCCAAGATGTCGCTGCCGCAGACCAATCTGAAAGAACTGCTCGATTTCGCCAAGGCCAATCCAGGCAAGCTTTCATACGGCAGCACCGGCATCGGCGCCGCGCAACACGTGGATGGCGAAACCTTCAAACGCACCGCAGGCGTGGATATCGTCCACATTCCCTACGGCGGATTCGGACCACTGATGCAGGCGGTGGCCGGACAACAGGTGGATCTGGCCTTCGCCACCGTCGGTATTGTGCGGCAACTGGTGCTGGGCCAGAAAGCGCGTCTGATCGCAGTACATGGCGGCAAAGCGCCGGCGAACTATCCTGCTGCCGCCAATCTCAATGACGTTTTCCCAGGCTTTGTCACCGCGCCCGGATTCATTGGCCTATGGGTTCCGGCGGCTACACCGCGCCCCATCGTCAATCGCCTTAACACCGCAGCGGTACGTGCCCTACGCACCCCCGAGGTGCGCGCCAAGTTCGATGAAACCGGTGTGAATGTGGTCGCCAATTCACCCGATGAGTTTGCCGCCGTAGTGAAGTCCTCTTTCGACAGCGCCGGGCGCTCCATACGCGAAGCGCAGGCCGCCGGAGTGAAATTCGAATAAATGTTGACCTGGAAAATAGGCGCCGCCACCGTCACACGGATCGAAGAACAAGTTTGCCTGTCATATCAAAAACCCGAGCTGCATTTCCCCGGTTTCGAGCGCGAGGTATTGCAGAAGAATCTTGACTGGTTGGTGCCCAACCACTATTCGCCTGCGCACGATTGCATGGTCACGAGTTTTCACTCGTGGCTGATCAGAACCCCGGGTCACACCATCTTGCTTGACTGTTGCTCCGGCAACCACAAGCCGCGCCCCTGGGTGGCGCGCTTCAACATGCTCGACACGCCCTACATGTCGCGCTTGAAGGCAACCGGCGTCTCACCAGAGGATATCGATATCGTGGTGTGCACCCACCTGCATGCCGACCACGTCGGTTGGAACACGGTGCAACGCGATGGCCGATGGGTGCCGACGTTCCCCAATGCAAAGTACCTATTTTCAAAAATCGACGCCGAGTATTGGAATCAGCAAACCAACCCGGCGATGAAGAATGATCATCGGCGCGTGGTTTATGAAGACAGCGTCTTACCGGTGGTCGAGTCAGGTCAGGCGGTGTTGGTCGATGGCAATCATGAGATCGATAGCGGATTGATGATCGAACCGGCACCCGGGCATACCCCAGGTCTTGTTACGTTGAATCTCGATGCAGCAAAGCTCGCAAGGTCCAGCCTCACCGCAGTCTCCGCTGTTGGCACAGATACTCGGGCCATATTTTGTGGCGATGTTTTGCATCACCCCCTGCAGATCTGCGCGCCGCAATGGGCGCATATGGTCGACGAAGATCCGGGACAAGCCAAACTCAGCCGAAAAAAAGTCCTGGAACAATGCGTCGAATCCGGCGCCCTACTCTTCCCCGCCCACTTTGGCGCGCCGCATGTAGTGCGCGTCGAACCTACCCATGGCGGCTTCTCCCCAAAATTCATCTCGCCAGAATAAGGCAAGAAACCGGGGACGTACCCCATTTATTTTCGTTAAATACCGGGGATGTACCACTTTTCCTAAGGCAAACTACCCTCGCGAAATTGCGACAGAAATGCCGCGATATCCCTCCAATACTCGGGCGAGGCGCCAAATAAGTTATGCGTGGCACCGGCGATTTCGCGTAGTCGATGCGGTCCACCCCAGGCCGCCACCAAGCGGCGCGAATTCTCATTGGGAACGACGTTGTCACCCGGCGCCACCAGGGCGAGCAGCGGCGCCTTGATACGCGGCGCGTCGGATATAGCCTCGAAGCGATGCCGAAGCAGGAGCGATACCGGCAAATACGGATGGTGCGAGCGCCCCACTTCAATCATGCTGTCGTAGGGCGAGACCAACAATACCGCGCGAACCTCGCGGCGTGCCGCAACATGCACGGCAACACCAGTGCCAAGACTGCGCCCCATGATCACCATGTTTCGCCCATCGACATCGCCACGCGACAGCGCATAGTCGAAAACCTTGAGGGCATCGGCAAACAAGGCCGACTCACTGGGTTCGCCGCCACTGCCGCCATAGCCACGATAGTTCACCGCCAACAGCGAATAGCCCGCGAAGCGCCCGGCTTCATCCAACTGGCCGGATACTTCCTCGGCATTACCGCCGTAATACACGATCAACGGCGCGCGTTCGCCATTGGCCGCTGATCGACTACCTAGGTACCAGCCGTGCAACGGGACTCCATCGTCCGAGCGCACCCGCACCTCCTCAACCAACGGATGGCGAATTCGAACCGCTATCAAGGCTTCTTCGCTACGCGGTTGGGGAAAAAATATCAATCCGTCCTGAAAAAAGTAGGCCAATGCCGCCAAGGCAATATAGGCGGGGAGCAGCACCTTTCCAATTGATATCAAGGTATCCATGCGCTTAAGGAAAAAACGACGTCCTGATTTCAACCACCCGGCTGCACACCTTCGGAGCCGGCCGGCGGAATCGCCGACGCATAGGCGGGCCGAGACGATATACGCTCATACCAATCGGCCACTCGCGGACGCGCCTCGACCAGGTAAAACAGTTCGCAGCGAATCAAGCGATGCACAAAAGGCGCGATGTCGATGTCAGCGAGGCTGTATTGGTCGCCCGCAAGCCATTGCCCATCGCGCAATGATCGATCCATGCGTTCGATCATGCCGGTCAAGCGCTCTATGGATGGCTGCAGATCCGCGGCAGAAATTCCCTTGGTGACCGCATTGGTCCATCGTTCGCGCACCTTCGGGTCGGGAATTTTTGCCACCATGGCACGAACTTCCTCAGGCGCCAAACGTTGCAATTCGGGTTGGATGTTTTTCACAAACGAAGGCAGCTTAACTGCATCGGTGGCGACATCATCGGAGAACTTGGTCCACAGCCGCATACGCGCGCGGGCACGCGGGTCTTCGGGAACAAGGCGCACTTCGGGATAGGTTTCCTCTAGGTATTCGTTGATGACGCGCGATTCGTGCAACGTAAATGCCGCCGATCCATCGGCTACCCAACGATCATCCACCAGCACCGGCACCATGCCCGCGTGGTTAATGGCGAGGAATTCCGGTTTCAATTGATCGAAGCGGCGCAGATTGAGATGTTCGCCGGTCCAGGGAAGTTTCTTTTCCGCGAGGCACAGGCGTACCTTCTGGCTACAGGTTGAGTGGGTGCTGTGATAGAGGAGCATCATCGGCATTGCTCTTTAGATGGGTGATCGCAGGAAATGCCGCTAATCGGCACCAATTTTCGCCGCAGCCACCACGCGTGGCCAACGCTGCTGCTCGGATTTGATCAGTTCGGTCAGACGCGATGGCGCGCCACCCACCGGCTGCAAGCCTTGCGAGGAAAGCATGCTGTTGGTCTCGGGTGTTTTCAGCATGGCGTTGATTTCGCCATTGAGCTTGGCGACAAGCTCCGCGGGTGTCCCGCCGGGCGCCATCACGCCGTACCAGTTTTCAACTTGGATACTCGGGAAGCCCGCCTCTCTCATGGTGGGCACGTTCGGTACCACGGGCGAGCGTTCAATCGCCAATACGGCAAGCATGCGCAATTGATTCCTTTGCAGAAACGGAAGCGCGGTGTGAATCGGCATGAACATCGCATTGACGCGGCCCGCGACGGTATCGGTTATCGCCGGCGCGGTGCCTTTAAAGGGAATATGCGTCAGATCCACGCCCGCCTCCAGCTTCAACAATTCCATGGAAAGATGCTGCGGCGTGCCGTTGCCGGAGGAGGCGTAATTAAGTTCGCCGGGTCGCTGTTTTGCCAGCGCCACGAGTTCTTTTACCGATGAGGCTTGCGTGCCATTGCTAATTAGCAGTGACATCGTTCCCGTGGCGACCAAGCTTACCGCCTCGAAACTTTTCAACGGGTCATAGCGCGGGTTCTTATTGATCGCCGCGTTGGTGACAAGGCTGGTCGCAGTCACCATCAGGGTATAGCCATCCGGCTTGGCATTGGCCACCATCTCCGCACCGATATTGCCGCTCGCCCCGGCACGATTGTCGATGATGAACGCCTGTCCCCAGCGTTGCGTGAGTTGCTGGCCGAAAGCACGGGCGATGATATCGATGCCGGTGCCAGGGGTGAACGGCACGATGAAGGTTACGGCTCGCGTCGGATAAGACTGCGACGCTGCCTGCTTCGCCAATCCGCAAAGCAGCGCGGGAAACACCATGGCTAAAAATATACTTTTCATTTTGTATCAATACCTTCGTATTTTTCCACGCGACGTCGCGAATCGGCGCTTTGCTGATCGAGGGGGTGAGTATAATTTGAACTCGCATGATGAACGACATGTGGCGTCTGTTCTCTCCATATTGTCTATCGCAGCCAAGGAACCGCGCCGGTGATCACTAGGGAACAAAATCAGCTACTCACGCAAACCGGGCCCGAGACGCCCATGGGCAAGCTGTTCCGGCGCTACTGGATTCCGATTCTCCTATCCGAGGAATTGCCTGACCCGGATTGCCCTCAGGTGCAGGTGAAACTGCTCTCCGAGGCGCTGCTGGCATTTCGCGATTCAGACGGGCGCATTGGCCTAATCGACGAATTTTGCGCGCACCGACGTGTGTCGCTCTGGTATGGGCGGGTCGAGGACGGCGGCATTCGTTGCGCCTATCACGGCTGGAAATACGATGTCACCGGCCAGTGCCTCGAGGTGCCTTCCGAATCGTCGGAACGCGGCTTTGCCTCACGCGTGAAATTAAAGTCCTATCCCTGCATCGAGCGTGGCGGCGTGATTTGGACTTACATGGGGCCGCCGGAATCGCAGCCCTCCTTTCCAGACTTCGAATGGATGGCGGTCCCCGACACCCATCGTTACGTGAATAAACGTCATCAGGAGTCGAATTACCTACAATCCATGGAAGGCGGCATCGATGGCGCGCATGTCTCCTGGTTGCACAGTGGTTCGATGGATCGCGAACCGATGCGCGCGGGCTCCAAAGGTGCTCAATATCAGAAGGACACCAAACCGAAAATCGAGGTGATGAATTCGCCCACCGGTCTGTTAATCGGCGCGCGCCGCAACGCCGATGCCGGGCAGAATTACTGGCGCGTCACACAGTGGATCATGCCCTGGTACACCATGATTCCGCCCTATGGCGATCACGCGCTGCACGGCCATGCCTGGGTGCCGATCGACGATGAGAATTGCTTTGTCTGGACCATGACGCATCATCCCATACGGCCTTTGAGCGCCGAGGAAAACGCGGCGATGCGCGAAGGCAAAGGCCTCTACCCTGACCTGATTCCCAATAGTTTCAGACCGGTGCAGAACCAATCCAATCGTTTTGGCATGGACCGCGCCGCGCAGAAAGCGGGCATCTATTACAGCGGTATTCCAGGCATCGCCATGCAGGATGCTTCGTTGCAGGAAAGCGCGGGGGCCATTGTCGATCGCAGCGAAGAACTGCTGGTGTCCACGGACAACGCCATCATCATGGCGAGAAACCGTTTAATGAAATGCGCGTTGGCATTGGCTGAAGGTATTGAGCCGCCGGCGCGCGACCCGGCCACGCATCGGGTGCGCTCGGCTTCCTTCGTCAAACCTGCAGAGATGAGCTTCACCGAAGCGGTGCGCGAGGTTATCGAAGCCAAGGCCGAGGTGGGCGTGGCGCATGTTTCGGTTTAAGCGTCATGTTTCGGTTTAAATGGAGAAAACAATGAGCGATACCTTGGAACCGCGCGCCGCCGGCGCGCGACGCTTTGCCGGAAAAATATGCGTCGTGACCGGCGCTGGTCAAGGCATCGGTAAAGCCACCGCCAAACGCCTGGGCCAGGAAGGCGGCACCATTGTGGTGGCTGATCGCGTCGATGAAAGTGCCTCGCAGACCGTCGCGCTGTTGGCCGAACACAATGTGCCCTGCACCAAGATTCTGGCCGATTTGCGCACCCTGTCCGGCGCGCAGGAATTAATGAATCAAGCCCACGCCGCGTACGGGCGTATCGACGTAGTGATCAACAATGTCGGTGGCACCATCTGGATCAAGCCCTATCACGAGTATTCCGAAGAAGAAGTGAAGCTGGAGCTGGAGCGCTCTCTCTACCCAACGCTGTGGTGTTGCCTGGCGGTACTGCCCATGATGATGGAACAGAAATCGGGCGCCATCGTTAATGTGGGGTCGCAATCAGTGCGTGGGTTGTATCGGGCGCCGTACGCCGCGAGCAAGGGTGGCATCCTCGCGCTCACCAAGGTTCTTTCCATGGAATACGGTCGTTATGGGATTCGTATTAACACCATGTCGCCCGGCGGTACCGACATTCCTGATCGCGTCACTTCCCGCCAGCAGATTCAACCAGGCGTGATGGTCGAAGAAGGCGAGAGGGCGGAAACCTACAAGCGCGAAATGTACGAGGACATCACCCATCAACAGACCTTGCAGCGACGCGGATCGCCGGAAGAACAAGCCGCCGCGATTGCCTTCCTCGCATCGGATGACGCCAGCTTCATCTCCGGGGATCTGATCAATTGCAGCGGCGGTCAATCCTAATAATAGATGCAAATGACATCGTAATCAGCGTCGCACTTGGCTTTCATTGTTACATTGCTGGAAATGGCAGCATAGCTTTGTATTTGGCCACCATCGCCTCGCGCTGATCGCGATCAATACGGTTGACCATGGGAAATTTCTCCCGCCAGGCCCAGGGTCGCACCGCCAGCATAATGGCGCGCGAGCTCACCCAATTGCCGATGGCACGCATCTCAGGGGGGATGGTTACATCAAGCGGTCCTGAAGGACAGTTTTCAATGATCTCGATATCCCTCCCCGGCTCGCAACGCGAGGTCATGGCCCACATCACCTCCTTCATGTTGGAGGGGTCGATATCTTCATCCACCACCACCACAAAGCGCGACATGCGCGAGGCGGCCGCGCAGCCCAGCACCGCAAGCCCCGCCTGGCGCGCGTGACCGGCGTATTGCTGCTTGATGGCCACGGCGATAAACGAAGGCGTATGCACGTACACCCCGGTGAGACCCGGCACGCCTGCCGCGTCAAGCTGATCCCACAATAAGCCACCTTCGAAACGCACTGAGTGATGCGGCGCCCCCGGCCACTGCGGCGACATATTGAGAATGATCGGGTTATCGCGGTAATAGATCGCTTTCACGCGGATCACCGGCTGTGGCTTACCGGTGCCCAAGGTGCCGCCTGAGTAATAGCCGGTGTACTCACCAAACGGGCCTTCGTCGCGCGCCTCCTCCGAAGGCGGCGGCACTTCACCTTCAATCACGATTTCACTGTGAATCGGTATCGGCAGGCCGGTAAGCGGGCCTTCGATCACATCGATCGGATGTCCGCGCACGCCGCCGGCGCGATCCAACTCCGGTACCCCCCATGACGCCTTGGTGTAGGCAAGCATCACCACCACCGGGTCGCCGCCAAACGTAGCCGCTATCGGACACGCACGGCCCTCTTTCCAATAACGCTCGGCGATGGTGCGCCCGTTAGCGCCGGGGTTATTCCAGAGACCGAGCGTGTTTTTATCGTGCACCTGCAAGCGATAAGTACCCATGTTGACGTAACCGCTTTCCGGATCGCGGTTCAACACCGTGCTGCCGGTGCCGATGTAACGGCCGCCATCTTTACGATGCGCAAATAAAGATGGGAAGCGATACAGATCGACCTCGTCTCCCCGCATGACATTGCGGAGCACCGGCCCGTCTTTCACTACGCGCGGCGCGACCGCGGGTGCATCTCGTAAACGGCGCGCGGCCTGCCGCAAGATTTCCACCTTGGGTGTGTCAGGCGCCATGCCGAAGGCCAGTGCCATGCGCACGCGCGAACCAGTCGCCAGACTCAACACGCGAAACCCGGCCGGATAATCCTTAATCTCATCAAACATCAAGGCCGGCGGTTCAGGGATGAGCTCGGCCACGGTTTCGGTCAGCGCGCCAATCTCTAAATTCCAATCGGCGTGCTTAATAACCCGGACTTCGCCCAGTGCCTCGCTTTGCGAAAGCAATGAACGCAGGCCGTCGTAGTCAAGCTTGGATTCGGTTTGATTCATCGAGGGTTCTCCAGCTCGGCGAGGATTTTTGGAATGACAAATCTTAACCCGGCGTGCAAATATTCCAATCCGGCGAAAAATTCCCTGTCCGGCGTAGACTGCGTCTTCAAGGAAAATTTAACTCTGAATTCGATTCGAGAAATAGGTTCTTTCCCTGGGAGGCAGTCATGACATTCACAGACTCGATCATTACCTGCCTAAAGAAATATTCGGACTTCTCCGGTAGGGCAAGCCGTTCCGAATATTGGTGGTTCACCTTGTTTTGCGTCGTCGCGCCAAGCGGTTTGGGGTTAATCAACGAAATCTTAGGCGCGTTGTCGTTCTTCGCCTTGCTACTGCCGCAAATTACCGCCAGCGCGCGCCGATTACATGACGTCGGCAAGACCGGTTGGTTGCTGCTCGTTGGCATCATTCCCATCGTGGGCCAATTGGTGGTGCTGTATTGGTGCGTGTTGGCCAGCTCCAATGAGGCCAACGAGTTCGGCCCCCCTACCAGCTCGGCCGCAACCTAGCTAGCCCGACAACCAATGCGAGCCAGCGCACCCACTACGCCTTCAATCCGAGGGCCGAAACGTTTCCGGCCGCGCCTGTAACGCCTCCGCCGTGGCCACATGCCAGGGCGCGCCATCTCGAGGCAACTTCACCGAATAAGGCCTGATCCGATAGGCGAGCGGATCGCGCCCCGGCGGCACGCCACCGGCTTCGAGTTCCACCGCCGCCACCATCAAGGTGCGGCGCATGCGTGCAATGATTTCATCCGAGGTCACCAGGTGTTCCCTGCCGCGATCAAAACGCGGGCCGATGCCTTCGGTGGCGGCGATATCCTGGTCTTGAAAGCGGGTGATGCGCATCCAGGGTTGCGGTTCATCGCGCTTAGCGGGGTCGACATATTCGGTTGCCTTGTTGCGCTCGGGGGTGAAACTACCTGGGGAGAGAATCGCATGCGTCGCGCCGATTTTTTGATAACGCTGGCTTTCTTCCACGCTTATGGCGCGTGTTGGATGCCAGGAAAAGCTAAACACTGCGGTGCTTTCGTCGTCCCTCGGCACCCAGGCGTGGCCGAGCATCGGCATCGTCCCGGGGAATGCGGGGATGGTGGTGAACCAGGGCAGCATCCACTGCCCAATGCGCCAGAAGTCGCAGCCAGCATCGCCGGTCTCGCGCCGCGAAGCGTAAAGCAGGCCGTTGGGCCTGGGAATGGCTTCGATCATGGGCGCGAGATTGGTGCGTAGCCAATCCGCCGAGGCGTGGCCTGCGCTGCTGCCGCCGCCCTGCGCGATGGTCTCGCCATGCAGGAACGCTAAATGCGAAGGATCGATATCGCCCTCCAGGCCTTGCGTCCAATGGCATTGTTGAATGCGTTTGCTCATGTAGACGTTTGCGGGAGGCACCAGCAGCCATTCAAGATCAGGCAGTGGCGGCTCGGTACCCGGCGGCCCCATGTAGGTCCAGACCGCGCCATTTATCTCGATACAGGGATAAGCGGGCTGGCGTACCCGTTTTATCAACGCGTCGCCTGGCTCATTGGGCGTCTCCAGCAGCGCGCCGCTGTGATCGTATTTCCAACCGTGATACCAGCAGCGCAGGCCGCCCTTGCCGTTTTGTCCGTAATACAACGAGGCTCCGCGATGCGCACAGGCCTCGCGCAGCAAACCCACCTTTCCATCGGTGGCACGGTAAGCAATCAGGTTTTCGCTCAATAACCGTACTCGCACCGGCGCGCCATCCGGTTCGGGCAATTCACTGGATAGAACGGCCGGCAACCAATAGCGTCTGAGCAACTTCCCCATGGCGGTTTTTGGCCCCGTGGCCGACAACAAATTGCTTTCATTGCTATCCATGGTTCGACTCCCTGTTGGACAATGTATACAGCGGTCGAAATAATCGAGACATGGTTACGCTGCTTACTAATCGGAGACCGCGAAGGTGCCAGGCTCACCGGAGATGCGCGCCGCGGTGGCGGCTCGCCAATCGTCAACCGTGCGTGGCAGCCGAACTGAATACGGCCTGCCGCGCCAATCTTCCGCTTTCGATTTCGGCGCGGTTCCTTGTTGCAAGGCCTTGGCCGCCGCGAGTAGGCGATTGCGAATGCGCACGATCACGATATCCGATGGCCCAAGGTTCTCCTTGGTTCGATCGAACATCGGCCCCATGCTCTCGGTGATGGCGATGTCCTGATCCTGAAAATGTTTCATCCGCGCCATGCGATCTTTATTGATGAGCGATGCCGGATCGGCATAGTCGCTCGATTCGCTGCGCACTGGCCTGAAGCTGCCCGCCTCGATATCGGTATAAATGCCATCGGCGCGGACGCGTAAGGACTCTCGCTCCGCCTCATCGATTGCTCGCGCGGGGTGCCAGTGAAAGCCAAACACCCAGGTGTGTTCATCGTCCGCCGGCACCCAGGCGTGACCGGCGAGTGGCGTGTCACCAGGCCAAGCGGGAATCGAAGTAAACCAGGGCATCATCCATTGCGTCACACGCCAGTAGTAGTGCAGAGGGCCGGCATCGCGCCGCGCGCCGATGACCAAGCCGCAGGAAGTGGGCTGCGGGTCAAGATATGGCGTGGGAATCACGCTATTAGCGCGCTTCACCATCAGGCCCTCGTGCAGATACGGTACGTGGCTGGTATCGAAATCGCCATCCATGGCCTGCATCCAATTGCAGCGTTGCAGGCGTTTGCCCACCATCACCTGCGAATCGGCGATGCCCAGATACTCCAAATTGGGCAGCGCCGGTTTGGCCTTGGCCGGCCCCATCCATGCCCACACCACGCCGGCACGCTGTTCGCAAGGATATGCCGCATGCGTGATGCGCTCTTTAAAAGACTTGGGCATATTGGGCTGCAGGGCGCAGCGTCCATCCGGTGTGTATGTCCAGCCGTGATAGGCGCAGCGCAGCCCTTCCGCTTCGATCCGGCCGAAATACAGCGAAGCGCCGCGATGACTGCAATGTTCGCCAAGCAATCCGACGCGCCCATCCAAACCACGATAAGCAACCAGTTTCTCGCCTAGCAAAGACACCCGTACCGGCGCACCGCCTGGTTCGGGCAATTCTTCGGCGAGTAGGGCCGGCACCCAAGAACGGCGCAAAAGGTTGCCCATGGTCGTGCCGGGGCCGACCTCAGAAAGTAACTTGTGATTGGCGCGTGTCAACATGATGGGTAATGGTACTTTATCGCTCGATGCGTCGCGTATGTGTCGATACGCTCATGTGATGCACCGACGCGACGATTGCGGTAACGTGCCCAATTTTCTGAGGTTGACTATTTCATGGTTCAAATTGTCGAATCGGTGATTCGCGGCAGGCAGGAAGGCCTGAAAAATAAAATTGCCATCGTGGAGAGAATGTCCTCGGGCTTCTATGAGCGCGAGCGGCAAAAAATCTTTAATCGCTCCTGGTTATGTATCGCGCATACGTTGGATGTGCCCGAGAAACACAGCTACCGCGTCATCGACATGCCTACCCATAAGACCTCGCTCCTCTTGGTGCGCGACGCGGATGGCAAGATTCAGGCCTTCCACAACATTTGCCGCCATCGTGGCAACAAACTGGTGCGTGCCGGTAAAGGTGAACGCGCCCACTTCGCCTGTGGCTTTCACGGCTGGGCATTCTCGAATAAGGGTGATCTGGTGGTGGTGCCCGACGCGGGGCAATTTTTAGATCTGAATAAGAACGAACTCGGGCTCATTCCAGTCCACACCGAAGCCTGGGAGGGCTTGGTGTTTGTTAATTTCGATGCGCAACCTCGCGTGAGTCTGCGCGAATGGATTGGCGAAGAAATGGTCGACGGCTTCAGCGGTTACTTTGATGACAAAGAAAAACTCACCGGCTACGAAGTGGAAGTCAATTGCAATTGGAATGTGGCGATCAGCGCCTTTCTCGAGGGCTATCACACCGCGTACCTGCACAAAAATACCGCGCCCGATTATCAAGGCGGGCGCGCCAACCCCAATCGCCATCGCCCGCTGATCGAAACCTTCGAGCGCCACATGCGTTACTCCGCACCCAGCAACAAGGAACACAAGGCCACGCCCGCCGAAGTGGCGGCCTACAAATACGGCAGAAAACTCACACCTGCGTTCGACAATGACAACACTGGCCTGCCACCGGGAGTCAACCCATTGAAGAGCGATAGCTGGGCCTTCGATGTGATTCAGTTTTTTCCTAACTTCGTGTGCTTGAATAGTAACTATTGGCATCTGGGCATGTGGTTCTGGCCAATCGACGCCGAACACACGCGCATTCGCGCGGAACGCATTTTTTACAAAGCGAAGACTGCGGGCGACCGCCTCGCCCAGGCATTCTCGAAGGTGCGCGCCAGGGAAATCATCCGCGAAGATATGAATACGCTGGAAGCCAGCCAGGAAATGCTGATGTCGGGGGTAATGCAACATATCGTGCTATCGAATCAGGAGATTCCGATACAAAATCATTTTCGCGTCGCCGATGCAATGCTCGGCAAAGCTTGAGCGAAGGAAGAATTCATGCCCCGCCCTAACCTACCCGCACAATTTTCCGACTTGCAGCCCTTCGTCCAAGCGTGGGCCTACGCCACCGAAAAGGAGCGCCACGACAAGTTGATCTCGAGTTCCATCGAAGAGCTGCGCCCCTTCTACGACGCCATGTTGCCGCGCATGGATGAGATCACGGTTTATTTGAATCGTTTTCCATTGGATGCAATGCCTGCCTCTGAACAACTGCTACTCGATCTGGCCATGGGCTTCATGGAATCGGCGCATCCCATCGACCTGCATTGGAAAACCACCGACATCGAGGATAAATTTCCGGCGCATCGGTTTAAATTTTTTCCGCCTAGTTGCGCGTAATGGCCTTACCTCAAGGAGTAACCGGTATGAAAACAAAACTGAAACTCGCAACTGTCCTATTGGGATCGATGTACGCGCATTTCGCCTGCGCCCAGACGCCGCCGCAAACGTTTCCCTCCAAGCCCATTCGCGTCATCGTTCCGTACGCCACGGGTGGCGTCACCGATCAACTCGCCCGGGTAGTGAGCGCGCGTGTCGCCGATCTGGTCGGTCAACCGGTCGTGGTCGACAACCGCCCCGGCGCCAGCACCATCATCGGCATGGACGCCTGTGCCAAAGCCGCGCCCGACGGGCACACCCTGTGCCTCACCGTGCCCGACAGCCTTTCCTACAACCCGCAACTATTCGCTAACCTGCCCTACGACCCGGAGAAAGATTTCGCGCCCGTTATCAACCTGGCCTTCAGCAACAACCTGCTGGTTGCGCATGGCAACGCGCCGTTCAACAACTACAAGGCCATGATCGCGCATGCCAAGGCCAATCCCGGCAAACTCAACTGGGGCACCTGGGGACTGGCTACGCTGCCCGATGTCTACCTCAAATGGGTGAGCGCCCAGACTGGTATTAATATCCAAGCAATTCACTACAAAGGTTCCGCACAATCCAATCCTGCTGTCTATGCGGGCGAAGTTGACATTCTTTATATGGGATTTGGCACAGCGGCGCCACAGCTTAAAGCTGGGAGAATAAAACCGCTAGTGGCGATCGGCACGCGGCGCTCCTCGTTCATGCCCGACCTGCCCACGCTGGGCGAAGAAGGCGGCGATCCGGGGCTATCCTCCTACTTCGGCGTATGGGCCACGGGTGGCACGCCGCGCGCGACGTTGCTGCGCTTAAACAGCGAATTCGCCCGCGCGGTGCGCACCCAACCGGTACAGGATTTTTTCAAGACCACGACCATGGATACGGTGGCCAACAGTGTCGATGAATTTAACGCGTTCGTGAAAGCAGATCGGGAAACTGCTGCCAAGGTGTTCAAGGTGATCGGTATCAAACCGACCGCAGCGCCGCAATGAAGTTAACGCGACGGCGTTTGTTGGCCGCCTGCGGCTGCGGCGCGCCGTTAATCTTGTTGGGGTCGCAATCCGCCTTCGCGCAAGAGTGTGGCAATCTGCTGGGCGTCGGTTCCCGCTCGGTCTTCACCAAGGCAGTCTCCGCGGAACAGGTCGAACAAGCCGCTTCCTTGAACTACCAGCAGTTAAAAAAGGAAGCCGGTTCAAAACGTGCCTTGGCTCCCGCCAATCATCCGCAAGTGGTGCGCCTACGGGCCATTGCCGAGCGCATCGTGCCCCTGGCCATGGAGTGCAATCCCCGTGCACGCCAATGGCAGTGGGAGGTCAATCTTGTCGGCAGCAACCAGATTAATGCGTTTTGCATGCCCGGCGGAAAAATCGCCTTTTACAGCGGCATTCTGGAGAACCTGCGCTTAGACGATGACGAAGTGGCGATGATCATGGGCCACGAAATCGCCCATGCCTTACAGGAACATGCACGCGAGCAGATGGGCAAAAGCATGGCCACTCGCGGCGCCATTGAGGTCGGCGCGGCACTACTCGGCCTTGGCGGTGGCGCGCGTTTGTTAGGCGATCTTGGCGGTCAGTTGCTTTCGCTTAAATTCGGCCGCGACGACGAAACCGAGGCTGATCGCGTTGGTTTGGTACTCGCGGCGCGAGCCGGATACGACCCGCGTGCGGGCGTCACGCTTTGGGAAAAAATGGCCGCGGCAAACAAAGGTGCCCCGCCGCAGTTTTTATCCACGCACCCCAGCAGCCCGAGCCGCATCAAAGATATTCAAGCCGCATTGCCCAAGGTCGCGCCGCTGTACGAGCGCGCAGCGAAACCACCGCAGCGCTTTCAACCCGCCGTGCCGCGAACCAGTGAGGCGCCGGCAAAATCGAATTGATACTGCGGCAAATTGCTTTTGCTTTCAAAAGACCAGGCGAAACCCCTTACCGTTGGACATACGGTAGGCCGTGAAATCATTGACATCTATCGTCGCGATTGCCGTTACTTTTTCAATTTCACCCAACACCAGCAGCGTGGCGTCGGCGTAATCCATTTCCATGTCGGCAAAACGCTCCAGCGCCGCAAGAATTCGCGCGTGAGCAACGGTATCGAACTCGACGATTTCGCAGGTCGCCTGGACAAATCGAACCAGTGGAATACGCGCCGACACTGAAACCAGATGCCAGGCCTCGGTAAGCACCGCCTGCGTGGTGAGAAGCGGCCCTCGCTGGGACTTAAACCAAGCCACCGAGCGCGCATGGTAAGTATCGTTGCGCTTGAACAGCGCGACCAGCGGGCCGGTATCAAGCAGTACGCTTGGCACGCAGTGCCTTTTTTACGTAAATCGAATGTTTTCTGGCAACATCGCGGCGTGGATCGTCATCCATGCCCACCACCCCCATCTCCTGCGCAACATCGAAGGCGTTGCGGCGGCGATTTGGATGCGCAAGCCGTTCGCGAATAAGTTTTCGCACCAACTCCGCGCGCGGAATTCGCTCCTCCGCACTGAGGGTACGAAGCCCCGCTTCAAGTTCTGGATCAAGACGTACAACCAACGGCATATAAACTCCTTGGTGAAATTTGCCGAATCGGACGCGAATACAGTGGCGAATACAGGCAATATATCATGACGTGCGCCTCTGAATTTTCGCAAGCTCGGCTGGTGAATGGACGTTGCGCCTGCATTGCGTTCCCCGGTAGAAACGCACAAAATCGACCGAAGTTACCCAATGGAGATAGGGCATGAATTCATTTTTTAAAAGGCTATTCTCGGCGTCTTTGTATATCACTACTCTAGCGACGCCAACCCTTAGCATTGCCCAATCCCCCTACCCCGCCAAACCCATTCGCCTGATCCTCCCCTTCCCGGCCGGCGGCGGGCCGGACGTGATCATGCGGCGGGTTAACAACGATCTTCTGCCGCGCCTCGGACAGCCGCTCATTATCGAGAATCGTCCCGGCGGCAATTTTGTGATTGGCGCGGAGGCCTGCGCGCGCTCAACGCCCGATGGATACACCCTGTGCCATATCAATAGCACGCAGATGTCGGTCAATCCCCACGTCATTGCCAAACTCTCCTACGACGTAGACAAAGACATCCGTCCCATCACCAATTTGTACGCGCTGGTGAGCGGCGTGTTCGTCTCCGCATCGCTGCCACCGAACAACTTCAAGGAGTTCGAAGCGTTCGTTCGATCACGCCCAGGCGGGGTCAACTTCTCCACCCACGGCGCCAATACCCCGACTGATATTTATCGTCAGTGGCTCAACGCCAAGTGGAAAACCGACATGGTGGGCATCGGCTACAAAGATGGCACGGGAATGATCACCGCCTTGTTAGCGGGCGATGTGCATTTCGTGTGGATTGGATTTTTCAACGCCTTGGGACAGATCCAGGCGAAGAAAGTGAAGATGCTCGGCATCAGCAGCCTCAAACGCTACCCGCTGTTCCCCGATGTGCCGACCTTCACCGAAATTGGCCTGGCGGAGGCGCCCATGACGTCGTGGCAGGGGCTCGCCGCGCCTGGAACAACGCCTGAGCCCATCATTCGCCGCATCAACGGTGAAGTGGTGAAACTATTTCGCGAAGCGGCGTTTGGCGAGTTTCTGGTGACGCAGGGCGTGGACAACATGGCGGGCACCCCTGAAGAGTTTGCCGATTACATGCGACGCGACCGGGCGATGGCGGCCGAAGTCATACGCACCTTCAATATCCCCAAGCAATAGCGCGTAGTGCTCGTCCACGTATTGCACTTGCTCAGGCGCTGATCGCCTCGGTCTGCTTGCCAAGGAAAACGCCATCGCTCTCGAGGCGACTTTGCAGTTTGGTCACATCAATCCGGCGCGCCGCGACTCCATCTTTAATCGCCATGGCCGCGGCGGTTCCCGCTGCCTGCCCCATCGCCAAGCAAGGCCCGGACACGCGCGCCGAGGATTGGCCATCATGCGTCATCGACGCGCAGCGGCCCGCAACCAGCAGGTTGTCGATTTTCAATGGCAGCAGCATTCGATAAGGCAGTTGATTGAAGCCACGCGAATGCGGCACGTTGGCAAACTTGATGGTCACGCCACTGGCGGTATGCGCTTCAACCGGCCAGCCATTGACACCGATGCTGTCCGCGAAATCCGCGCAATTGAGGATATCGCCTTCTGTCAGCATATATTCGCCTTGAATCCGACGCGTCTGGCGAATCCCCAGTTGCGCGGCGATATCCATGATGTAGGCGTTCTTGAAACCCGGTGTGACGCTCTTAATAAATTCGAACACCTCCCAGCATTGCCTGCGACCCTCGACCTCGCCGTAGCTCAGTTGTTCCACATTGGTGCCATCCACGGCGGTGCCGTCGGGATTCTTTACTAGGGTGGCATTGGCAACCCATTCGATGTGATTGATTTGTGGGCGCATTAGCGCACCTTTGCGAGGAAATTTGCGCCCTTTGGCTTCGGCTTCCTCCATCAATTTGGGCAACAAATCGCGACCGTTTTTGGCGCGCACCGGGTCGACATTATTGATACGAAACTTCATGGAGGGGTAAAGGCTATTGCCATTGCCATCGCCATATTCATAGGGCGCGCCCGACCATGCCGCGATGTCGGCGTCGCCCGAACAGTCAATGAAGATTTTGCCGCGAATCGCGTGGCGACCGGATTTACTCTCAACGAACAGGGCATCGATCTGGGCGTCGCCATTCATGTGTACGCCGGCGGGCCCGCCAATGCTGCCAGTAGCCAGTTTATACTGCGCCGCGCGAGCGGAATCGGTGGTCAATGAACGAAGTCATCCGTTTCGCCATTTGCCGATTTGCTTCTGGAGTCAACCATGAAACGCGAAGAAAACAATTTACTGACGCAAGTGGGCCCAGGTACCCCCATGGGCCGCATGCTGCGCCAATACTGGACGCCGGCGATTCGTTCCTCGGCGCTCGAACCCGATGGCGCGCCGGTACCGGTGCGCTTGTTTGGCCAGGATTTCGTGGCCTTTCGCACTACCGATGGCAAGGCCGGATTCGTCGATGAAGCCTGCCCGCATCGCGGCGTATCGATGACACTTGCGCGCAACGAAAACAACCATTTGCAGTGCATTTTTCACGGCTGGACATTCGATGTCAGCGGCAAATTGCTCGACGCGCCCGCCGAACCCGCTGACCGTCGAGCGAAGTTCTGCTCGACCATCCGCGTCAATCGCTATTGCGTACACGAAGCCGCCGGCGTTGTCTGGGTGTTCGTGGGCGAAGGCGAGGCGCCTAAATTTCCCGATTTCGAATTCGCCACCGTGCCCGCCAATCAAGTGCACATGCGCCGCGGCGTGCTGCACTACAACTGGGTGCAAGGCGTGGAAGCGCATATCGATTCCTCGCATGTGCCGTTCCTCCACAGTGGCTACCTGGTGCAGAACAAACGCGCCGGTTTCGTCGAGCAAGGCAATCTGGAAGCGCTGCGCCTGATGTTGCTGGATAAATCGCCCGAATTCGAATTCGAGACCACCCCCTGGGGCCTGCGCGAAGGTGCGCTGCGCGACATCGGCGAAGGCAAGGCCAATGCGCGTATCCGCGAAATCGCTCTGCCCTACTTCACTTTCATTCCCGGCCCGCCCAACGGACAGTGCTTCGCGCGCATGAGCACGCCCATCGACGATGACACCACCGCCGAGTGGTACATCGTCTACGACCCGGTACGGCCGATCACCGAAGAAGCGATACGCGGGCAATTCGGCTATATGTCGGATGACCCGGATGACTTTGCCACCAACTTGGGCGCCAAAACAAATCAATGGGGTCAGGACCGGCAAGCGATGCAAGAAGGCCATTTCAGCGGCCTCACCAAGGGCATTGCTTTCGAGGATTTTGCCGTGCAGGCCTCCATGGGCCGGCGCGTCGATCGATCCCTGGAACAATTGGGGTCGTCTGACACCATCATCGTCAAGGTGCGGCGCATGTTGATGGAAGCTTTGGATAACTTTTTACATGGCAAGCCCGCGCCGTGGCGTGAAGGTTTTGACTACCAACACATCCGCTCGCAATCGGTGACCTATGCAAAAGGCGAAGATTGGCGGCGTTATGCCTTTACTGGCGCTAGTTCCAGCAATGATCGTATTCCGGAAAAGGTCTAAATATGCTCACCAACTCGACCCTAGAACCGCTCGACATTACCAAACATCTTCGATTCGCCTGCCGCGCCATTGCGCCCATGGCAATAGGTGTCGCGCTTTTCGCCCTAAACGCCACACCCTATGCGCAGGACTATCCTGACAAAGCCGTGCGCATCATCGTCCCCACCGCGCCCGGCGGCGGCATGGATCGGGTGGCACGCATCGTCGCGGACAAGTTGCAGGAAAAATGGGGGAAGCCTTTCACCGTCGAGAATCGCGCTGGTGCCGGCGGCAATCTGGGCGGCGAGCAGGTCTATCGTGCCACGCCGGATGGCTACACGCTGATGATTTCGGCCACCGGTCCGCTCATCAACAATAAAAATCTATACGCCAAGCTTTCCTACGATTCAGATAAATTCGTCCCCGTTTCGTTGATCGCCGAAAGTCCGCAGGCACTGGCGGTGTATTCGAAGGTCGAGGCGGGCTCGATTCAACAATTGATTGCACTGGCCAAAGAGCGTCCGGACAAACTCAACTACGGCACGCCGGGCAATGGCACCACGCCGCATCTATCCTCAGAATTATTCAAATCCATGGCTGGCGTAAAGGTCGTGCATGTGCCCTTCAAAGGCAGCCCACCCGCGTTTGCCGCGTTGCTGGGTGGTCAGATCGACATGTTGTTCGACGCCATTGGCACCATGCTGCCGCACATCAAGGCGGGCACCATCAGGCCGCTGGCTGTGTCGGGGGCAAAACGTCACGCATCCCTGCCGGACATCCCCGCATTGAATGAAATTCTCCCCGGCTACATTGCGCTCACCTGGTATGGCATGGCAGGTCCGCCGGAACTACCAGCGGCCATCGTCACCAAACTCTCTACCGCCATCGCGGAAATAGTGCGCCAACCTGAGGCTGCCAAACGCATGCGCGAAATCAGCACCGAACCGATCGGTAGTACGCCCGCCGAATTCGCGCAATTCATGAAGCGCGAACGCGAGGTGTGGGGCAAGGTGATACGCGAGAACAACATCGCGGCGGATTGATCCATGACTCGGACAATTCTCTTGGCAGGCATTATTTTGGCCAGTGTCGTTGCTGGCTCGCCCAGTGCCCGCGCACAGGCCTACCCCGCTAAACCGATTCGCCTGGTTGTCCCCATCGTCCCCGGCGGCAGCGTCGATTTGATCGCGCGCCAGTTCGCCAAGAAACTCACTGACTCGATGGGTCAGCCCCTGGTAGTAGAAAATATTTCCGGTGCAAGTGGCACCATCGGCACCGCGCAGGTGGTGCGCGCCGCGCCCGATGGCTACACCATCCTCTGGGCTACCGTGGGCGAGACCACGGTGTATCGGTTTTTATCAAAGAATCAGCCCTACGATTCGGTGAAAGATCTCACGCCATTAATGGGCGCAGTCTCCGGCGTCACCTTGTTGGTGGCCCATCCTTCCACTCCCGGAAACAATTTAAAGGAAGTGGTCGACTACGCGCGCACCAATCCGGGCAAACTCGCCTATGCAAGCGCGGGAATTGGCTCTTACTTCCACATGACCGGCGAAATGTTCAAGACCGCGGCGAATCTGGACCTGCTGCATGTTCCCTACAAGGGCGTGCCACCAGCGTTAAACGGTTTGGCTGGTGGCCAGGTTCAAATGATGTTCGTCTCGGTTGCTTCGTCGCAACCGTTTCTCTCGCGCATCAAGATACTTGGCGTCAATGAACCCAAGCGCTACGCCGCAATGCCCGATGTACCGGCAATCGGTGAAGTGGTCGCGGGATTCGAAAAACTGCCCACGCAGTACGCCTTTTATGGCCCGGCGGGCATGCAGCGTCCTATCGTCCTACGCCTAAATACCGAGATGAATAAGGCGCTCGCCGCGGCCGACATGCGCCAGTATCTAGATTCGATAGGCTTCGTGTCGATCGGCGGCACGCCTGAAGAATTGGGCAACGCCCTGATAAAGGGGATTGCCATTTACGCCGAAGCGGTGAAATTGGCAAACCTTAAACCCGAATAAAAATATCAGAGCGTTTTAATAAAAGATCAAAGCGTTCTAAAAAGTATCAAAGCGTTCTCATTATTCTTAACCAGGAAATCAACATGGCCCCTTCCCTGCCCCTGCCACCCGTATCGTCCCCTATGCTGCAACTGCCGCGCATTCAATTCGCGTTTGGCGCGATCAAGATGCTGCCTGCGGAACTTGCCCATCTGGGTGTAAAAAATCCGCTGTTTCTCACCGACAAAGGCTTGGTCTCCGCAGGCGTGTTTGACAAAGTGCGCGCCGCCATGCCCCATCCCGCGGAGATGGTGGTGTTCGACAACATCCCAGAGAACCCCACAGTGGCTGGCGTCGAAGCGGCCCTCGCCTTGTATCGCGAACGCGGCTGCGACGGTGTCATCGCGGTCGGCGGCGGCTCGGTGATCGATTCAGGTAAGGCCACCGCTGTCATGGCCACCCATCCGGGAAAATTGCCCGAGTATTTTCGCAAACCCGAGAAGATCGGACCCAACGTCGCCACCCTCATCGCCATTCCCACCACATCAGGAACGGGCAGCGAAGTCTCACGCGGCGCCGGCATTCATGCCACTCCCACCAGCCGCGGCGAAGGTATCAACGGCCCCTACATCGTCCCTAAGCTGGCCATTTGCGATCCAGAACTCACCTTCACCTTGCCCAAACACTTGACCGCCGCCACCGGCATGGATGCCCTTTCCCATGCAGTGGAAAACTACCTTGCCAAAGGCAACAACCCATTAGGCGACGCCATTGCGTTGGATTCCATCCGCCGCGTGTTCGCCTGGCTACCCAAGGCCGTGGCCAACGACCCGGAAGCGCGCTATCACATGATGCTCGCCTCCATGGAAGCGATGATCCCGTGCAAGGGCTTGGGCGCTGGGCATGCGCTAGCCAATACATTCGGCGATCAGGGTTTGCACCATGGCACCTTGGTGACGCTGGCATTGCCTGCCGTACTGCGCAGACTCGATGCCCATTGCGGCGACAAGTTGAAAGCCATGGCCGACGCCATGGGCCTGGAAAAAGGCCGCCACGCCGCTGCGGGCATCGCCGAAATGAACGAGCGCCTTGGGCTGCCGATTACGATGAAGAAATACGGCTACAAGGCGGCAAACATCGACGAGCTGGTCGAGGATGCGCATAAGAGCTGGTTCAATAACACCGCGCCCTATCACTACACGGTGGCGGAGTATCGGGAAATTATCGAGGAAGTACTGGGTTAAGCAGGTGGCTGATTCGCCTCCATCGCCCGCTTATAAGCCTCGCGGGACGTAGTACGCGATAGATATTCGTGCAAGCCCTGCGGGATGCTAACTTGGCGCCGCTCCGCCCCCGTGAGGCAAGTGGTCAAAAGAATATCGGCGCCAGTAAATCGCGCTCCCATCGCATAGGGCCCATCGCCTAGCCGAACTAGCGCAGCTTCGGCTTGCTTGGCGAAAATTTCCTTCGCCGCCTTGACCGCATTGGGGGCTTCACCGTAAATGGCGTGTAGGTCTCCATGGCGGCGGATGACGTACATGGTGTCGGCATCCAATTCCATCATGCAAAAAAAGCACCACATGTCGTAGCGTGCTCGCTCGGCCGGGTCGGTGGGTGGTTGTAGGTTTTTCTCCGCGCCATAGCAACTGGTGAGGTAATTGACGATGGCGGCGCTCTCCGACACCACCAAATCGCCATCCTGCACGGTGGGAATTTTTTGACTCGGATTGAGCCGGGTGTATTCCGGGGTAAGATTTCCGCCATTGCGCGAGCCAATCGGGCGGCGCTCGTACTCCAAGCCCACCTCGGCCATGCTCCAATGTGCGCGCAACGTACGTGGCGTACCGGCACCCCAAACTATTTTTTTTGCGTCTCGATTGCCCATCCTCACACCATCCTTTTACTATTTAGACACCTTGCGAATCAGTTTACCCTTCGGGGTCGCCGCAGCCGAACGGATATCCAAAAGCTGCCTGGCGCTTATTGGCGGATAGGGAGGTTCGTTTTCGATTTTTCCACCCGCATTTGCGCCGAGCACCTCGTCGCGCAGGCGCGCAATCGCGAAATGCAGGGTCTGGGTATCGTTGAATCCCAGTACTTTGGCCACCTTGCCGAAGCTTTCATTGCTCACCGTCGTCACCGTATCTTCCTTGAATTTGAATAGCAGCGTCTTTCTCTTGCCGGTCGCGGTATCACTGGTTGCGCTCATACGGGTATCCTAAGAGTTCATTCAGAAAGTATATCTACAGTATATATTTTGATGCACCGTCTCGCCACTCGATTTTTCTATAACCCACCAGTGACTAAAAAACGGACTTCGCTCGATCAGCCCACCTGCCGAACCCATCTCTTTGCATGCAGGACCCTGTGGATTTGCAACGCGTCGCGACAATCGCGTACCACCTGGGGGAACCAAAGGATAAGCGCGATTGACGCCAGTGCCGCCGAATCTGCGAGAATGCGCCCCGACGAAGAATTATCAATCATGCACCGTTAAGATTGCGAAGTTGAGATCGCGAAAATTATGGCCTCCACCCTTACCGCGGAAATCGCGAAATTCCTACACTGGTCCGAACAGTTTCCCGAAGACGGGCGCGCTCCGGGTTGGGAGGCCGGCTATGCGGAATGGCCTACTTTGCGCGACGCGGCGCTTGCCCTAGTGAAATCGGCCGAACCTGCGGCGGCCGGCACCCAGAGCGTCGAACAGGTGTTGTACGTGGTTGCACGCGACAACACCGAGCAGTGGTTGGTTCAGTATTTGATCGACTACCCCAAGTGGCTGCATGCGGTGGCCAAGGCCTCGCTGGAATTCGACGATGGCGACGCGCGCTGGCAACTGGCGGTAGCGCTAGGCGCCAGCAGCAACAAAGCCGAAGCTGAACAGTTACTGTTGAAATTCAATGCCGATGCCGATGAGTACGTTTCGCGCATGGCTCTATTGGCTTTGGCCAATATTGGCTCGGCGCAGACCGAGCAGCTGGCGGTGAAAGCGTGGAAGACGAATGACGAGTATCAGCGTATTGCTGCGCTTTGGGCCGTGTGGCGGATCAAATCGGGCAACCTGCACAAATTTATCGAAGCGGCAAAAAAAGACGGACGCGCCCACCTCTTGCACAACGTTGCTAAGGTGACACAGCCCGCTTAAATCGTTATCCGGCGCCGAGGCGCCTGCGTGTCGTTATGGCATTTTCAGCGGGTCAGGTGACACCTACTCTGGTAACTGCGGCTTCTCGCCCTCCGGCAAATCGACTTCAAACGCCACGATCAACATCGCCACGGTGGCATAGAACCCGGCAATGGTGGTGATTTCGATGGCTTGTTCCTGCGTTACCTGCGCAAGTAGGGCTTGATAGGTTTCGGCGCTGGCTTTTTTAGTGGTTAATAATTCGTTGACATAGTCGTACACCGCTTCTTCGTCTTTTTTGTCGAAGTTCGGGCGGCGCCGGTCGCGGATTGCCTCAATCACCTCTTTAGATACACCGGCGCGCAATGCCTGTGGCGCATGCGCATACCATTCAAATTGCGCGGTCCAATGACGGGCGACAACCGCGATGGCGATCTCGGAGAGACGCTTTGGCGCCGAAGTGGCATCGCGCAACATGGTGCCGAAAGCCGCACCGCGTTCACATAACGCAGGATTGCGCAGTAGCAATCCCCATGGACCATTGACCGCAGGCCCGCCGCCGCGCGTGCCACCAATTTCGTTGGCCAAACGCAATTGATGTTCGTTGAGTTCTTTGACTTCGAGTTTTCTGACGCGTGCCATGTACTGCTCCTAAAAAAGCTCGTGATACTACGGTTGTTAATCTCTTGTTCGATAGGCTTGGATTGCAGGACAACAGGTGGATGCCGCAATATCCAGAGGCCCCACCTACTCGGGTTTGATGCCAAGCCGGTTGGCCAGGCCGCCCACCATGTCGATTTCTTCTTTCAAATAACTGGCAAAGCGTTCTGGTGTGCTGGCCACCACCACAATGCCCAAAGGGTCAAGTTTGCCCACCGAATCCGCATCGGTAAGCGCTGCGCGAATTTCTGTGCTTAAACGATCAGCCAGCGTCTTAGGCAGATTGGCGGGTGCCATGAATCCCCACCAGGAAGTCAGCGTTTGAAAATCGGGGAGCGCTTCTTTCATGGCCGGTACATTGGGCTCATGTTTGTAACGTGATTCACTCATCACCGCGAGCGCCTTGACCTTCTTTTCGGGTAACAACTGGCGCAGATTGGCGTACGAGGGAAAGAAAATCTGCACGCGCCCGGCAATCAGATCGGCCCATACCTGAGAAAGTCCGGTCGCGGCATAGGGCACATGCAGCATGTCAGTGTTGGTGGCCTGCTTGAACGATTCGCCAATCAGATTGTGAATTGAACCCACGCCCAGGCTCACATAAGCAAGTTTCCCAGGATTAGCGCGCAGGTGATCGATTAACTCGCGCACCGTATTGGCGGGCACAGACGGATGCGCGACAAAAAAAGAAGGCTGGGTGATCGAAAGACTCACGGGTGTAAATTCTTTCAAGGCATCGAAGGGCATGGTTTTGAATAGGAATCGGCTGGTGACAAAAGTTCCCGAAGTGCCCCACACCAGGGTGTAGCCATCGGGCGAACCGCGCCCCACCGCCCCGACACCCACCAGGCCCGCGCCGCCCGAGCCGCGCGTATCGACCACCACAGCCTTGCCCAGCGTCGAGGACATTTTCGCGGCAATCACGCGTACCGCGGTATCGCCACCGCCACCGGTGGGCGTGGCGCTGACAATGGTGATGGGTTTGAGGGGAAAAGTCTGGGCGTGCGAGATCGGCATAG
>JBJXEY010000403.1:0-27646 GCA_046153355.1 Burkholderiales bacterium
CCACCTATAACGCACCCTATACGGTGGCGCGCATGTTCGCTTCGCTTGACTTTCTCACCGAAGGGCGCGCGGGATGGAACCTGGTCACCGGGGGCAATCGCGAAGATGCGTTCAATTTCAATCTCGACGATCACGTGCCGCACGATGAGCGCTACGCACGCGCCGAGGAGTTCGCCGACATCGTGCGCGGCCTGTGGGATAGCTACGAAGACGATGCGTTTATCCGCGACAAAAAATCCGGGCGCTACTTTCGTCCGGAGAAACTTCACGTTCTCAATCACAAGGGCAAGTATTTTTCCGTCAAAGGTCCATTGAGCGTGGCTCGCCCACCGCAGGGCCATCCGGTCATCGTGCAGGCGGGCGGCTCGACGCCCTCCAAGGAACTTACCGCGCGCGTGGCGGACGTGATGTTCATGTCGCAATCTGATCTCACCGAAGCACGCGCTTTCTACCAGGACGTCAAAGGCCGCCTGGATAAATTTGGCCGGCATCGCGACCATCTCAAACTGATGCCCGGCGCATTCATATTTGTCGGACGCTCCGAAGCCGAAGCCAACGAGCGTTTCGAGGAATTGGAAGAGATGGTGCCCATCGAAGTGGCGATGGCGCGCCTGCAACACAATCTAGGCGGCGTCGATTTATCCGGGTACCCGCTGGATGGCCCGATGCCCGAAGTCAAAGGCAACTCGGCGCGCATGAGCGCACCCGATAGCTACATGAAAATCGCGCGCCGCGAAAAACTCACCCTACGGCAAACCGCACGGCGCGCCGCCACCGCCAAGCACCATTGGATCGTGAAGGGAACGCCCAAACAAATTGCCGATCAATTCGAAGATTGGTTCGTCAACTATGGCGCCGATGGTTTCAATCTTTTGCCCTCGTATCTACCGGGCGCGCTCAATGACTTCGTCGATCTGGTGGTGCCAGAGCTACAGCGCCGTGGGTTGTATCGCACCGAATACGAGGGTAAGACCCTGCGAGAGAATCTGGGCGTGCCGCGGCCGCAACACAGGGCGGTGCGCGAGGCGGCGCGGCGCGACACGGGCGCCAAGGCGACCGTCTAATCGGAAATCGTGCCGAGAAAGTCAGCGGCGAGTGGTGATCGGTGGTGCGTCAGTTGCCCTCGGCGGTAATTTTCGCCTCTTTAATGAATTTGCCCCACTTGGCACGCTCGGCCTGTATAAAAGCCACCTGTTCCGCGGTTGTTCCCCCCGAGGGTTCGGCGTCGAGTTTCTGCAATTGAACACGCAACTCCGGTTGCTGTAGCGCGCGATTAATCTCGGCATTCAATCTAGAAATGATATTGACTGGCGTTCCCGCGCGCGTCATCAAGTTGTACCAGGAGGTGACCTCGAACCCCGGCAATCCGGATTCATCGAAGGTTGGCATATCCGGTAACAGCGTCGAGCGTTGTGGCGTCGCGATGGCGATGGCGCGCAAACGTCCGGTCTTCAAATGGGCAACCACCGAGCCAGGAATAGAAAACAACAAATGCACCTGCCCGCCAAGCAGATCGTTGATCGCCGGCGCCGCGCCTTTGTAAGGGATGTGATTGATATCGACCTGCGCCGCCCGTCGCAACAGCTCGGCACCGATATGCGCGGTGCTGCCATAGCCGTTCGATGAGGCGTAATTGTATTTGCCCGGCCGCGCCCTGAGTTCGGTGAGCAACTCTTTCAAGTTGTTGCCGGGAATGGTTGAGCTTGCCACCAACATGTAAGGAACCCGCACCAACTGCACTACCGGCGCAAAGTCGCGCTCCACATCGTAGGGAATGTTTGGATGAAGAAACGGTCCGACCACCATCTGGTTCTGCGAACCGATCATCAGCGTGTAACCGTCTGGCACTGAACGCGCTACCAACTGCGCGCCGATGTGCCCGCCGGCACCGGCAATATTCTCCACCACCACCGGTTGACTGAATGCCTTGGCGAGTCTTTCTGCAAATAACCGCGCCAATATGTCGGTCGGACCGCCGGTGCTTGAGGGGACCACGAAGCGAATCGGGCGGTTTGGATAGGTTTGATTCTGCGCGATGGCCTGATGGGCGGATAAAAAGCCACCAATCAAAACGAATAAAAACAGCGTTGCTTGTTTGCGCACAAATTTCTCCCATCGATATGCCGAGCTAAATCGTTCTCACCAACCGGCGGCATGTTAGCCCGAGCCGCGCGAAGCGGTGCGCATGGTCACGCGGGGCCATCCCCAATGTGGCTAGAACGCAGGCGGCACAGCGAGTTGCGCAATGGATATTTACTTGGTCATTCACGTCGGCTTGCCCGTAAAATCCGCCGATGCTCAATCTTCTCCTAGGCGGTCAATTCGCCCTCTTCACCCTTATCGTCATCGCGCTGATCATATCGCTCTCGTTCCACGAGTTCGGCCATGCCGCGAGCGCCAAACTATTCGGCGACGACACCGCGCAACGTATGGGGCGGTTGACCATCAACCCGGTGAATCACATTGATCCAATGGGTCTGTTGATGGTGGTTCTGGTCGGATTCGGCTGGGCCAAACCGGTGCTCACCAATCCGAGTAACTTCACTTCCCGCTGGGCCTCGCTATGGGTTGCCGCGGCCGGGCCGGGGATGAACCTGGTGGTGGCCTTCGTCACAGTGAATATCTACAGCATAGGCATGCAGGCAGGCTGGGGCTTTATGCAAAACCCTGGGGCGGAAATTTTCTTTTACTACCTCGCCACCATCAACCTGATTTTGATGCTCTTCAATCTAATCCCACTGGGCGCGCTGGATGGCCACTACATCCTGCCGTACTTCCTCGGTTCACGAGCCGCTTATGTGTATAACGATTTCAATTCGCGTTATGGCAATACCGCGTTGTTGGGGCTGATGTTGCTTAGCTTCGTTGGCGTGCCGGTGTTTAGCTTCGTGTTTGGCATTGGGCGCGCGCTGTTGCCGTTTTTGCAGGTACTGTAATGTTTCATCACGACTCGATACTCCCTGGCCACGTATGAGCACCATTCAAGGCAACGGAGATACCCAGTCGTTCGCGGCACTGCGCCATCCGGGATATCGCGGTTACATCACCGGTGGCTTTTGCGCCATGCTGGGTGATTCGATCGAACACGTGATTTCGTATTGGATGATTTTCCAGACGTTTCACTCGCCACTGCTCAGTGGCTTCGCCATTTTTTCCCATTGGATGCCGTTCCTTCTGTTCTCGGTGTATTCGGGTGCGCTTGCTGATCGCTTCGATCCGCGCCGCATGATGCAAGTGGGCATGTTGATGTTCATGTCCGCGTCGATCGGTTGGGGAGTGTTGTTCATCACCGGCACCTTGCAAGAATGGCACGCCATGGTGTTGCTCTCGATTCATGGCCTGGCAGGTGTGATCAATTCGCCCGCACAACAGATGCTGGTGCACGACATTGTCGGCCCGAAGCAATTGCAAAGCGCGGTGCGCACCAACACCAGCGCGCGCACCATCGGCCAGTTAGCCGGGCCGGCGATTGGTGGCGCCTTCATGGTTCTGTTAGGGCCCGAATGGGGCGTCCTAATTAATGCGTTGTGTTATGTGCCGCAGTTCATCTGGCTCGCGCGCGCGCCCTACGGGCACAAGTACCGCGAGAAGCACGAAGGCGCGCCACCGCGCGCTATGCGAACTTCGGGCTTCGGCGAAATGTTCGCCACGCTGCGCGAGATCAGTTCCAACCGTACCGTGGTGTCGATGTTATGCCTTGCCGCCGGCTACGCCTTATTTGTCGGCAATGCCTATCAGGCGCAAATGCCCGAGTTCGCGCACGATCTGGGGCACGGCGAGGCCGGATGGCATTATTCGATGTTGCTGGGCGCACACGCGGCAGGCGCACTGTTCGCCGCCGTGGCGCTGGAGAGTCGCGGCCTGATGCTGGCCCGGCCAAGCTTCGCCATCAAGTTGGCGATGGTGTGGTGCTTCGTGATGGCAGGCTTCGCCATGTCGGAGTCCTACGCGTTATCGGTTGCCTTGTTATTCGTCGCCGGCCTGCTCGATCTCACCTTTGGCTCCATGGCGCAAACCCTGGTGCAAATCGAGTCACCCGCTCATTTACGCGGCCGCGTAGTGGGCCTGTACAACATGTTTGGTCAAGGTCTGCGCGCGTTCTCGGGCGCTACGATAGGAGCGGGTGGCGCGTTGATTGGCGTGCATTGGTCACTCGCGCTAGCAGCGATGATCCTTTTCGCGACAATGTCGGTTTTGTTGGCGTTAATGGGGCGGCGCTAAATCCATTTTTCGCGCGAACACCCCTCAGCCGAGGGCTGGCCCTCGGCTCTTGCATCACAGCCAGACGGACTACCGTCCCGTGTAATCGAGCTTAACCACCGCCGCGTGCGCCTCACGACAACTCGACCGTGCCCTCTCGAGATTTTCGCGTGCAGCCGATTGGTCGCCAGTGGCGCCAGCCAATTGGGTTACGGCGATTTTCAGATTCGCCTCGGCTTTGGCCAACTTGCCTTCGAGGGTTTGCCGGCTAGATAACATTCATTTTCCAATTTGCCAGTGTTTTTGATTGTAGTCCATGTCGCTAGTGGTCTCATGAATTCCGTTGAATCAAGACGCGGGCTAGCGTCACCCGTGGAAAGCAAAAAATGCGTCGAAAGCTTCTGCCGGTTATCGGATTCAGGGCTTGTTCGCAGCTCTGAAGATCGCGATAGTGGTCTAAACTCTTTTTATCAAGTACCGTGCAGCACCCCATCCCGCTGGAGAACGCATGATCCGATTCGCTCAATTTGCCGCAGTCCTGTTGCTCGGCGCATCCGTCACGGCACAGGCGCAGACCTATCCCAGCAAACCGATACGCATGCTGGTGGGCTTCGCGCCGGGCGGGGGCACCGACATCGTCGCGCGCGTGATCGCACAGCGCCTCTCGGAACTCCTGGGCCAACCCATGCAGGTTGAAAACCGCGCCGGCGCCACCGGCACCATCGCCGCCGATTTCGTCGCCAAAGCACCGGCCGACGGCTACACCTTGCTGATGGGCCACGCCAATTCGCATGCCATCGGCCCGCACCTGATGAAGCTGCCCTACGATCCATTAAAGGATTTCGCGCCCATCTCCTATGTGGGGTACGTGCCCAATGTACTTGCCACGCACCCTTCCATCGCCGCAAAAAGCGTCAAGGAGCTAGTTGCCCTACTCAAGGCATCGCCAGGCAAATACGACTACGCCTCCTCGGGCAACGGCAGCACGCAACACCTGGCCGGTGAATTATTTCAACTCTTAACCGGCGTGAAAATCGTGCATGTTCCCTATAAAGGTTCGGGGGATGGCATCAAGGATCTGCTCGCCGGCACCATCGCCATGAACTTCGACACCATGCCGCCGGTGATGGAGCACATCAGAGGCAACCGTCTCAGGGGTCTGGCCATATCCACAGCGCGGCGCCTACCGCAATTGCCAGACGTGCCAACTTTCGACGAAGAGGGCATTAAGAACTTTGAAGTGCTCAACTGGTATGGCGTGATGGCGCCCGGCGCCACGCCGCGCGAATTAGTTGGCCGGCTCAATACCAATATCAATCGCGTCATGCGCGAACCTGAAGCGCGTGCGCGCCTGGAGCAGGTGGGCACGCAACTGCACGAGACGACGCCGCAAGAGTTCGAGACGTTCATGCGCGTCGAATTGGCGAAGTACGGCAAGCTAATTCAGGATGCCAATATCAAATTACAGTAGAGGCGAAGGCAGGAAGGCGCTTGCCAGCGTCCAGTTTTCAGATGGGGCTGGTTCGAATCGCCCAGGTCTTGGGCACATCGGCGGCTTCGAGAAA
This sequence comes from Burkholderiales bacterium, assembly GCA_046153355.1. Lineage (GTDB taxonomy): Bacteria > Pseudomonadota > Gammaproteobacteria > Burkholderiales > SG8-39 > 2-02-FULL-62-17. The sequence continues at coordinate 5,766 of JBJXEY010000403.1, forward strand.
ATCCACGCGCATCGGCAGGTCGCTTTCGGAAAACGCTTCACGCAGAGCAAATCGTTCTTCAAGCGTTAGCTCGGGACCGTCAAAAATCAGATCCAGATCGGCGTGCAGTTTTGCGAGCACTTTGGGTTTGGCGAGGACGCGCGAACCAAACGCGCATACCTTGTGGCGAGGCGCGTATTGGCGAACGATTTCGCGCACCAAGCCTAGTTCCTTCTTAGTGAGCGCCAATCGCAGAGAAGGTACGCGCCGCTTCATTTTGCCGCCTTTATCGCTTCGGCGAGGGATTCGGTCGCGCTTTTAAGGGTTGAGAACTCAAGCATATTGCGATGATAGCGCCTCGCTCGGGGACTTTGGGATGGCCGCGAAATAACCGAGGCAATCCTAATCGCCGAGGCAATCCCAATCTTTTAGCGAGCAAAAGCCATATCCATTCTTTTTCCAGCTATTTCGACATTGTTGGTGGTCAACCTCGTGCGTTTCGATATTTGTTGAAAATTACTACAAATGTCAATTACTCACTGGCTTAACGAGGCATTTCTCATCCTAAAATAGATCTAGCAATTGGCTAAAGCCACCTATTTCTTAGGCGCGATGATCGCTTCCAACTCCGCCATTACCTGCTTGGGCGTGTCGTACAGTTTATTCACCACCTCGGCCAGATCGGCGTGGCTGCGCGGATTGATAAAGAGACCCATCTTGTCGGCCTCGGCCTTGAATAGCGGATCGGCGAGCATCTTCTGGAAGGCATCGCGCAATGCGGCCAGGCGATCCGCGGGGATATCCGGCGGCACGTAGAACGCGGCGCCCATCGCCAGGGGCGCCTCCAATACTCTTAGCATTTGTTGCTGTGCGGGTGTCGTCGCATATTTACTGGCCGCGGGCACGGCCGCCAGGTCCGGATGATCCGGCCCCATTTTGAAGATGAATTTCACCTTTTTTTCTTTCACCCAATCGGCGTTGGTGGCAAGAAAACCTTCGTAGAAATTGCCGCGGCCCTGCACCTCGCCACGCTCCAACGCGAGATTGGTCTCGCCGCCGCTCTTGTAGCCGGGGATGACTTTCAATTTTGCGCCAGTGATATGGGCGAGAAATACCGGGTATTGGTACGAAGGCGAGCCGGTGCCCGAGCCGCCGAAAATGACTTCGCGGGTCTTGATGTCATCCAGCGAATTCACTGGCACCGTGTGCCACACCGCGCCCACGTAGGAACGCACCGCCACCGAACCGAGCCAGCCGAATTTGCGCGGGTCATAGGTCGCAGAGCCGCTGGTCATGGGTATCAATAGCGCGCCGGTGTGCATCTGTGCGATGGCGGCGCCGTCCTTGGGTGCGTTGCGGCTCATGAAGTTCGAGGCGGTGACCCCGCCGCCGCCGGGGCGCGTTTGCGCCACGGTTTTCGCGCCGCCTGGAATATGCCGGCCTAAATGGTTGGAGACGAGCAAGGTGTATTCGTAGATCGACCCGCCGGTGTCAGTGGGGGCAATCACATTGACGGTTTTGCCCTTGTAGAACGAGGCCGGTTGCGCATGCGCGGGCCCAAATGCGATCAAGAATGCCAAACAGGCAATCGATAGTCCGATCCATGATTTGCGTTGTTTCATTATTTTCTCCTCGAAGCAAATGCTGGCGCAGTTGGCGCCGATCTCCATGGGCTGCAACAGAATGTTTGTGATCGGCCCCAGCGCGATATCATGCCCGGAATTTAGAGGTGTGGGACGTGGCCAGCAAAGAAACCAATCCAGACGTGGAACTCAGTGCCGTGATCGTGGGCATCGCCGCCGACGAACCGCAGGTGCTGGTGGTGCGCCCGGAGGGCGGCCCGTTGGAAGGCCTGCCTTCGGGGCCGCTTGAATCCGAGCACCGCACGCTGGGCGCGGGCCTGCGCTCGTGGGTGGAGCGCCAGACCGGCCAGTTGCTCGGTTACGTCGAGCAGTTGTATACCTTTGGCGATCGCAATCGCACCCGTCAGGGGCGCACCTTGTCGATTGGTTATCTTGCCTTGGTGCGCGAATTGAAGCCGGCACGTCACGCTGGCGCGGCGTGGCGCAGCGCCTATCGGTATTTTCCCTGGGAGGATTGGCGCGCCGGGCGCCCCGCCGTTCTCTCGATGATCGATACGCAACTGCGCCGCTGGATCGCGGCCTCGGGCTCCACGTTCGAGCGCCGCGCACGCGAGGAGCGCGCGCGTGCCACCTTCGCCACCGGCGGCCGGCCGTGGAACGAGGAACGTGTTTTGGAACGTTACGAGCTGCTCTATGAAATCGGCTTGGTTTCAGAGGCGCACCGTGATCGGGTGCGTACCTGGGGCAAGGCCGAAGACGCTCTGCCCGAGGGCATCAGCATGTACGCCGATCACCGCCGTGTGCTCGCCACTGCCCTGGCTCGCCTGCGCGGCAAGATCAAATATCGTCCGGTGGTATTCGAGTTGATGCCGCCAACTTTTACCTTTTTGCAATTGCAGCGCGCCGTCGAGGCGCTGGCGGGTTTGCAATTGCACAAGCCGAACTTTCGCCGTTTGGTGGAAAGCCAGCATTTGGTCGAGGACACCGGCAAGCTCTCCGCCGAAACCGCGGGGCGCCCGGCGCGCTTGCTGCGTTATCGTCGCGAAGTCGTGCCGGAATTACCGGCGCCGGTGGCGCGGCTTCCGGTTTCCGGCGTCAAGGCAATTTAATTTAAACCACCTAATGCGCTGGACACTTGGGACCTTGCCGGCTCCAGGTGTTTTAGACTTATACTCACGATCAGAATTAATAGGCTATACTTCTCCTTGAAGCCGGTCTCCTAGACCGGTTTTTTGTCCGGTACTAATTCTTAATGTGAGAATAAGAGGCGCGCCATGCAAACAGTTGAAAACGTTTTCGCCGGGATGGACCCGGCGCTCGCGGCGCGCACCGCGCACCTCTACGAGAACATGCGCCGCGTGGTGCCCGCCTTCAAATGGCCGCGCTACGCTGCGGACATTGACGCGATTATTCGCCTCAAACGCGAGCGCAATGCGGTGATCCTCGCGCACAACTACCAGACACCGGAAATTTTCCACGGCGTGGCCGATATCGTTGGCGATTCGCTGGCCCTGGCACGCGAGGCCATGAACAGCCGCGCCAAGGTGATCGTGCTCTGCGGCGTGCACTTCATGGCCGAAACGGCGAAGCTCCTGAATCCCGAACGCACCGTGCTGATCCCCGACCCCGAAGCCGGTTGTTCGCTTGCGGAGTCGATCACCGGCGCCGATGTGCGCCGCCTGCGCGAATTGCATCCCGGCGCGCCGGTGGTCACCTATGTCAACACCAGCGCCGAGGTAAAAGCCGAGAGCGATATCTGCTGCACCTCGGCCAACGCGCAAAAAGTGGTGGAGAGCCTGGGCGTGTCGGAGGTGATCTTTATTCCCGATGAGTACCTGGCGCAAAACGTCGCCGCAAAAACGAAGGTGCGCATCATCACCTGGAAAGGCCGCTGCGAAGTGCACGAAAAATTCACCGTGAACGACGTGGAACAACTTCGCGAAAGCCATCCCGGTGTGACGGTGCTTGCGCACCCGGAGTGCTCGCCCGAAGTCATTGCCACCGCCGATTTCTCGGGGTCAACTGCGGCGATGATCGACTACGTCGAGAAAAAGCGCCCCAAGCGCGTGATGATGGTGACCGAATGCTCAATGGCCGATAACGTCTCGGCGCAATACCCGGAACTCGAATTCGTGCAGCCGTGCAAATTCTGCCCGCACATGAATCGCATCACCCTACCCAAGATTCGCCACGCGTTAGAGACTCTCACACACGAGGTGTTGATCGACCCCGCGATTGCCGAGCGCGCGCGTTTGCCGATCGAGAGAATGCTGGCGCTGCGCTAAAAATATATTACGAAAGTCCGCCATGGCCCTGCCCCAACCGTTATTGCCCCTGCTGATTGAACCCATCGTGCGCGAGGCGCTGCGCGAAGATCTTGGCCGCGCCGGCGATATCACCACTGATGCCATCGTTTCCGCCGACACCTTCATGCAAGGGGTGATCGCTGCGCGCAAGAACGGCGTGGTGGCCGGCACCGGCGCGGCAGCCTTGGCGTTTTTGCTGCTCGACCCGAGAGTATCGGTAATGATCGATTTGCCGGATGGCTCGCCGGTGAAGCGCGGCGACGTCATCATGCGATTAGAAGGGCCGGCGCGCGCCATCCTCGCCGGCGAGCGCGTCGCGCTTAATTTCATCGGTCAACTCTCAGGTGTTGCCAGCGCCACCGCTGCCTTGGTTGCCGCGGCCAAGCCGCACAAAGCCGCCATTGTCTGCACGCGTAAAACCACACCGGGCCTGCGCATTCTGGAAAAACATGCCATCCGCGCGGGTGGCGGCAGCAATCATCGCTTCGGCCTGGATGACGCGGTGCTGATTAAGGACAATCACGTTGCAGTGGCCGGTGGCGTGCGCCAGGCCATCGAACGGGTAAAGGCCTCAGTCGGACATTTGGTGAAAATTGAAGTCGAAGTCGATTCGCTCGCGCAACTGGATGAGGCCTTGGCCACCGGCGCCGATGCGGTGCTGCTGGATAACATGACGGTGGCACAAATGGCCGACGCGGTAAAACGTATCGACGGGCGCATGCTCACCGAGGCTTCAGGTGGCATCACCCTCGAAACTGTGAACGCCATTGCCGCCACCGGCGTGGATCTGCTGTCCTCCGGATGGCTCACGCACAGCGCGCCGGCGCTGGATGTAGGGCTTGACGTCTAACCCAGACAATCGATATTGCGCGATTTGATTCACGCAAGCAATTCACCCGGTCATGCGGCGACGATTGACCTGCGTTGACCTTGCACCATGCGCTATCGCGCGGCGGCCGAATTGGAAGTGGAATTGGGCATTGCGTTGCGCGAGCAGGGCTACGGCGTATGGCAGGGATAGCCATTGCCAAACATCCGCTAAAGTGACGAGGTTCTCCCCGCGCAACGCTCGCCTCCACTCTTGAAAGGAGTCCTACCCATGCGAACAAACCTGACCCTTGCATTGTTAATCGCGATTTCGAGCAGCATCGCAAATGCGCAGGCCCCCAACCCGAATGCCATCGCGTTCAACGCCACAGTTAATAGCATGGACGCGGCGACGATTTCGCTCACCAGCGAGGACGGCGGCGCGGTGGATACTTTCCGTCTCGCGCCGAATCTGTTGGTACTGCAAAATAAATCCGCAACCCTAGCCGACATCAAACCGAACGACTTTGTCGCCTCCGCCGCGGTGCGCAAAGCCGACGGCAAATTGCATTCGACCGAATTGCGAATTTTCCCGGATGCCCTGCGCGGCCTGGGGGAAGGTCAGCGGCCGATGAACGACCCACAGAACCAGACCATGACCAATGCCACCGTCACTGGCACGGCGATTGTTGGCGGCAGCAACAACATCAAGGTGAAATATCAGGGTGGGGAGTCTGAGTTGATATTGAACCCGGGCGTTCCCGTCACCGCCATCTTGCCGGTTGATAGAAGCCTGGTGAAAGCCGGCGCTAAGGTGCGCGTACAAGGCGCGAAGAACGCGGATGGCGTGTTGATCAATCGCATCACGCTGCGCTAATTCCCAAAATCAATTGCGCGATGTGGCCAATCGCGAATTCGTTCTCAGAGGCTGGGCGACGTTAAATTTTGGTTTCGTTGCCGTCAATCGACCTCGCTCTCCGCGCCCAGCGCGTCCGACAGATGTGCGTGTTGCCGCCAAACCATCCACGCGGCCCACGCCAGACCCGCAGCCATCATCGCCTTGCCAACGTAGCCAAAGAAGACCCCGATACCACGCGCGTGTTTGAGTACACCCATCATGTCGAACAGATTCTGCCAATCGTGCCCGTCGTCATCGGCGCCGGTCCTGCCAGAGAGCAACATCATCTTCGGATCGAACGCGTCGTACATATAGACACCCATGTCGGCAACTGAAAACCCCAGCCCCCAGAAAAACACAGCCGCGCCAAAAGGATCGCGCCGCTTCCACAATAGCGCCACGCCCAGCACGATAAAAAACAAGTGCTGCCCCAAGGTGCCGCCGAGAATCATGATGAATTCGCCGAACCAGCGAAAAATAAAGTAATGCCCGGCCTCGTGAAACGGCGTGGCGACAACATGCAGGAAATAACTTCCCGGGTTCCCGCCAGGGATATCCATGTCGCGCCAGATGAAAAACGTCCAGAGAACAAAAATCGCCAAACCGGCGATGCGCCCATACCAATTGAGCTTGTCGACCTGATCGGGGACGTGGAACAACATCGCGAAAATGCCGTCGCGTGTTGAAGGTTCCGTAGTATCGATTGACTCTTCGATCTCGCCGAAGAACGCGGGCGCGCTCAGAGTGGCCGATGCACGCGCCATGCGCTCACCCAACTTGGCGAAAATTACGCCACAGCCTGGGCAAGCAACTGGGAAGGCCTGGTTCTCAGGGAGAGGTTGGTGCTTGCATTTTGGGCAGGAAAGAAAGGGCATTCTTCGGCGCTCGTGCATCAAACTTTTAACGCGGACATTAGTTTTTTCTCGCGTCGCTGGGATCGGGCATGCTTCGATATCCCTGCTCAGGATGCGTGGGCTGAGCCGGAAACCGCAGTTCCAACTTTCCGGTTTTAACCAATTCGGCAAGGTGGCGATCACGAAGGTTTTCAGCGGTGCGTCCCAGCAGTTCGGCCAACTCCTTCAAAGTCAGGAAATGGTCACGGCATAAACGTAACAAGGTCTGCCTGACTTGTGCGGGGCTGGCTCGTTGGGCCGATCTAATGGGTTCGGCCAAAATTCTTAAAGCTCCGAAATCCGGCGTGGTATCGGTATTTGGGGAGCTAATGAGGGGAGCTACCTCCTTATGAGGGGAGCTAATGAGGGGAGCTACCTCTTTATCCAAGGAAATTGCCTCGCTTCCACCCGTTTGCGCATCACCCAAGCGGTACGAGGTTCCCCTCCCTACCCCCTGAGGCACAAGATAGCCGCGCCGGACCAGGCCTTGTAACAGCCGGGTGATATCCACGCGGTGCAACGACAGAATTTCCTGCAAGCGTTGGTTGGTAATCTCGCTCTCTTGCAGCGCCGTCACCAGGACCTGTACATCCTCGGGCGCAAGTTCGGCGAACCGTTCGCCAAAACGACTCCTCAAAGCCTCCAACGCCGCTTCGGGTAACAAGCTCGACATGGAGAGAATCAAGCGCACTCTGTCGGGTCTGAGGGTTTCATGAATGCTAGGTGATCGCCAGCGCTGCTCGGCCCAATTGGAACGAATTTTGTCGATGCCCGAACCCGCCTTGTCGCCAACGCCTAGCATCTGGAACGCCCGCTGCAACGATTTATTGCGGCATTCGCTCACCCCACCACGCCACAATTGTTCGCGAGACAGCAGCAATGTACCGGGATTGGAAAACTCGAAATGATCGGGAAAACGGTCAATAACAACGCCGCCTTGACCCGAATAGTCGGCATGTATCAACGCGTTGACCAATGCTTCTTGCAGCGCCTCGTGTACTGCCGTCGTCAATCGCCTGTAACCACCGGTATCCCGTTGAAACGGTGCCTTTAACCCTGGACCGCTCGATAGCAGCTGAACAACACGTTGGTAAAACTGAAATAGATTACCTTCCCAAGTGCCATCCAAGGTCACACGGTCAGTCCAGCGCACCGCCGGATCATCGGACAAGCGCTCGCGATAATCGAGATGAAAACCAGGTAGCGCCTCGGGAGACACGATTACTTCGCCACGCCCGAACATTAATAGGCCCGCTATCGTCAAACCCGAGATACCTATAGATCGGTCGGTCCGCCATCCGCCAAGTTTCGTCAATAGCCCGGTGTCATCTTCCACTAGCCATGGGTGATTCGGTTCACGGGAAGAAAACCGATTACGAAACTGACGGATGGAATCAGTATGAAGATCATCCATCCCGAAATTCACAAGTATGCGACTGTCAGGCGGCTCCTCCGATTGATCGGCAAACATGCGCCGCACTTCGTCTTCGGAACAAACGTAGTCGCCTTCGTGGTTACGCCGATAGGTTCCACGAAACGGATCGGTACCAATAAATACTGGCCGCTCGCGCCGATTGGCTCGCGGCACTGCGATTCGCACCACTGCACGGCCGGACCTGTCTTCCACCGGGATGATGGAGACGTCCGCATTCTTGAGCAAATTCCGATTGGCTTTGCTGCGATTGTTGATGGTGTTCCAAAAATCGCCAACCAGCTTTTCGGCGTTATCGACGCCATGAACATCGAGTGTCGTCGGACGCTGTGTGATACCTAACCACAGAATACCGCCCTCGGTATTGGCAAATGCCGCATAAGTCTCCCAAAGATCACGCGGCAAGCCGCCGAGCGCGGCCTTGTACTCAACATCCGTGCCTTCGTAGAAGTTTAATTCGTCGAACAGCCCTAGCTGCTGCGTCGTCATCGAATAAGCCTTAATCGGCTTTAATCCCAAACTGCTTCACCAACTTCCCATACTTCTCATAATCGGCACGAATCACCGAGGAAAACTCCTCGGGCGTCGCGTTATAGGTTTCCAGCGAACTCGCGGTCATGATGCGTTCGCGCACCTCGGGCATGGCCAGTGCCCGCCGAGTATCCGCACGCAACCGCGCGGTTACTGGCTCGGGCATTCCAGCCGGACCAAACATGCCCATCCAGGTGGTGATGAGGTAGCCGGGATAGAGCTCGCCGATGGCCGGGACATCGGGAAATATCGGTAGGCGCGATTCGCCGGTGACGCCCAGTAGGCGCAGCTTTCCGGCACGAACCTGCGTTGCGTTGACAGATCCGGCAAACATCACCGGCACTTCGCCACCCATCACGGCGGTGGCCGCCGGTGCGCCACCCTTGTAGGGAACATGCAAAAGATTAATGCCGGCGCGCGATTTGAGAAGTTCCATCGACATCTGGTGCTGGCTGCCGCTGCCACCAGAGGCGAATGCGAGTGGCGGATTGGCTTTTTTCGCGTACTCGATGAAATCCTTCAAGTCTTTGACCGGCAGCGACGGATTAACCACTAGCAGCATGGAGCGCGCCACGGCCATGGAGGCAATCGGCAGCAGGTCTTTCATTGGGTCCACCGTCATGTTGGCGTACATGTGCGGATTGATGACGATCATGGCGTCGTAGGCGATCATCACGGTGTAGCCGTCGGGTGCCGCGCGCGCCACCAAGTCGGTGGCGATGTTGCCGCCGGAACCGGCACGGGTCTCCACCACCACCGGCTGCCCGAGTAGCGGCGATAGTTTATCGGCGACCACACGCGCGATGATATCCGGCGCACCACCCGGTGGAATCGGCACGAAAAATCGAATTGGCTTAACGGGGTATTGAGCGAGTGCGAGGCAGGGGCCAAGCAAGCAGCCGATTGCGAAAGCCGTTGCGACATAGCGTGCCCGGTTCAAAGCGCTGGAGGTTGTTGTCATGTGTCGTATGCTAAGAGTTGTGAATTCTCAAGTTTGACACGAAATACTATGCGTCCAGCCTTGGAATGCGCCCAATGTGGCAATCCGCGCCTGCTGCTTCCCCAGGACTGCCCGAGTTGCGGCAGCGCCGAGACGCCCTACGCCCATGTTGAGTTCTGGCGTGTCGATTTGGAGCAAGGCGCGCCTACGGTTGAACAAGCTTTGGATCACCTCACCCGAGCCATGCGCGCTGGCAGTGACGCGGGACTGCGCGCCTTAATCGTGGTGCATGGTTATGGCTCGAGTGGCGCGGGCGGGCGAATCGGTGACGCGGTGCGAGAAGGCCTGGCCAACAATTTTTGGGCGGATAGGGTCGAGGAATTTATTGCTTGCGAAGAACTGGTTCAGGGGTCGCAACTAATGAGCGATCTCACTCGTCAACGTGCCGTACTCACCAAAGAGCTACGTCGTGGGCGTATGCTGGGCAATGCTGGCGTATCGGTGCTGCTGTTTCGAAAACTCGAATTTTAAAAGCCCCACCAAAATAACTATTGCTCGAAGAACAAGGCGGGACGGGCGTCTCCAAGCATTGGCCCTGTATTCGCGCGCATTGGGCATTCTGCGACGCGAATCCGGGAATCGCTTCTCTCGCCCTACTGATCCAGCGTCGCCGCGGCAAACACTTCTTCAAGTTTTACCAAGCGCGGTGTCAAACCTTGCTCCACCGAATATTGCGCCGCGGTTTCCAACACCTTGCGATTGGCGGCTATGCCATGCTGCAAAAGTGGTGCGCGTAACGCGGCGCCCGCACCCGGCCCCAAAAGCCCGGCAGCAGCGTAGTAATCGGTGTGCGCCACGCGCTCGCGATTGGCAATCTCATTAGCTTGGTTGAACGCCTCCAATATATTCAACACTACCCAAGGGTGGCGCTCGGCGATTTCGCGCTTGATCACCATGCCGTGATTGATGGGGAAGATGCCGGTTTTTTTGTAGTAGCGCGCGCATTCGGCGGGCACATCGGGAAAAAGAAAACGTATACCCGGGTCCTCATATAGGTTAGCCGAGCTTCTATCCACCAGATTGGGCGGATTGAGGATGTAGTGAATCGCCGCTTGGATTTCACCTGACTGCATCATGGTGCCGATGTTTTTCTCCGGCGGCATTTGATTAATGGTCACCCCCGGCGGCGTGGCAAAGCCCACCGCGCCACGATGGCTGTGCGAGGGCTGGCGCTCCATCCAGAATTCAATGTCGCGCGGCGTCACGCCCCATTCGTGCTCCAGCGCGCCGCGCGACCACAAGGCCGCAGTTTGCTGATACTCGGGCACGCCGACGCGTTTTCCCTTGAGATCTTCGGGTTTCTCGATGCCGGAATCCTTACGCACCAGAATGCCCGCATGAAAGAAACGCTTAGTAGTGAAAATCGGCAGGCCTACGAAACGATCATCGCCTTGCGCCACCGCCATGATGAGCGAGGAGAACGACATCTCGGAGATATCGAACTCAGCGAACTTCAGTTGACGCCAGAAAAGCTCCGAAGGCAACACCATGCTGGGCAAAAAGTCGATCCCCTTGGGTTTCACTCGACCGTCGAAGATAGGCCAGGTACGTGGGTTGGCGGCCATGGCGATGCTCAATTGCAAATTCATTCAATTCTCCTAAATGTTCTGAATTAATTTAAAAATAGCTTATACCACGACATCAATTAGCATTAATGTATCTGTTATTGGGCTATACCTTACTCACACCACCAGCCTGCGTGGCGCGCACCGCGAGCAAAGTCCAGACCTCATCGATTCCCTCCAACAAATCTTGCGCCCGCTGAAAACGATGCGCCGCGTTTTTCGCCAGCATGCCATCGAGCAATGCCTGGTAGTCCGCAAGATCGGCACTCAAACGTGGAATCGGTGCGTGTAAATGCTTCTGCGCCAGGTCGCGAATGTTATTGGCGAGAAACGGTTTGTTGCCGGTGAGCATTTCATAAAACATGATGCCCAGGCTATAAATGTCGCTGAGTCGCGACGCCGGTTCGCCACGTATCACCTCGGGCGCGAAATAATGCGGTGAACCGAACACCTCCTGTTTCTTGGCATCGGCGCTCACTGCTTCAAGCCGCGCGGCCACGCCGAAATCGGCAATCGCCATGGTGCCATCGTCGCGCACCAATACATTGGCGGGTTTGAGATCGCGATGCACGATGCGATTGGCATGAATTTTCTCCAACGCGCCGGCAAGCTGCGCGAGCACCGCCATCGCTTGCCGCGGGCTGAACGCTTCCCGCACCGCGTCTTTTAGCGACCCACGCGGAAAATATTCCATCGCCAGGTAGGGATAGGCGCCAGCGAAACCATGGTCGAATATTTCCGCCACACCGGCATGGCTCGACTCGGCCATGAATGCATGCTCCTGGCGAAACGACTGGAACATGCCGGTGTTCTCCGCTGGCGTGGTTTTCAGAATTTTGAGGACAATCGAGCGCCCATCGCCTTCTCGTTCGGCCAACCAAACATGTGCTCCGCCTCCCTCCCCCAAATGCGAGACCGCTCGATATCCCACTACTTGGGGTAGCGTTTTTTCCGCATTGCTCATGGATTATTCACCACGACGTGAAGCGGCTTCGGCTGCGACTCGTCGAGCCGTTTCGCGCATGACATGGGTATGGATTGTGGCAACATGGCCGGTACGATAACGGTTTCCAAACGTTCGCGGATAGTGTGGGGGCGAAATCTGCAGACAAAATCTATTTCGGGATCAAAGTTCATGCCGGTAACAGAAGAGTTCTTCGCAGTGCGCGGTTGCCGCGTGCGCATGGTGCGTGCTGGTCGTGGCCCATGCTTGTTGTACCTGCATGGCGCCAACGGGCCAAATTTATGGAGCACGTTTTTCGAACAATTATCCGAGCGCTTCGAAGTGATCGCGCCCGATCACCCCGGCTTTGGGGTATCGGGGGATGCGCCGTGGATGGAAAACATCGGCGACTTGGCCTACTTTTATTTGGATTTTCTCCAAAGCCAAAATCTTGGCAACGTGTATGTCGTCGGCCACTCGATGGGCGGGTGGCTTGCCGCCGAGATTGCGGTGCGTGCAACACAACGCATCGCCAGCGTCACCCTGATGTCCGCCGCCGGCCTACGTGTTCCCGGACATAACGGCGTGGATATTTTTCTGCTGCCGCCCGCGGAATTGCTGGGCAAACACCTCTTCGTCAATCCGCAGCTCGCCGAAGCCGCGCTCGCGGAACTGGCTACGCCGAAGACACCGGAACAGCTCGATATCCTGATTCGCAATCGCACCACGGCGGCGCAACTGTGTTGGCACCCGCGTCTTAACAATCCGCAACTGGCGCGCTGGCTGCATCGCATCGATGTGCCCACTCACCTGGTTTGGGGCGATAGCGACCACATCATCCCGCCCGAACATGGCCGGGCGTACCAACGCTTGATGCCCGAGGCGAAACTGAGTTTCATTGCCGATGCGGGCCACTCCCCGCAAGTCGAAAAGCCCGGCGAATTGCTTGCCGCGATGATGGCCTTTTACGATGAGGTGCAACGATGAACGTATTCATGTTCCACCTCATGCCCTACGCACATATCGACATGGCGGAGGCGGCGAAATACGCCTCGGTATGGGTGAAGTTTCCCAATACCAATTTCGACCCGGTTAAAGGCCACGAACTGTACAACCGTTATCTGGATGAATTGGAGCTCGCGGCGGAATTGGGTTTCGATGGCATTACCGTGAACGAACATCATCAAAATGCCTACGGCCTGATGCCCTCGCCCGTGGTGATGGCGGCGGCGTTATCGCGACGGGTGAAGAAAGCCAAAATCGCGATTCTTGGTTCGGCCTTTGGTCTGCGCGAGAATCCACTCACGCTGGCCGAGGAACACGCCATGATCGACGTGATCACCGGCGGGCGCTTAATCACCGGCATGGTGCGCGGCATCGGCGCCGAGTATCACAGCATGGGGGTGAACCCGGTGGAGTCGCTGGCGCGGCAACACGAAGCGCATGACCTGGTGATCCGCGCCTGGACCGAGCCCGGGCCGTTTGTCTTCGATGGCAAGTTCTACCAATTTGATTACGTCAACGTCTGGCCGCGGCCGTTTCAAAAACCCCATCCGCCCATCTGGTGCCCAACGCAGGGCTCGGTGGAAACATTGGAATGGGCTTCGCACCCTGATCGCAAATACGTCTATGCGCAGGCCTACTCGCCCTATCCGGCGGTGGCGCGTTATTTGAATGCTTACCGCGAAGTAACGCAACGCAAGTACGGCTATGTGGCGGCTTCAGATCGCCTTGCCTGGAACCTGCCGGTGTATGTGGCCGATACCGATGAACAAGCGATGCGCGAGGCCAAGCCGCATCTGGAGGCAATGTTCAACACCTTCCTCTCCATGCCCACCGAATATTTGTTCCCGCCTGGGTATACCTCGCCCGCATCATTGAAAAAAATGCTGCAAACCAAGGGCGCGGTATTTGGCAAATCCACCGCCGAAGGGTTGGTGGAAAAGGGGATCGCGGTAGTGGGCAGCCCCGATACCGTGCGCCGGCGTTTCGAGCAATGCCATCGGGAGCTAGGCCTGGGCAATTTGATCTGTCTCATGCAATTTGGCACGCTGCCGCGCGATTTAACTGAGCGCAATCTACGGCTATTCGCCAAAGAGGTATTGCCTTCACTGCAGGCGCTCGATGACCGCCACTATCAGGGTTTTGATATCAAGCAAGCAATCGCGCTGTAGCCGCTCGCGGTATATTGGCGCCCCTCGGGATTTACTCTCACCCCTTCACTATTCACTATTCACTATTCACTATTCACTACTGCCTATTCATTAAGGAGCGATTCATGTACGACCTGTATGTATTTACCACGCCCAATTGCTGGAAGACCACCATTCTTGCCGAGGAGTTGGGCGAGGCCTACACCTGCAAGACCGTGATGCTGCCCAAGCACGAGAACCAGACGCCGGACTTTCTCAAAATCAGCCCTACCGGCAAAGTGCCGGCGGTTTTCGATCACGACACCGGCGGCGCTGTGTATGGTTCGGCGGCAATCCTGGTGTACTTGGCCGATAAGTACGGCAAATTCCTCCCCAAGAGCGGCAAAGAGCGCGGTGAGGTGCTCGACTGGGCGATGTTTGGTTTGACCGATTTGGGCGTGGCCTTCAACACCTGGAATAAATTTGCAAATCGACTGCCGGTGAAGAATCAGTTTTCCATCGACGAATCGTGGACTGAAGTGGTGCGGTTTTTCAAGACCGCCGACGAGCAATTGGGTAAGAACGAATTTCTTGGCGGCAAGACCTATAGCATCGCTGATATGTCGATCTTTCCGTTCGTGGGCGGTGCGCGTAAAAACGCGCAATTGCTCGAAGCGCACAAGAATCTCTCCCGCTGGGTGGCACAAATGGAAGCGCGGCCAGGGGTGAAGAGCGGCATTGCGTTACCCAAGATTGGTTAAAGCGAAACACCGCTTGATTTAATGGACGTCAGCGCCCTCATAAAAACCTGGATCGGCTCGCTTGGCGGTTTTTTCACCGACCCACGCGCGCTGTTTTGGTGGCCGACCATCGTGGTTTCCGCGCTGGGCGCGCTCGCGGTGGCGGTCATGTACCGCCGCCAGATCGATGCCGCGATATCCACCGAAAGAAAGTCACTCGCTTCGTTCTTTCGTGAATTGCCGATGGATATTGCCTGTTATCTGGGTTACACCTTTACGCAAGTCTTAATCGGATCGGCATTGTTTTTTGTGTCGGTGGGCGGAGTACTGCTGGTTTTTTTTATTGCCGGCGGTCAGCCAACGCGCGTCGCAGCGCCGGTTATGTCGGCGCAAATCACCATGGCGGTCCTCGCCTTTGTATTGAGCGACTTGTCTCTTTATTGGAGCCATCGCCTGTTTCATCGATTCAAAGTGCTGTGGTGGTTTCATTCGTTGCATCACAATCCGGCGGTGCTCACACCTATTACCGCGTTTAGATTCTGGCCACCCGAGGCCGTGGTGCATTTTGTCGCTTTTCAATTTGGCGAAGGAATCGCTTTTGGCATCGCGAATCTGATGTTCGGCGCCAACATCACTCCGTATACCTATTTAGGCGTCAATGTTTTTTGGCTTAGCTGGTATCTGGCTTTTTCGCATTTGCGCCACAGCCATATCGCATTGAATTACCCGCGATGGCTGTCGCACATTCTGGTTTCGCCGCACATGCATCAGGCGCACCATTCCATCGACCCGATCCACCATCAGTGCAACTTCGGCACCGCTTTGGCGCTGTGGGATTGGATGTTCGGAACCCTCTTCATCCCTGGAAAAAGCGAGAAATTTCGCTTTGGCGTAGTGCGTGCCTGAAGTGAGCGCTCGGCTTCGTTTTATTTGGCTGTGGCGCGTGATCGGCTTTGCCATGATTGCCACGGTATTGACCTTGTCGTTAATTCCCATCGAGGCCGATCTGGGTAAAAACAGCGATAAACTCGGGCACTTTTTGGCCTATGGCAGTCTGATGTTCTGGTTCGGCATGCTCTACATTGATTTACCCGCGCGCCTTCGCATCGCAATTGGGTTTTGCGCCATGGGCATCGGCATTGAATTTCTTCAAGGGATGACTTCATATCGCAGTTTCGAGATGGCCGATATGTTGGCCAACAGCGTCGGGGTTGCCATCGGTTGGGGCATCGCCTGTACGCCGCTGAAATCCTCCCTTGCAACATTCGAGAAACTGCTTTTACTAAACGGAGCCCGTTGACTTGGCAAAAATACTCATCACCGGCGCCGCTGGTTTTATCGGCAGCACCCTGGCTTTGCGACTTTTGGGTCGCGACGACACGGTCGTGGGCATCGACAATTTGAACGATTACTACGCGGTGTCGTTAAAAGAAGCGCGGCTTGCGCGTCTGCAATCAAACGCCAACTTTCGCTTTCAACTGCTCGACATCGTTGATCGCGACGGTATGAAAAAGTTATTCGCCAGCGAGCGCTTCGACGCGGTGGTGCACCTGGCCGCGCAGGCCGGAGTACGTTATTCGATCGACAATCCCGCTGCCTACATCGATGCCAATCTGGTTGGCTTTGGCAATATTCTCGAAGGCGCAAGGCGTGGCGAAACCGGCCACTTGGTGTTTGCTTCGTCTAGCTCGGTGTATGGCGCCAACGTGAAGCTGCCATTTGCCGAATCTGACAGCGTGGATCACCCGGTGTCGCTCTACGCCGCCACCAAAAAAGCCAATGAGTTGATGGCACACAGTTATGCGCATTTATATCGCCTGCCCTGCACCGGGTTGCGCTTTTTTACCGTCTACGGCCCATGGGGTCGCCCCGACATGGCTTTGTTTAAATTCACCAAAGCGATCATTGCGGGTGAAGCCATTCCGGTTTTCAATCGTGGCGACATGGTGCGCGATTTCACCTATGTGGATGACATTGTTGAAGGCGTGATGCGCGTCACCGACCGCCCTGCAGCGCCCGACCCCACTTGGCGGGCCGACTCACCTGATTCGGCCACCAGCAACGCGCCGTATCGCATCTACAACATCGGCAATAGCCAGCCGGTAAAGCTAATGCGCTATATCGAAGTTCTGGAGCAAAGTCTGGGCCGCAAGGCCATTTGCGACATGCTGCCTATGCAAGCGGGCGATGTGCCCGCCACCAGCGCCGATGTATCGCGTCTGGAAAAAGATGCCGCCTATCGACCGCGCACCCCGGTAGAGGTGGGCGTGAAACGTTTTGTCGATTGGTATCGCGAATACTACAAAGTTTGAATTTAATTCGGAGCGCTTAATGCCTTTAATCAAACCATTTCGTGGCCTGCGGCCGCTCAACCGAAGCGCGGGCGATGTCGCCGCTCCACCCTATGACGTTTTGAATAGCGTCGAAGCGCGCACGCGCGCGGCAGGTAAGCCCTGGAGCTTTCTACATATCTCCAAACCGGAAATCGATCTGCCTGCGGATACCGACGTTTACGCGCCAAAGGTCTATGCAAAGGGCGCGGAGAATCTCAATCGCATGATTGCCGAAGGTGTCCTAAAACGGGATGCACAACCGTGCTATTACGCCTACCGCCTGATCATGGGCAACCATACGCAAACCGGCTTGGTGGCCGCAGCATCCGTGGCCGCCTACGACGAGGGCCGCATCCGCCGTCATGAATTCACCCGCCCCGACAAGGAAGACGATAGGGTGCGGCAGATTGAAGCGCTCAATGCGCAGACCGGGCCGGTGCTGCTCGCACACCCGGATAGCGCCGAAGTGGATCAGCTTCTCGCCGCCGTCTGCAATGTGACCCCAGCAGCGGATGTACTTGCCGACACCGGCGTTCGTCATACCGTATGGGTAATTGATGATGCAGCCACCGTTGCGCGCTTGAGTGCCTGTTTCGAATCCATGCCCGCGCTATATATCGCCGACGGCCATCATCGTTCCGCCGCGGCCTCGCGCGTCGCCGCAGCGCGGCGTGCCAATGGCAGTGGCGGTGACAGCGCAAGCGCGAATGCGGACTATTTTCTTGCCGTGAGTTTTCCCGCTGGAGAAATGCAAATCCTTTGCTACAACCGCGTGGTGCGTGATTTGGGTGGTTTGGCGCGCGATGCCTTCTTGCACCGTATCGAGGAGAACTTTTCGCTCGCCGCCGCGCCCGCCGCGGTCGAACCTGCGACGCATGGCGAACTTGGCATGTACCTTACCGGTCAGTGGTATCGCTTGCGAATAAAGCCTGCAAAAATTCCCGCCGACCCCGTCGGGCGTTTGGATGTGAGTCTCTTGTCCGATCAACTGCTCGCGCCAATTTTAGGCATCACCGATCTGCGCACCGACAAACGCATCGATTTCGTCGGCGGCATACGCGGGACAAGTGAACTGGAAAAACGCGTTAATAGTGGTGAAATGACGGTGGCCTTTTCCATGCATGCAACCAGCATGGCGGACCTGATGGCGGTGACCGACGCCAAGCAAGTTATGCCGCCCAAATCTACCTGGTTCGAGCCCAAGCTCGCTGACGGATTGGTGTCGCACGTACTGGACTGAGCTTGCACCACGTATGTGTCTGGCGGCGATCAGTCTTTGCTGCGCGCAATCCTCACCACCTCGGGGATGCGTCGCAAGGCGCGCATCACGCGCGCCAAATGCTGCCGGTCGGAAACCTGCAAGGTGAAGTTATTGGTGGCGTAACGGCTTTCATTGTTGTCCACGGAAACGTTGGAAATATTGCAACCGGCAGTGGCAATCGCCGCGGCAACTTTGGCGAGCACGCCGCGCTGGTCAAGCACTTCGACTTTCAGTCTTACATCGAATAGGCGCGCGGTCTGCGGGTCCCAGTCAACCTCGATCCATTTATCTGGATCGCCACGCGAGCGACGCGCCGTGGGGCAATCGTGGGTGTGAATCAATAATCCCTGACCCTTATTGATAAAGCCAATGATCGGATCACCAGGTATCGGGTTGCAGCAATGCGAAAACTGCACCGCCATACCCTCCGACCCGCGAATGACGATCGACGAAGAAGGTTTCCCCTCTTTGGGTTCTCCGGCCTGGGAGTCGCCCATTTGCAATAATTTGCGCGCCACGATCGCTGGCAACCGTTTGCCCAAGCCTACATCCGCGAGTAGGTCTTGTCGCGAATGGGCGCTCGAATCACGTACCAGTTTTCCCCATTTGTCCTCGCTAATCTCGCCAATGCGCGATCCCAGCCCGCGCAATGCCTGATTGAGCAGGCGCTCGCCCAAGGCCACCGACTCGCCAGCCTCCATGGTCTTCAAGAAATGGCGAATCTGCGCGCGGGCCTTGGCGGTTTTGACGTAAGTCAGCCAATGCGCGTTGGGGTGCGCATTGGGGGCGGTGACGATTTCGACGTGATCACCGTTTTGCAATTCGCTGCGCAACGGCGCCAGTTCGTAATTTATTTTCGCCGCAATACAGCAATTGCCGATGTCGGTATGCACCGCATAGGCAAAATCGACCGCCGTCGCGCCACGCGGCAGGGGCAGGATCTTGCCCTTGGGCGAGAATACATACACCTCGTCGGGGAAAAGATCGATCTTGATGTGTTCCAGAAACTCCGCCGCGTCGCCGGTGGTTTTTTGAATATCCAAAAGCGACTGCAGCCACTGGTGGGTGCGCTGCTGCACGCCCTTTAGATCCTCGGCCGATTCCTTGTACAACCAATGCGACGCCACGCCGGTTTCGGCGATGCGGTGCATTTTCTCGGTGCGAATCTGCACCTCCAGCGGCATGCCAAACGGACCCATCAGCGAGGTGTGCAGCGATTGGTAGCCATTCGCCTTGGGGATGGCGACGTAATCCTTGAATTTTCCCGGTACCGGCTTGTAGAGCGAGTGCAAAGCACCCAATGCCAAGTAACACGCCGGCACATCTTTCACCACCACACGACAGCCATAAAAATCCAACACCTCGGAGAATGACAGGTGCTTTTCGGCCATTTTTTTATAGATTGAATAAATATGTTTTTCGCGCCCGCTCACCCTTGCATCGACACCAGCAGCGGGTAGACGTTTTTTAATTTCCGCCAGCACCTTGTTCACGCCTTCGCGGCGATTGCCGCGCGCCGCCTTTACCGCCTTGACCAACACCTGGTAGCGATGCGGGTGCAGGTTCTGAAATGCCAGTTCATGCATTTCGCGAAACAAACTATCCAGGCCCAATCGATTGGCAATGGGCGCGTAGATCTCGATGGTTTCGCGCGCCACGCGGCGGCGCTGCTCAGGGCTCACCGCGCCCAGAGTGCGCATGTTGTGCAGGCGGTCGGCGAGTTTGATCAACATCACGCGCACATCGCGTGCCATCGCCAAAAGCATTTTGCGAAAATTCTCGGCCTCCGCCTCCGCGTGACTTTGCGACTCTAGTCGATCCAGTTTCGACACGCCGTCCACAAGTTCGGCCACGGGTTTGCCAAAGCGCCTGCTGATTTCTTCCTTGGTGATGGCGGTGTCTTCGACCACATCGTGCAGCAGCGCCGCCATGATGGCCTGGGCATCTAGTTGCCAGTGCGCGACTATTTGCGCCACGGCGATCGGATGGGAGATATAAGGTTCGCCGCTTTGCCGTTGTTGCCCGTGGTGGGCAGCATCGCTAAAAAGATAAGCCTCCTCCACCAAGCCAATATCGGCCGGGCGCAGATACGCCAAGTTGGGTCGAAGGTCGGATATGGCAGCGGCAGTCATGCCTGCATCATGCCGCGAGATGGGCCGCTTGGGAAGCGTGCCTTGAGGAAGATCTGGCCCGAATTGGTCTTACAAAAGCCCGGGCCAGGGCAAAACTAGTTGGTGTGCACTCGCGCCAGATATTCAACGCCAACCTTACCTGCGGCCACTTCGCGCAACGCCACCACGGTGGGTTTGTCGCGGCCACATTCGAGCATCGGGGTTCCGCCTTGCGCCAATTGGCGCGCGCGATAGGTCGCTGCCAAGGTGAGTTGAAAACGATTAGGAATACGATGCAAACAATCTTCGACGGTAATTCTGGCCATGGTGGAGAGGTGTCCTGGTGGATGGATCGATTGGAAACGCGGGATCGATCAACCCCGAGTCGCGGAATCAATCGAACTTGAACGCCTTGAAAAGCTCCGAGTGGCGCGCGCGCTGGATCGCGAGCTTGGCGCGGGAGGCCCGAATGATCGCGCCCAACTCCGCCCTTGCCTTATCGAAGTCCTTGTTAATTATAACGTATTCGAACTCCCCCACATGCGCTATTTCTTCCTTCGCATTTTCCATACGCTGGCGTATCGCTGCCTCATCGTCCTTGCCGCGCCCGCGCAAGCGGCGCTCCAGTTCGTCAA
Source organism: Burkholderiales bacterium (assembly GCA_046153355.1). GTDB lineage: Bacteria > Pseudomonadota > Gammaproteobacteria > Burkholderiales > SG8-39 > 2-02-FULL-62-17. The sequence continues at coordinate 26,915 of JBJXEY010000403.1, forward strand.
TTGCGGGGGGGAGTATGAATACGGTCACTGCATCGGGAAATATTCGCCGTACCTGCTGGGCACCCTGCCAATCGATCTCCAAAATGATGTCGGTATCCTCGGCACGGGTAGCGGCGATCCATTCGCGCGAGGTGCCGTAATAATTGCCATGCACCAGCGCATGCTCAAGAAACGCGCCACGCCCAATCATCGCCTTGAACTGGGCTTGGTCGACGAAATGGTATTCGCGCCCATCGACCTCCCCCGAGCGTGGTGCGCGCGTGGTGTGCGAGACGGAAACTTTTATGCTCACCACTTCTTCCAGTACGGCGTTGACCAGGCTCGATTTCCCCGCTCCCGAGGGGGCGGCGACGATGACGAGATTGCCTATCATTCGATGTTCTGCACTTGTTCGCGCATTTGTTCGATGAGTAATTTCATTTCGAGGCTTGCGTCCGACAACTCCTTGGACACTGACTTCGAGCCCAGCGTATTGGCCTCGCGATTGAGCTCCTGCATGAGGAAATCGAGCTTCTTGCCAGCTGCGCCCCCGCCTTCCAGGATGCGATCAACCTCGGTTAAATGCAGAGAAAGCCGTGACAACTCCTCGGCCACATCCACTTTGACACCGAACACCGCGATCTCTTGTCGAATGCGGTCTTCATCGGCGGCGCCGAGCGCTTCCCTCAATTTGGCGACCAGCTTTTCCTGATGGGCGCGGATCGCCTCGGGCACCAGCGGCGCGACGCGCAG
>JBJXEY010000406.1:0-7039 GCA_046153355.1 Burkholderiales bacterium
CGCGAGGGGGACTTTTCCTCGCCAAGAACACAATTGCCCGCACTGCATGAATCGTGATTGACTGGTTTGGTGGTAATGGGCGGTTTGGCGTTGTGCATGGCGAGATCTCCTAATTGACTAACGATGAAGATGAAAATTTTGACGGCGATGGTGCGCCCGTATGTTGAATCCAAGCTCGCGCGTACGGCTGCCTGGCGTCAATCCATGACACCAGGCGGGCACGCAACCGGGTGCGGAGGTCACGGGTCACTCCGCCTCCACACCGGCCGCCTTGATGGCGCGCGCATAGGTCTCGAAGGTGCGTTGATGTTGCGCGGCGAATTGCTCCGGCGTATTGGCCACGACGTTGAAGCCACTCTCCTCCAGTTTGCCGCGCACTTCGGGCAGGTTGATGGCGCGCGCCGCGTCGCGATGCAGCCGCGCGAGCACCGGCGCCGGTAATCGCGCTGGGCCAAACAATCCAAACCATGCCGCAGGCTTTTCGAACGACGGTACCGTCTCGGCGATGGTGGGCACATCCGGCCGGCCAGAATAACGGGAAGGCTCCAAGGTCGCGATCACCCGCAACTTGCCTGATCGAGTGAAAGAGAGGGCGGCTGAGGGAGAGCTGAACGTCATCTGCACCTGCCCCCCGACGGTATCGGCGACCGCCGGGCCAACACCCTTGTACGGCACGTGCACGATATCGATGCCGGCAATGGCTTTTAATAGTTCGCCCTGAAGATGAAGGTTCGAACCCACGCCGTTGCTTGCGTAGGCCAGTTTTCCAGGGAACTTTTTGGCGTGATCGATCAGCTCCTTCATATTGATCGCTGGCACCGAAGGATGCACCACGAGGAAAGTCGCGGGCTCCACCACCATGGTGATCGGGGTGAAGTCCCGTTGCGCGTCGAACGGCGCGTGTTTGGAGAGCAACTTGCTGGTTACATGCGTCGAGGTGTTCCCCAAGGTGACGGTATAGCCATCGGGCGCCGCGCGCGCTACTTCGCCGGTGCCGATCATGCCGTTCGCACCGCCGCGATAATCAATGACCACCGGTTGCCCCAGCCCCTCGGAGAACCCCGGCGAAATCAAGCGTGCGACCACGTCCACATTGCCGCCGGGTGGATAGGCAACGATCAGGCGCACGGGTTTGGACGGAAAGCTCTGCGCCGCGCAAGTACCCGCGAGCGGCAAAACCAAGAGTTGCATCAACGTGACAACGAGCTTCGAGGGGTTCATCGACGGCCTCTTGTGATAACGACGGGTCAAGGTAATGGAGCATATCCTCGCCGTGAAGTCTTCGCCCGCCTGCCCACGTATCTGCGCGCGTGACGATGTCGAATCCAGCGCAATGCAGTAACCTTTCACCATCTTATTTGCGAATTCACCGGGAGGTTGCGTGAAAATCAGATTGAACTTTGGAGCGATGCTGTGCATGGTTATTTCGGCGCATGTCGTGGCGCAGGGCTACCCGGTGAAACCGATTCATAACATTCTCAATGTTGGCGGCGGCGGCGAAACCATCGCGCGTCTGGTAGCCGGCAAAATGTCGGAGTCGATGGGCGTGCCTATCGTGATCGAGCAGAACACCGCCGGCGCGGGATCGATTGCCGCCTCGCAGGTGTCGCGCGCCGCGCCCGATGGTTATACGTTTCTCTACACCACCACTAACGCCCAGTTGTACCGCGTGTTCCTGGCGCGCCAGATTCCCTACGACCCGATCAAGGATTTCACACCGATAGCGAAACTGGGCGAAGCTATTTTGACTGTCGCGGTGCCGCCGGATTCGCCCTTCAAAAATATGAACGATGCAATCGCCTGGGCCAAAACCAATCCCGGCAGGCTCGCCTACGCAACCTCGGGCGTGGGCACCACGCATCACCTGTCGGCGGAGTTGTTATCGACTGTCGCGGGCGTGCAGATGCTGCATGTACCCTACAAAGACAGCAATCAGGCCGCCACCGATACGCTCACTGGCCGGGTGCAAATCAACTTCACTATTTTTGGCACCGCGTTTCCGCATGTCAAAGCAGGCAAGATGCGCCTGATCGCGTTGAACAACAGCAAACGTTACAAACTGGTGCCAGATCTGGCAACCATCGGCGAACAAGTGCCAGGCTATGAACCGCCACCGGGTTGGACGGCATATTTCGGGCCGCCGGGCATGCCCAGACCCATCGTTGATCGCCTGAACGCGGAAATCATCAAAGCCATCAATCATCCCGACGTGCTCTCGCGAATGGACGCATTGGGATTGGTGGTGGTGACCAGTACGCCGGAGGAACTGGCCGTGGGACTCAAGCGCGATCTGGAGCGTACGGCGGGGATTGTCAAGGCGGCGGGAATCAAACCGGAGTGATTGCGATACTCGATTATTGAATGACGCGCCGCGCGTATTCGCTGAAACGGGTTCGGGCTAGGTTGCTTGACTAAACATACCCGTCTTGGTATATATTCCTATGTTCCCTGTTCCACCAAGCTTGTCCCGCGAAAAACCGCTGCACTGGGTGGCATCGTCTAAAAAGGACTACTTGAATTTTCCGGACAAGGTGCAGGACGAAATGGGATATGCGCTCGGACTGGCTCAGCTTGGCACCAGGCATCCGAACGCCAAGCCCTGGAAAGGGGGGGGACCGGGAATTCTGGAGATTGTAGAGGACCATCGCGGCGACACTTATCGGGCAGTTTATGCGGTGCGATTTGCCGAGGTGGTGTACGTGCTGCATGCTTTCCAGAAAAAATCTAAGCAAGGCATCAAGACACCGCAAACAGACGTGAAGTTGATCGCAGAGCGCCTCAAACGCGCCCAAGCGGATTACGAAAGCAGAGGTAAGCCATGACCAGGATCATCCGCGGAACCACCAACGTCTTCGCCGATTTGGGCTACCCCGATGCCGCCGAGCGCCAGACCAAGACGCGTCTCGCATTGGCGGTCAATGAACTGCTAAAGGCGAAGAAGCTCAAGCAACGCGAGATCGGCACCTTGCTTGGCGTGCCGCAACCCAAAGTCTCGGCCTTGAAAAACTACCGTCTTGACCAGTTTTCCGTCGAGCGTCTGATGGAGTTTCTCACCGCGCTCAATCAAGATGTCGAAATCACGATTCGGCCACGCGCGAATACCAATGAGACCGGGCATATTTCGGTGTTGGCGGCACCGTAGCTTTAGATGGCTGCATCACGTCGTCCCGTTGGGAAGCAATCCCCGACTTCTGGCCGTTGGCGAGATTCGCTTGGGTTACTTCATCCGCATCACGAAGCCGATTCAGTCGCCTCCAGCGGCACATTGAGCCGCACCCCCGCCGGCACGATGCCGGAGCCCGCATAGCTTTCGCGCTGCTCTTTGGGTATCGGGCGACCTTCAGGATCGCTTAGCCAAAGGCGCAACAAGTGGCGTTTGCGTTCGCGCTCCGGCCAATCCTCGTAGTGGTAACGCGAGTGCAGGCAGACGTGATTGTTGAGAAATTGCAGGTCGCCGCGTTTGAAGGGGATGTCGATGGCGAGTTCCTCTGCCAACCGGTTATACATGGCGATGGCTTCAATTTGCGCGGCGGTGAGTGGCGGCACGCCGGGCAGTTTCTGTGCCTTGGCGATGGTGGAGCCCGAACCGTTGGCGCTGAAGTATCCATCGGTAAACAAAATGATCGGCCGCTTGTACCAGGGCTCCTGGCCGGGATTCACTTCGCCCACGCGTGAGCGATAGAAATCGTTGGTCAGTTCGCGCACCAGTTCAGGCCTCGACTCCAACATGCGGTTATAGACGGTGACGGAGCTTGTCACGCGGCTCATGCCGCCGTTCTTGGCCGTCTGCAGGCACAGCAGCCCCACGTAGTCGCTGGGGTCGGTGTGAAAGGGTAGTTCGGCGCGGGTGGTGTAGCCGCGCGTTTTGGGGTCGGCGTAGTCGCCGCCCAGGTCGGTGACGTGGCCGAGGATGTGCCCTTTCATATTCTGCGATATGGGCTTGCCCAGGTACGCGCCCAGGCCAAAGTAGGCAACGCACTCACCGAGGCGATCAAGGTTATCCAAAGGAAAGCCTCGAAGCGTGACAATGCCCAGGCCGTCGGCGAGTTCGCGGCGCACATCGGTGAGTACCACGGCTAAACGTTCAAGCCGGAAATTCTCGCGAGTCACATCTTCTACCGCGATGCCGCGTTGTCGTATTGACTCAGTGGCCTGCAACAGCTCGGCCTTGTCGGAATCGCTAAAGTGGTAGCTCCAGTCTTCGACATCGCCCAGCGATTCGGGTGTCCAACCCGCGGGCCCGGCCACGGGTTCCATCAGGCGCGCCGTTACGCGCTTGGCGCTAAGTGAGGGGGTGAAGGCTTTCATGGTGGCTCCCGGTCTTCAATCGTGGCGGAAAAATAATTATGAACCCTGCGGCGTGTATTTTCACAGATGCGAATCGTTACCCATCTATTTCGCGATCTACTTCGATTTGAACGACACGGCGGTCATGGCATGGTGTTTATCGAATTCCGCGATTTCGCCCATGCCCATCAATGCGCTGAATTCATGAAACGGGTAGAGAGGGACATCGGGATGGGTGCTGGCTCGGTCGCGTTTGAGGTTTAGCCAGGCGCGCTCCATCGCGGCGCCCGCCGCCAGAAAGCCCAGCGCCGGAAAAATCGCCAGGCGGTAGCCGATTTCTTCGAGTTCGGCGCCCGAGAGCATCGGTGTGCGGCCACCTTCCACCATGTTCGCCACCAGCGGCACATCGAACGCGCGGCCGATGCGCCGCATCTCCTCGATGCTCTCTGGCGATTCGATGAAAAGCATGTCCGCCCCAGCACGAAGATAGGTTTCGGCGCGGCGCAGCGCCTCGTCCAGCCCGTGTTCGGTGCGTGCATCGGTGCGCGCGATGATGAGAAAGTGCTTGTCCTCGCGGCTCTCGGCGGCAACGCGAATCTTGGCCGCCATGTCTTCGCAGGCGATCACCTTGCGCCCCAGCATATGGCCGCACTTCTTAGGAAACTCCTGGTCTTCAATTTGTATCGCACAGGCGCCGGCCGCTTCGTAACCGCGCACCGTATGCTGCACATTGAGCAAGCCGCCATAACCAGTATCGCCGTCGGCCACCAACGGTGTGTTTGTCATCGAAGCAATCTGCGATACACGCCCTACCATGTCGCTGTAAGTGGCCAGGCCCGCGTCAGGCAGACCCAGCTCTGAGGCCACCATGCCGTAGCCGGTGGCGTACAGACATTCGAATTCCAGCCGATCGGCGATGCGCGCCGAGATCAGATCGAACACGCCGGGGGCGATCACCAGGCCTTTGTTCTTTATACGTGCGGCGAACCGGGCGCGTTTTTCGGTTGCGGTGATGTTGCCCATGGTATATCTCGTCTTTCAATTACTCGATGGCAATGGCCCTGCTGCGGTGTTCGTCCGGCACTCGTGTATTCGCTTGTCTGACAATACGGCGATAAGCGGCACCCGGCGTCAAGCAATCGCCAGCGACGCCCGCAATGCCTCGATCATCGAACTACGCATCAAAAATTCCTTTGCAAGAACCGGGTCCTCGGCCTGGCGGCATAGTTCCTCTTGTTTGCGGCGTCTAGCCTCGGGGTCGCGCTCCTGCATCTGTTGTTTGTTGCGCGCGGTGTTGGCGTTGATATATTGAATCGCAATAGGACGGCGCTGCCGTTCGTAGCGCTCCAGTGCCGATTCATCCGCTTCGCCGCGATAAAGCGCTATCAGTTTGTCGCATAGATTCATGGCGTCGTGCAATCCGCCGTTCATGCCCATGCCGCCCAGCGGATTGTTGATGTGGGCCGAATCGCCGGCAAGAAACACGCGGCCAACGCGATAACGGGTCGCGACGCGTTGATGCACGGTATAGAGGGAACGGTGCACGGTTTGATAGGGGAGTTCTTGCTTGAAGATGCCTTGCAGGCGTGCATTGGTGGCCTCGTCCGACATCACCTGTGCATCGCTTTCGTCGCCATTGGTGGGAAACAAACACCGCCACAAGCCCGGCACGCGCAGCAGCACGCACCACGCATCCGGATCGGCGATGTAATTGACCTCGGTGAGGCGGTGCAGCACTTTCTCGAAGGCGAAGTCGGTCGAGACCACATAGAAACGCTCGGGATAGGTGAAGCCCTCGAATTCCAATCCAAGTGAGCGGCGCACCTGGCTGGCCGCGCCATCAGCGCCGATGGCATAGTCGCCCTCGCAGGTGTCGAGATCGCCATTGGCGTGCGCGAACAAGACTTTGACTTGATCAGCCGTCTGCTCGATGCCACTGACCTTCGCGCCGAACACCACGCGGCAGCGCGGATGCGCGCGCAAGCGTTCCAACAGCAATCGAGTCACCTTGAATTGCTCGCACTGCACCCGATAGGGATGATCGGTTTCACCGCGCAGAAGATCCATGTCGAATTCGGCAATGGCGCCGCTTTTGCGATCACGGTGCTGCGTGTAGCGCGCCTTCAGGCCCATGTCGATGATGTCAGTGGCAAGACCCAGGCTTGCCATCATGTCCATGGTGGGCGGATGCCAGGTGGAGGCGCGCAGGTCCTGGCCAAGATCGGCCTCGCGCTCCAACACCGTCACCGCAATATCGGCAAGAGACAGCCGGTAGGCGGCGGTGAGTCCTACCGGGCCGGCGCCGGCGATGATCACGTGCTTCAAGGCGACTCAATCCGCCTTGACGCCGAGGGCGCGAATCACCTTGCCCCAGCGCTCGACTTCTTCTTTCATCAACAGCGCCATTTGCGCGGGGGTGCCGCCGATGGGCTCCAGACCCGAGTCGATCAACTGCTTGGCAAACTCGGGCTGCTTGAGCGATTCGACCACCGCCAGCGAAATGCGATTGGCGATTGCGGCCGGGGTTTTTGGCGGTGCGACGATGCCCTGCCAAACGGTGGAGAGGAATCCAGGTAACACTTCGGTAAGTGCCGGGACCGTGGGTAGCAATCGGTCGCGCTTCGAACCCGCTACCGCCACCACGCGCAGCTTGCCCGAACGCACGAACGGCAGCGCGGTGTTGGTCGCCACAAACAACGATTGCACCTGGCCGCTCACCAGATCAGTCAACGCGGGCCCCGTACCCGTATAG
>JBJXEY010000410.1:0-19817 GCA_046153355.1 Burkholderiales bacterium
CCGGGATACGTGGCCCAGGCTCAACAGGCGGTAGACGGCGGCCTGATAGCTCACGCCGAAACGGTGGGCGAGGGTGGCGGCGTCCTGGTAGGTGATGCGTTGCGAGCGCGCGGCTTGCCTTGACTGCGCGTCGAAGTGGCCGCCGGTGGCGGCGTCGAACACGGTTTCGTCGGTTCGGCTCGGTTGGCCTTTATCCAGGGCGGAGAGCACTTCGATGACGCCTTCTCGGGGCAACAGAAACGCCGCAGCGTAAGCATTGGCGCGCTTTTCGATAAGTTCCGCCGCGTTGTCGGCGGAGGTCACGGTTACCGGGCGATTGCGGTCGAGCAGCGCGTGGGCATACTCGTGCGCGTAGGAAAAGCGGCGCCGTGCCCGCGCGTGCGAATCATTGACCAGGATCACCAGACCAATAGAGGCATGGTGCAGAAACAATCCTGACATCTTGTCGGGGAGGTCCGCGCCACAGGCCCAGATGCCCTGTTCGGCGATCAGGCTGACGAGGTCGTTGATGGGGCGCGCGCCTAGATCGAGCCTGCGGCGCTCCTCTTCGGCGATGCGCTGGCCTTGGGCGATGGCATCCCACGCGGACGAAGGCAGGGGCTCGGAATAGGTTGGCGGGCCTTTTCTTGGCGCATGGCCGAGCACACGCTCAAGGCTCACGCCCTCGCGGCATAAAGCGACCGATCGGCTGATCTGTTGCTTCGATTCCGGCGCGTCCTCCAGGCCGGGCACTGCGCGGTGCAGGGCGACGATGACGTCTTCCTCATCGGTACTGTTCTCCGACAGGAACCAGGTGACGGGCTGGCCGTAAAGAATTGCAAGACGCGTGAGTTCCAGCGTGGATACCGCGCGATTTCCGGCTTCCAGTTGCGAAATCGAGGTTCTGTGAACGCCAATCGCGTCCGCGGCCTGCTGCTGATTGATGCCGGCTTCGTCGCGCGCCTGGCGCAGGCGCTTTGCTATTTCAGTTGCATCGATTGCCATGTTTCTTTCTCCCGGGGCAAGCTGTCATGATGTATTATCTCATTTATATTGTCAATATTTGACATTGTAAGATGACTATTACATCATATTGCCAAGATCAGGGCCGTGGGTGGTTCATCGTTGTACTTTACTACTTTACTAAAGATTGAAAATATACTTTAATATAGTACATCATTGTACTTTTGTAAGGGTTAAAAGGTGATTTTCACGCTTCCATCCCTACCTGACGATTTCAAGCAGGTTGTTGCAAGAATCATGGATCTCAGGAAAGAGCTGGGATTTGCCACCAGCGACAACATGAATCGTTGGTGGGGTCCTTTGGCAAGAATGGCGGCCGCGCGAGCGATGGTGGGAAGCAACTCCATTGAAGGCGTGAACGTGACGCTGGATGATGCCGTGGCGGTTGTCGATGGCGAGGCCCCCGCCTCTGCCCTGGAGGAAGACAGGGCGGCACTACAGGGCTACTGGAATGCCATGACCTACATCGTCCAGCTTTCCAAAGACCCTTCCTATGTTCACAACGAAAACACCATCAAAAGCCTGCATTACATGATGCTCGGATACGACCTCGCGAAAAACCCCGGACGCTGGCGACCGGGTGGTATTCATGTCACCAATACAGTGACAAGCACGGTGGTTTATGAAGGACCGGACGCGGACCGGGTGCCACAACTGATGGGCGAACTCACGACTTATCTTAACCAGCCGGAAGAACAGCCCTTGATCAAAGCAGCCATGGCCCATCTGAATCTGGCAATGATCCATCCGTTTTCAGATGGCAATGGCCGCATGGCCAGGGCGTTGCAAACCATGGTGCTGTCGCGCGAAGGCATTCTCGACCCGCGCTTTTCCAGTATCGAGGAATACATAGGCAACAACTCGGCCGCTTACTACGCCGTACTCGCCGAAGTCGGTCAGGGCGCCTGGCATCCTGAACGCGACGCCTTGCCCTGGATAAAATTTTGTCTGACCGCGCATTACCGGCAGGCAGACAATCTTTTGCGCAGGCATTCTGATATGGGGCGTCTCTGGAAAGCCTTGGAGGATGAAGTCAAGCGCAGGAAAATTCATGAAAGAGTGGTCAATGCGCTTGCCGATGCCGCCATCGGACTGCGGGTTAAAAATCCGGCATATCGAAATCTTGCGGGTATCTCCAACCAGACCGCCAAAGTTGACCTCAAGCGATTGGCCGACGATGGACTGCTTGTGCCCAAAGGGGAGAAGAAAGGTCGTTACTACGTGGCTGGCGAACTGGTTAAACAACTCCGAGATGAAACACGCACAAAAAGTCGAATCACTGATCCTTTCGAAGAACAGGTAAGGAGTACTCCATGACACCAACCGATTCGCAAGGGGCGCAGCCCGGGCTGCTCGCTCAACGCACCGTGGGGCCGCGGCAACTTCGCGCCGAATTGGAAGACCTCGTCGCCAAGGAGTTGCTGGGGCCGCGTGCGGGGCCTGATGAAGAGGTCTTGGAAACGCGGCTGCAGGACCGCTACCTCATCGGCATGCTTGCGCCCAAGAACAAGCTCATACGCGCGTCGGAAATGGACACCCTGGCTGACGACAGCGAAGGCTCGGTCGAGGAGGGAGCGACAGACGACAGTGCGCTGCCGGCGGATACGCTCTACCCCTCTTCCATCGGTTTGACCTGCACGATTTACGGCGAAGCAAAGCAGATACTCGTCACCGCGCGCTGGGGCCGTTACACGCGCGAGAAAAGCGAAACCGCAACCACCGCGCAAGGCAACCCCACCACGGTGTGGAAACGCCAACCCATGGGTAACGTGGGTAAGGTCATTCCCCTTGCAGAGGGAAACATCGCAGCAATTGCGCTCGACCCAAATCAACCGGAGGTGTATTTGCAGGGCCTGGTGCGCAAGCTCGAAGGCGACTGGATCGTGAGTCTCTTTCTGGTCAATGGGCAGCAGGAAACCGAACGGCTGAAGGATGAAGCCTGGGTCTATCAGCCTGAGCTTGAGGTTCGTTCGCCTGATGGGGCGGCGATATTCCGCCGCAGGAACTCGTTGCGCGACGGCTCCAAACTTGATCCGGGGCAGCATGCGGAGCAGCAGGCGCTCGAAATGCTTTACCGCCATCAGGTGGAATTTGCCGTCGGTCATGGTGTTGCGGTGCATGCGGAAATGCATGCCGAGGCGCCGACGCACGGTATTGCACTGGTCACGAGGGTGATGCCGACCTATGAGGTTCCGGTGACCACACCGCCGACCGCGGAGGACGTGCCCGCACTTATCGATCTGGTGCTGGACATGAAAGCGCTGGCGGAAATGGACGAGGCGGATTTGCTCAAAACGCTGCGCGTTGTGCCGACTGCGTACAAGGCGTGGATCGCCCAGGAGCGCATCCGCATGGCAAATCCGGCGGAAGGCTTGGAGCGTTACAAACAGGTTGCGATCGGCGCGATGAACGCCTGCGATCTGGCCTGCGCCCGTATTGAGACAGGCATCGACTTGCTTGCCGCGGATAGCAAGGCACTGCGGGCGTTTCGATTCGCGAATGAGGCGATGTGGCATCAGCGCGTGCATTCGTTGCTGGCCGAAGCCAAACGTGCGGGCCGGGCGGACACGCTGGAGATGATCGATGTGCCGGAGAACCGCTCCTGGCGGCCCTTTCAGCTCGCTTTCATCATCCTGAATCTGCCGGGGGTCACACAGCTCGACCACCCGGAACGCAGCGATTCGCCTTCCGCATTGGCCGATCTGCTGTGGTTTCCCACCGGTGGCGGCAAGACTGAAGCTTATCTGGGACTTACCGCGTACACGCTGGCAATCCGCCGGCTGCAGGGAACGGTGGAAGGGCGGTTGGGCCATGTGGGGGTGGCGGTCATCATGCGCTATACCTTGCGCCTTTTGACATTGCAGCAATTCCAGCGCGCGTCCGCGCTGATCTGCGCGTGTGAGGTCATTCGGCGGGCCAATACCGATACCTGGGGTGCGGAACCATTTCGCGTTGGTCTGTGGGTGGGGCAGAAGACGACACCCAATTCCATCGACGACGCGCATCAGTCCATTCTGCAAGGAAGAGGTGCGGGCGCCGGCAGCGGCACAGGCTCCCCCCTGCAACTGACCAATTGCCCCTGGTGCGGCGGCAACCTCGAACCCGGTCGCGACGTGAAGGTCGAGACCTTTGCGCAGGGAAGAGCAAGGGTGCTCACCTATTGCAGCGATTCCCTCGGGCAATGTGATTTCAGTCGGCCGAAATCGCCTGAGGAAGGCATTCCGGTGGTGACCGTGGATGAGGAAATCTATCGGCGGCTGCCGGCACTGTTGATCGCAACCGTGGACAAGTTCGCGCAGATGCCCTGGAACGGCAAGACGCAAATGCTGTTCGGACAGGTGACAGGTTTTTGCCCTCGACACGGTTTCCGTTCGCCTTGTCTCGATGACAGCGACTCGCATCCAGCGAAGAACGGGTTTCCGCGTGTACAAACCGTGGGGCACGGACCGGTGAGACCTCCGGATCTGATCATTCAAGATGAGCTGCACTTGATCTCAGGGCCGCTTGGCAGCCTGGTCGGGCTGTATGAAACGGCAGTGGATCAGCTTTGTACCTGGCAGGTCGGCGGGAAAAATGTGCGCCCGAAAATGATTGCGTCGACCGCGACGATTCGGCAGGCGCGCGATCAGGTGCGCGCCTTATTCCTGCGGGAAGTGAAAGTCTTCCCTCCGCAAGGTCTCGACGTGCGCGACAATTTCTTCAGCATTCAACGCGAGCCAAGCGACGCCTATCCGGGTCGCCGGTACGTCGGGGTCTGTGCACTCGGACGACGGCTCAAGGTTGCGCTCATCCGCACCTATACCGCCTATCTGTCCGCGGGACAGCACCTTTTTCTTCGCCATGGAAAAGCGGTTGATCCCTGGATGACCGTGGTGGGCTACTTCAATTCGATGCGCGAACTGGGCGGAATGCGGCGCATGATCGATGACGATGTGCGCTCGCGCTTGCGGGATATGGATCAACGCGGCCTCGCAAAGCGGCACGCGCCGATGCTCGACGAACTGACTTCACGCAAAAGCTCGCGGGATATTCCCGTCTTGCTCGACCGGCTGGAGATACAGCACGACCCGGCTGAGCCGCCGCATGCCAAAGGCAGGCCGGGCCGGAACATGCCCCTCGACGTGGTTCTGGCCACCAACATGGTTTCCGTGGGCGTGGATATCAAGCGCCTGGGTTTGATGGTCGTGGGTGGACAACCCAAAGGGACTGCGGAATACATCCAGGCATCGAGCCGTGTGGGTCGGAATCGGAATACGCCTGGCATCGTCTGCACGACTTACAACTGGGCGCGGCCTCGAGACCTCTCGCATTACGAGCGGTTCGAGCATTACCACGCCACGTTCTATCAACACGTCGAGGCGCTGTCGGTCACGCCATTTGCCGCGCGTGCCATTGACCGCGGGCTGTCGGCGGTGCTGGCGTCGCTGGTGCGCCTGCCCGCGGGTGAGTACAACGACAACAAGGCAGCAGGCCGCGTGGACCGGGCTCATGCCATCGTGCAGGCGGCGATAGCGGGCATCGCACGGCGGGCTGCAGAGGTACACCAGAACACTGCCGCGGGCCAGAGGGTGCAGCAACTGCTTCAGTCCCGTATGGACATCTGGATGAGGCAGGCAACACCTAAGCCAGGCGGCGGACGCCTTGGTTATCAGACGGAGCGAGATGCGGTGACCGTGGGATTACTGCAACGGGCCGGTGTTGGCGAGTGGGACGATTTCACCTGTCTTGGTTCACTGCGTGATGTAGAACCCAGCGTTGGATTAATACTGGATGACCGCATGATGGATGATGGTTATACCCCGGCACCAACGGGAGCCGCATCATGAAGCATAAAGTTGGCGACATCCGCCCAACGCAGCTCCTATATACCTATGGGGTCGGGGCCATGATCGACCTGCCTAATATTGCCGCCATGGTGATGGGCATAGACGATTGGGAAATCGCCAACGCCACCGCCGTCGGAGAGGATCGCTTGCTGCAGGCGGTGCAGTCGCAGCTTGGCCATCAGGTAAAACAGCTATTGCTTCCCCCTATCGAGCCTGAAAGCGCGGCGCCTAATCCCTTCGGCGGCGCACCGATCGGCGTGCCCGTCGCGGCATTTCCCCAGTGGTTTCGCTGCCCATGGTGTGAACTCCTCGCACCAATGGGCTCGGGCCTGTTCGAGCTGAAGACCGATCCATATCGACCGGAGCGGGCACGCTACGTGCACATCAATTGCACCAAACCCGGCACGCCGCCGATTGTTCTGCCCGCCAGATTCCAGGTGGCGTGCTCACATGGCCATCTGGATGATTTTCCGTGGGTGCGCTTCGTTCACAACGGCGCGACGGGCTGCAATGGGCCGCTACGGCTGCGCAAGGTCGGCGCATCCGACGAGGCAGTGGACCTGCTGATCAAGTGCGACACCTGCGGGGGGCAGAAGAGAATGTCGGATGCATTCGGCGACACGGCGGAACAAGATCCGGTTTTCGATTGCCGTGGACGGCGACCTCACCTGCGTGATTTTGAATCCAGCGGTTGTCAGGAACATGCGGAGGCAATCCTGCTTGGCGCGTCGAACAGTTGGTTTCCGATCACGCTATCGGCGCTATCCATTCCTACCAAGGTCGATAGGTTACCCAGGCTGATAGAAGAGCGCTGGCTGGTGCTGCAGCACATCGCACAGAAGAGCGTTGTCGCGCCGGCGCGCGCGATGGGAAACCTCAAGGGGCTCGATGAATACTCGGACGATCAGGTCTGGGCTGCGATCGAAGCACATCGCTCGGACTCGGTTGCCGCCGAGCAGAGCGCCGACTTGAAGACCCCCGAGTGGGAGATCTTCACTGCTGCGGACCCGGCGAGAAACAATAAAGACTTTCTGTTGCGTCCGGTTGCAGCGCCAACAGGATTCGAGTCCTGCTTCGAGAAGGTGGTCATGGTCGAGCGGCTGCGGGAGGTCCGAGCGCTCACGGCATTCACACGGATCGAGTCACCCGGCGATTTCTCCGATCCCAGCGAAATACCGGCTGCGCAGAAAGCGCCACTGTGTCGCGGCGCGCCGAATTGGGTGCCGGTGTCAGAAGTACGCGGTGAAGGTATCTTTTTACAATTCAGCGACGACGCGATTCGCGCATGGTGCGAACAGGTTCTCAAGCGTGATGCGGAGTTTCGACAAGCACATATTGCCTGGCGGCGAACACGCCGCATTCCGAATCCGGCGGCCGGTTATCCGGGAATACGCTATGCAATGATTCATTCGTTTTCGCACGCGCTGATGCGCCAGTTGTCCATTGAGGCCGGATACACCGCGGCAAGTATTCGCGAGCGCATTTATGCCAATGACGGAGACGAAGATCTTCCCGCAATGGCAGGATTGCTTTTGTACACGGCGGCACCGGACAGCGAGGGAACGCTTGGGGGATTGGTGTCACTCGGTGAACCGGATAAGTTGGGACGCCTGATGACCCTGGCACTTGAGCAGATAAAGCTATGCGCTTCCGATCCGCTTTGCGCCGAACATCACCCGACCAAGGATGGCACCGCCTCGCTGCACGGCGCGGCATGTCACGCCTGCATGTTTTCGCCTGAAACCTCGTGCGAGCGCGGCAACAAGTACCTGGACCGCAGCCTACTGATTGCCGCATTGGGATCGCCTGTTTCACCGTTCTTTGCTGCGACCGCATGAGCGACGCGCTGCCTGCGGAGCTGCTTGACCATTTGTGCAGACTGGCAGGAACTTTGCCTGAAGGCATTGCCAGAGAACTCACTGCTGCGATTCGGGAAGCTGGCACCGTGGCGGATCGCGAGGAGGTGCTCAATCGATTGCATCCGCGCCTGCTGCCCGACAACCGTGGTTTGTTCTCAGAGTTTGGTATTGCGTGGCGGCAATCATCAGTAAATATTTCCGGGGCCGAGGTTGCAGCCGCATTGGAAGCCGCTTCGTTTCAAGGACAAAGACAACGGGAAACGTCGAGCGTCGAACTGGTGTGGACCGGGCCAAGCACGTTGAATGCAGGCATGCGCGGCACCGAGCAGGTTATTCTGGACATGATCAGCCGGGCCAAACACTCGATCTACATCGTCACGTTTGCTGCTTACCGGGTCGAAACCGTTGCCTGCGCTTTGCATGACGCGATTACTCGAAACGTACGCGTCGTTCTGGTGCTCGAAGACAAGGATGAGAGCGACGGAAAAGTGAACTTCAATGCGTTGACCGCATTGGCAGGAGGCAACCTTCAGGCGTTGAAAGTCTACGTTTGGCCATTGGAACAGCGCAAACGAAACGATCGAGGACAGAATGGGACGCTGCACGCGAAGTGCGTTCTGGTTGACGGCGAGAGGCTTTTCGTGTCGAGCGCGAACATGACTTCATTCGCTCTTGAACTGAACATCGAACTTGGCGTGCTGCTTAACGGTGGAGAAGCGCCTATGCAGATGGAAAAAAATTTGACGGAACTGATTCGAACCGGGGTACTTCGAGAACATAAAACCGATCATTGATTGGCCGTGGCTTCGTCAGTTGAAGCCACAAAAAATGCCGGAGAGCAAGGGCTGGCGCGGCTTTCCATCATTTTGGCCAGCTACGGACCAGTTGCTATTTGGTGAGGTCGTGCATGACTTCGAGGCATCTCTAGACAATCGGACTCAACAGGTTTGCGATTTCAACCGCGCGTTTCAGGTTGCTTTGATACGCAGTACTTCACCCTCAATCCCGCGACAACGGCAAATCCTCCGTCCGAGGTGGCTAACGTCCGGCCTTTTCGTTCGCCCAATTCGATCAGTACGTTGGCGTCAAGGAAGAACTTCAAGTCGGACCAAACGAGCCTTTGAGCCGCCGCGCAAGACGCACAATCTCCTGAACGTCTGGCGACAGGTTGACGATGTCTGTGCCTCGAGGGGCAGGCTTCGCCGTTGGTTTTTTTGTTGCAGGCTTTTTCGGCTGTTTGACGAGGAGTTTTAAAGCGGTTTGCATGATTAGCCCCGCATGGGAAACAGGTGTGCTGAATTGTAGCAGCGCAAATACGGATCGATAAAAACACGAAATGTGGAACTGGATTAATCCGGACAATTGCTGATAACCAGGCACCACCCTCGGCTTTTAGGCCACGGTTGATCTAACGATATTGACTCAACCTCAACGACCGCAAAAACGGTGAAGCCAGCAACATCGCGATGATTATCGAAGCACCAGCCACCGACACCGCCAAACATGCCCCTGGCGCGCCAAGAAAATCACCCAGGGCGCCGGCGATCAAGGAGCCGCTGGCAATCAGCGCAGGGTTGAGTTGAATGAGACTGATCACCCGCCCGCGCATTTCCGGCGGCGCCGACATTTGCAGCATGGTTTGGTTGTTGACGCTATTGACCATTTCAGCGGCGCCCGCTAACGCGCACATCGCCAGCGCAAGATAAAAACTCGGGCTCAAGGCCAGGCCCACCAATGCGGTGCAATACACCAGCAGTGCGCCGGTTTGAATCCGACCTATACGATCAAAGCGCATCAGCATGCTGGCGGTGGCAGCGCCAATCACCCCACCCACGCCGACGAAGGTAAACATCAACCCCAGGCCTTCGGGCCCAACTTTGTAAATGTCTTTGGCATAGACCGGAAATAAGGTATTGAAGATCGGTACCAGCAGAAAATATTGGATCGCGGTAATGCTCATTAACATGCGCGTGGTGCGATCACCGGCGACGTAGCGCAGCCCTTCTTTCAATTCGCTCCAGGCCGATACTTTGGTTTCCTTTATTTTCTTCGGCGGAAATACCACCAGGTAGGCAAGCAGCCCCGAAGCCAAATACAAGGCACCTTGAATGAAGAAATTGCCCGCGGCGCCGATCGCGGCGATCAATAAACCGGCGATCGCCGGTCCCAGCACGCGCATCGACGAATTGCCCATGACATTGAAGGCCACCGCTTTGGGCACGATTTCGCGCGGCACCACTTCGAATACGGTTGAATGGCGCGAGGGCCGGTCGATGACATTGCCCGCGCCCAGAATAATGGTGAAGGCAAACAGCATCCAGGTTTGCACCATATCGAAGGCGAGCAACACACCGAACAAAAATACGCTGCCAGCTGACAACCATTGCGCCGATTGCAGGATTTTGCGCCGATCGTATCTATCCGCCGCGACGCCCGAGATCGGCGCAAGCGATAACAATGGGATGACGCGCACGGCAAGAATGGCGCCCACCATGGTCGCGGAACCGGTGATGTCGTAGGCGAGCCAGGATAAGGTCGCCGCCTGGATCCACATCGCGCCATAAGCGCACAGTGAGCTTGACCACAGGCAACGAAAGTTCTTATAAGCAAACGGACCAGGAGTAAGCGGCGCTTGAGACATCAACAACAATCAATGCCGAACCAGCGCCGGACCGCTTTTGCCTGTGTATTGACTCAAACGCATGCCGCGCATACGCGGCGAAATCAGCATGATCAAAAGGAACACCGCACCGCAAAAACACGCCGTGGCTATCGAGGTGCCGCGCGCGCCGATCAAATCGGCCAAGGGTCCGATGAGAAATGCGCCCAGTGAAATGAGCGCTGGATACAGTTGCAAAATGCTCGACACCCTCCCGCGCATTTCCTCCGGCGCGGCGAGCTGCACCATGGTCATGTTGGTGACGCTGTAAATCATTTCTGTCATGCCCGAGAGCGCGCAGGCCAACAACGCCCAGCTAAACGTGGGCGATAAACCCAGGCCAACGATGGAAGCACAAAACGCCATCACCGCGCCCACCTGTATCCAGCCGGTTCGGTCGAAACGCGCGAGCCACCCGGCGAGAAAACCGCCGGTTACGCCGCCTATACCGACCGCGGAGAACATCAGGCCCAGGCCGCTGGGCCCTTCCGCGAACACGTCCTTCGCGTAGATGGGAAATAGCGTTCCCATGGTGGGCACCACCAGAAAAAACGGCAAAGCACCAAGAATGAATAGTAGGCGTGTGGTGGGTTCGCGCCACACGTGGCGTAACCCTTCGATCAATTGGCGGCCCGCCGAGCCACGATTGGGTTTTGTTTCGCGCACCGGCATCACCACTTTCAACACCAACAAGCCCGACAAAATGTAGAGCGCCCCTTGCACATAGAAATTACCGGCAACGCCAATCCAGACGATGAGATAACCCGCCAAGGCCGGCGCCACCACACGCGCGAGATTGCCACCAATGGTGTTCAATGCCACGGCTTTCATCACCATGTCGCGCGGCACCAATTCGAACGCGGTGGATTGGCGCGCAGGGCGATCCAGCACCGCGCACGCGCCCATCACTATGGCGAACAGGAACATCATCCAGATATTGATCAAGTCCATGGCGAGTGCCGCGCCAAACAAAATGGAGGTGGCCGCCGACATCCATTGAGAGAGCTTCAACAAATTAGCGCGATCGAATCGATCCGCGGCCACGCCCGAGAGTGGCGCGAGAAGCAACATCGGCAGCGCACGCACCCCCGACACCGCGCCGACCAACGCTCCAGAACCAGTGAGCTCGTAGACCACCCAGCCCATGCTGGCCATTTGCACCCATTGGCCGGCAAAGGTAGCCAGGCCGCTAAACCACAGCCAGCGATAACTTGGGTAGGAAAAAACCGAGCGCGCCCCGGTGGCGCCGCTCATTCGCTCAGGGCTTCCGAGGATCGCACCGCGGCGATGAACCCGGCAACCTGACGTAAAAGTTCCTCTTCGCCATAGGGCTTGGCAAGGAAGAAGTCCGCGCCAATATCGTTGGCCAATTTCTGTCGTTCTTCGCTCACGCGTGACGAGGTCAACACGATAGGCACCTCGGAAAGACGCGTGTTGGCTCTGATTTTCTTCGTCAACTCGATGCCATCCATGCGCGGCATGTCAGCATCGATCACCAATACATCGGGAAGCGCATCCATCAAGGCGGTGAGCGCTTCCACACCATCGCGCACACAAACCACGCGATACCCCTCCCGCGAAAATAGGCGCTCGGCATTTTTTCGCACCGACAAGGAGTCATCCGCCAATAAAACCAAGGGAGCTGGTCCATCGCCCGGACGTGCATCGGTTGTAGCATGGGTCACTTCAGCCATGATTGCGTCAGAATCTTTGCTGACCGGCAAACGCATTGAAAATCTTGCTCCAGCCGATTTTGCTCCGGCTTCGGCGTGGCAATCGATACTTCCCCCAAGCGATTTGAGCGCCGCCCTCACGCCACAAAGGGAATCTTCTGCCACCAGAGTCTCCGCAGAGAGCGCATTGCACGAGAATTCTGATTTAAATATGAGATTGACAATATCCGCCTCGCCCAAGCTAGATTGACCTGCGATCCAGCCCAGCTCGCTTGCTCGCTCACGAATACGCGCGAGGTTCAGACCCACGCCATCATCGGTGCAAATAATTGCAACATCTTCGCCCTGCTGCGACACCTCAAGGCGAATTTCACCTATGGATGGCTTGCCCGCCGTCTCGCGCACATCGGGCGCTTCGATGCCATGGCCGACCGCGTTCTGCAGCAATACCTCCAACGGCCCCGCCAGGCGTTCGAGCACGCTGCGTTCCAACTCCACCTCGGTGCCCACAATATCCAGATTGGCGCGTTTGCCCATCGCTTTGGCGCTCAAACGCACCACGCGATGCAAGCGCTCAGCTAAGCTTGACATGGGCAACATGCGCAGCCGCGCCACATTGCGCCGCAACTCACCGTCGCGTTGTTTGCGCGTCTCGAGTAAAACCTCGGTCTCATCCAACACCCGCGATAACTCTTCGCGCGCCATGTCGACATCATCCACCGACTCGCCAACCAAGCGTGCCAACGATTCGGAACGACCCTCGATTTCACGCAACTGCTGGCGAAGGCGCACGCCGATTTCAACCAGTTCTAAAAGGGTCGCGCGCATCGCGCCGGTTTGCCCAGATATACGCTCGCGCGCACGCGAAGCCTCCGCCACATCGTTGACCAGGCCATCGATCAGGTCAGCGCGCACGCGCAGCATGCGCGGCGCGGCCTCACCCTGCTGCCGCGACGCTCCCGATGGCGCACCCGCATCGGCGCCGGCCGGCGCCGATGTCGCGAAGCCTCGCGCCGCATCAAGCGCCGCGCCGCCTTGCGGTTGAAATTTGTCGAACAACACCGCCATGCGGCGCATCGAGGTCGCGAGTTCCTCGATCAAGCTTGGGGGAGCGCTCGCGTAGGAAAGCGCTGCCTCGACGCGCGATTCCATGTGCTGGCCCAATTCGCCCACCGACATCACACCCGCCATGCGCGCGCTGCCTTTGAGATTTTGCAATGCGTCCGCGACCGCTGCGGCCTTGGATTTGTCCTCCGGCGCTGCGCGCCACGCGAGCAACGCGTCGGCCAGACTGGGTATTAGCCGATCGGCTTCGAGGAGAAATGCGGGCATTAAGTCCGCGTCAGGCTCGTCGGTCATGCGCCGTTGGCGGCGCCCGCCCGCGGCTTGATCGTCCAGCACCACCGCGCCCGAATAGGGGCTTGCCGCGCGCGCGAGCAGCGCCTGGTCCAGTTGGCCTTCGTCACGGGCAATGGTGGCCTCTTCCTCGGGAAGCATTACTTCCTCTTCGCGCACCATGGGCGCGGCTTCGCCCGCGGCGCGTGCGGCGACGCCATCTAAACGCTCCAGAAGCTCCGGGGCGGGTGTGGGTTCGGCCAATCCCAGGGCCTCGACCACCATGCGTTCCGTGGTTTGTATTGCCTGTTCGATTAGATCTTCCTCATCGCTAGACAAAGGTTCCAGCGACAAAGGCGCCAAGGCGCGCGCGAAAGCCGACGATAGATCGCGTAGATTATCGAAATGCACCGTTGCCGCGACACCAGAGAGGCTATGCACCGCGAGCAACATGGCATCGGTGACGATTCCATGGCCCTTGAGCACTTCCAGCTCCGTCTTCAAGGTCGCCACGTGTTTGCGCGCTTCCTCGCCGAATAGTTCGAAAAGACTCTTTGAGACCTGTTGACCTGCGATCTCAACGTAATCGGATTCCGGCACTACCGCGGAGGTGCTCTGGTCTTGCGAGGAACCATCCTGGACCGCGCCAGAGGTTGCCGACACCACCTTTAAATCGACGCTCCGCGCGGGTTTGCGCACCTCGACATCGGTATCATCGAACGCAAAATCGACATTGCCCACCGGGGCGGCGCCGGCGCTGAAAGCCTCTTTGACGGCGCGCAACCGATCGCTCACGGCCTCGGCGCGATAAATCGCGTAGAGCATGTCGCGCAGTAGACGCTCGGCGCCACGCATATCTTCGGAGGAAAAACTCGTCTCGCCCAGACGGCGAATCCGATGCTCCAGGCCATTGCATAGCGGGCGCGTATCGACATCGGCCGGCAAGGCCTTGTGGATCATCGCCTCGAAAAAGGCCAGCACCACCCACCAAAAACCACGCTGCGAGGGGTCGCCCTGCGCCAGCTCAATGCCGGTGGCGGCGGCATACATCTCCTTGGGGCCAGCGCCATCGTTTTTGAGAAACTTGATCAAACCCTTTACGTAACGCGAGCGATACTCGACCAACATTTTCGCCGCCGCTGCGGCGGGCAACGCAATCGCCCCCGCGCCCCCGGCGCGCTCGACGGCAAGCATATTCAACGACAGCATGCCGCGTTGAAACGCGGCATCGATCTCTTCTTTTGCCCTTGTTACTGGATCCACTTCAGCCACCACCAAACCACTTTCCTTTTAATTTGCCGCTTTTAAAATTAGCGATGCCGGCGAGGATACGCTTCCCCAGCGAGGAAGCGCGCACCTTATCCGCGATTTGCACCCGGTGCGCTTCGCGCAACTTTGGCGCCTGCTGGTAAGTGAGGTAGCGCTGTAGCGCCGCTATTGCATGCCCCTTCAAAATTCGCACGTTCACCGGTTTATTCAGAAAGCGGAATATCTGCGCCTGATTGATCAACTCGATCACCAGTTCCGAGTCCGATGCCTTGGTGGCGACGATGGTTTGGATTTGCGGATGTTCCTCTTTAAGGAGTTTTAACATCGCGCTGAGTTGATCTTCGCCCGATTCCACATCGGTGATCACCACCGCGACTTCCACCAACTGCAATGTAGACAATGCCGCATCGAGATCCGCCGCGTAGAGCACTGGGCATTGGTCCCCCATCAACTCCCGCACGACGCGAAAAATCTCCTCGTCGCTATCCACCACCAACACACCCGCCTCAACCTTGGGCGGAAGTTCTACCGTTGTTGCCTTGGTTTGCTCCAGTTCCAGACCGATGGTTACCGCCTCGGCGACAATGGTTTGCAATTCCACGTTGTCCCAAGGCTTGCTAATGAAGCGATACACCTCGCCGTCGTTGATCGAACCAACAATAGCCGCCAGATCCGAATAACCAGTGAGCAGGATGCGCACGCTGCGCGGGGAAATTTCCTTGGATTGCCGCAACAACTCCACGCCCACCATGGCCGGCATGCGCTGATCACTAATGATCACATGCATGTGATAGCGACGGATGAAATCGAGCGCTTTATAGCCATCCGTGGTGGTGAAGATATGGTAGCGATCACGAAATAACGACTTCAACGCGGTGAGGATGCGCTCCTCATCATCGATCAACAGCACACGCGCTTTTTTAATACTGTCATCCAGACTGATGGCGCTCTCACCCATGACAGGCGGCGGCGCGGCGCCCACGGTTTTAATAGGGCCGGTGTTCAGAAGCCTTGCGGCATTCATCAGCGCCGCGGTGTTTGGCGCTATTTGCGCGGGCGCCGCTGTCGGCGAGGCAACCACCACCGTGGCATCGATCGCCTCGCGAAACGCGTCGGCGAATTCGCGCGCGCTTTGAAATCTATCCTCGGGTTTTTTTGCAAGCGCTTTTTGCAAAACCCTATCCATGAGTGGCGCTAACGACGCGTTTATTTGCGAGGGATTCGCCGGTATTTCATTTAACACCTGCTGCATGACTTCGTAATTTTTGCCGGCAAAAGGTTTGCGGCCGGTAAGCAGTTCGTAGGCGATGACCGCGATCGAATACAGATCCGCCGGGCGATCCACCGCCGCGCCAATAAACTGCTCGGGCGCCATGTAATAAGGCGTGCCGAGAATCTCGCCAACTTGAGTGAGGTTGGAAGAATCAATGCGCGCAATGCCAAAGTCGCTAATCTTGATTCGACCATCGTTGTTGATCATGATGTTGCCAGGCTTGATGTCGCGGTGGATCACGCCTTCGGCATGCGCGTGACCAATGCCATCGAGGATCTGATTGACGATGGCGCCGATTTCACGAATCTCGTAACTCGCCTCCTGTGCCAGGTGCTGGCGCAGCGTCTTGCCGTTGATCAATTCCATCACGATGTAGGCGGTTTTCTCGTCCTCGCCGTAATCGTAGATTTGCACGATACGCGGGTGCACCAGCCGCCCCACCGCCTGCGCCTCGACACGGAAACGCTCAAGAATGTATTTGAGTTCCTGCGCATCCACTGAAGCTTTGTTGATCGCCTTGATGGCGACATTGCGCGCGATGGCGCGATCAAAGCCTTTGTAGACGACACCCATACCGCCCTCGCCCAAGGCGCCCTGAATCTCGTATTTGCCGATTTTCTCCGGGTGCATAAGCCGCCCGCCTAAGCCGAGGCGCCTGCCTCAGGCTCCGCTTGCGGCGGTGGTTTCAACGGCAGCCAAACGGTAAATTTGGTACCCGCCCCGGGTTTGGATTCCACATTGATGCGACCGCCGTGTTGTTGCACGATTTTGTAGGAGATGGAAAGTCCCAGGCCGGTGCCCTTGCCGATTTCCTTAGTGCTAAAGAATGGGTCGAAAATTTTCGGCAAGATCTCGGCCGGTATGCCCTTGCCGTTATCGGCCACCTCTACCGCAACACCCTCGCCTTCGGTTCGCGTAGAAAGTGTGATCGTCCCCTTGGTTCCTTCCATCGCCTGCGCAGCGTTGGTCACCAGATTAAGGAACACCTGATTGATTTGCGAAGGCGAACAGACAATGTCCGGTATCTCGTCCATGCGTTTTTGCACACCCACCGATTTGAGCAAGTGGCGCGCCAGCATCAAGGTGCTCTCTAGACCAGTATTAAGATTAAAACTCGTCACCTTGCTACGATCTAAGCGGCTAAAGTCTTTTAGATTGCCAACAATTTCGCTCATCTGCGCAATGCCGTATTGGCCATCCTTGAGCAAACCGTTTAATTCCTCCACCACCCGCTGGCTTTTCAATTGCGCAACTTGCGAGCTCACCAGGGCGAATTGACGCGACAGCTGCTCCGGGTCCGCCTGACCGCCTGCCTGTAATAGATTCATCAAACTCTCGGCGCCATCCAGGGCCTCACCCAGGGACGGCAGCCGGTCGGCCACCGTGCCCAGGCTATTTTTTACATAGGCCAAGGGCGTGTTGATTTCGTGCGCCACGCCGGCCACCATTTGCCCCAGCGAAGACATCTTCTCGGATTGAATCAACTGCGATTCGGATTCCTTGAGATTTTTTAACGCATCGGATAACTCGCGAGTGCGCTCCTCCACCCTGCGCTCCAGGGTGGCATTGGCGGCTTTTAGCTGGAACCCGAGATACCCCAACAAAATTAGCAAGGCCCCGGCATAACACACCAAATAAACACGGAATAAATTCTTTTCTTGAAGGTTTTCTTCCAACTCGCGATTGAACGCAAAAATCATCGCGTCCAAGCGCGGGCCGGTACTCAGGGCCTCGATTTTGCTGGCGAACTCCTGCTCCAAGGGTTTGTGTTTGAGGAGCAACAAGCCCCCCTCGCGTATTTGTTCGGCTATTCCGCGCGGGTTTTCAGGCAACGCGGCCGAGGCTTTGCCCAATTCCGCCAGGGCGGAATCCACAATCGTTCGATCAGCGTCACGAACCGCCACGTAGTACAACGGTGCGGTGGCGTTAAGACGCGATAGCGCCGCTTCCAGCGTCGCGGGCCGAGATTTCATTTGCCCGATTTGCGCGCCCAGTTCCGTGGCGCCTTGCGCCACGGCCCGCAGTGCTGCCTTGGCGGCGGCGTTTTCGGCGCGGAACTTGGCGATCAATTCCGCTTTTTGCGCGATAGATTTATCTAGGGGGCCAAGACCCGCGTTCAGGGTCTCGCTTTCCAACTCGCGTGAAATCGCCGCCAAGCGTTTGAGCGCACGTTGCGCCTGCGCCGCTCTGTCGATGGCGGGCAATTTGTCGGCATCCAACTCGGCATTGGCGCGAAGGATGTCTACATCCCAGCGGCCGTCGAGATTCTTTAATTCGTGCAATAGTCCGAGAATCTCGTTTTGCTCGGGTAGATCGGCCGATTGGGTTTTTTGATAAAGCAAGCCCAATACCGCCATCAACACCAAGGCGGCGAGCGCGAGCAACAAATTGGGCAACGCTTTATTCATGGCCATGCCCTTTCACAGCAAACCGCGCAACCGACCGGCGCGCGGGAAGAAGCATGGGGGGTCCTATACTTCCACCATCTCAAAATCTTCTTTGCGCGCGCTGCACTCCGGGCAGGTCCAGTTCATCGGCACATCCTCCCAGCGGGTGCCGGCGGCAATGCCTTCGTCGGGCAGGCCGGATTCCTCATCGTAGATAAAGCCGCAAATGAGGCACATCCAGGTCTTGAATTCGGTGGTGGTATCAGTCATGGGATAAATTCGATCGGATTAAGTGAAATTTGATGATATTTGTTGGGATTTACCCGGAAACGGCGATCCGAGTTTCCCCTTTTCGGTTTGGATTAGAATTCGCGTGCGCATATTACCTGTTGCCCGCGGTCATGTCAGCCGTAAAACCCCTCTCACCGTCGCATGCGCTACGACTAAAAGCCCCATGCCCCCATCCGCCGTCATCGCCGCCGTTCCTCCCATCGTGTTGGCCTTCGCGGCAACCGACCCCACCGGCGGTGCCGGTATTCAGGCCGATTTGCTCACCCTGGCCGGCCTGGGGTGCCATCCACTGTCGGTAATCACCGCAATCACCACCCAAGACACGGCGGGTGTAGAGGGCATTTACGCTATCGACGCTGATTGGGTCACCGATCAGGCGCGTTTGGTGTTGGAAGACATGCCGGTGGCCGCATTTAAGATCGGTTTTCTTGGCAGTGTGGAAAATATCGCCGCCATTGCTTCGATTGTCTCGGATTACCCTGACATTCCGCTAATACTCGACCCAGTACTGGCATCCGGTCGTGGCGACGAAATGGCCAACGAAGACATGATCGAGGCGATGATCGAATTGTTGATTCCGCAGACTACGGTGATCACGCCCAACAGCCAGGAAGCGCGCCGCCTGTGTGCCGACGAGGATGACGATGACGATGCCGCCGATAGTGACGCGGTAGCCGATAAAAACGGCGACGACCCCACGGAGGCCGACTCGTTATCGCTTAACGCATGCGCGAGCCGCATTCTGGAGATGGGATGCGAATACGTGCTGATCACCGGCACGCACGAGAACACCTCGAAAGTCATCAATACACTATATAGCGATCAAGGAATCGTTCGCGCCGACGCCTGGGAGCGTTTGCCGCACACTTATCACGGCTCCGGTTGCACACTGGCCTCGGCCATCGCGGCGACACTGGCCAATGGATTGGACGTCCCCGAAGCGGTTTTCGAAGCGCAGGAATACACCTGGCAGACGCTTGCTGCCGGGTTTCGTCCTGGCATGGGTCAACATTTGCCAGATCGATTTTTCTGGGCGCGCAAGATGAACGCTTCCGAGGAATGAGCGTGGACAGTCCCGAAGCAACCCTGCGCCCGCGAATCGCGGGGCTCTACGCGATCACCCCCGATGGTCTTGCGACCGGCGCGTTATTGGAGCGCGTGGCTGCGGCGCTGCAGGGTGGCGCGCGGGTGCTGCAGTACCGTGACAAGAGCAGCGACGCGGCGCGCAGGCGGGAACAAGCCG
>JBJXEY010000412.1:0-3835 GCA_046153355.1 Burkholderiales bacterium
GAGCAAAACGAAGATGATCCAGGGGACGATGAGCAACGATAAGGCAACAAGAATTTTCATGCGCAATCAATAGTCGGACAACAATAGTCTGCAGTTTGCCACGTCGCGCGAACGATATTGGATGATCAACGTCACACGATTGCCATAAACCTTGACGATCATGGGATAAAGTGACCTCTGACTCAGGATTGGCGACGCATATCGGGTCACTACACGCAAAAGGAATCCATGTATCACGGTGAACGCTTTAATGGTTACAGCCACTTGCTCGGCTCGGTGCTCGCCGTGGTGGGCGCGGTGACACTGATTGTTTACGGCTCGCTCTACGGCGATGTGTGGAAAGTGGTGAGTTTTACCGTCTATGGCGCGGCGTTGATTCTGTTGTTTGGGTTTTCCACGCTTTATCACAGCACCAAAGGGCGCACTAAAAATATCTTCCGAAAGCTCGATCACAGCGCCATCTATCTGTTGATTGCCGGCACCTATACGCCGTTCACACTCGTCACGCTCCGCGGCGCCTGGGGTTGGTCGCTATTCGGTGTGGTTTGGGGGCTGGCGCTGATCGGCCTGATTCAGGAACTAACCATCGCACGTGGGCAACGTTGGGGTTCGCTTGTCCTCTACATCGTGATGGGTTGGCTGGCCGTGGCCGGCGTTGTGCCGATGATTGAGGCGCTGACGTGGAAGGGCTTCCTGTGCGTGGCGTTCGGCGGCGTTGTGTATACGCTCGGCACCGTGTTTTACTTCTTCGACGATAAATTCAAGCACTGGCACGGAATCTGGCATTTGTGTGTGCTCGGCGGTGCGGCAATTCACTACTTTGCAATTTTCGCGTTTGTGGCTTGATTCGTGGTCCGACTTGACGTCAGAAAGATCGCTGCCGGATCTACATAGCCCGCCAAACCCCTAATGGCGTATATTTGTGCCGCTACCGTGACAATCAAAAAGGGGAACCCGCATGAATCTTATCGAACGCGCGAAGAAAATTTGCCTGACGCCCAAAACAGAATGGGACGTGATCGCACCTGAAACAATCGATACCAAGACGATGATGTTGAGTTACGTCGCACCCTTGGCAGCCATCGGCGTGGTGGCCGGATTTATTGGCAATGTGGTGGTCGGTCATAGCAGTTTTTTTGGTGCGACCGTGCGAACTGGGGTCATCGCGGGCTTGGTCACGGCCGTCTTTCAGTTCGCGCTGGCCTTTGGACTGGTATTCGTTTGGTCGCTGGTCATTGATGCCCTGGCACCGTCGTTCGGTGCGGAGAAAAACAAGGCGCAAGCTCTGAAGGTCGCGACCTATGCGGGTACGCCCGTTTGGCTCGCCAGCGTGCTCAATATCATTCCTGCTCTCGCGCCGCTGGTGTTCCTCGCGTTGCTGTACGCGGTATACGTGATGTATCTGGGCCTGATGAAGCTGATGAAATCGCCCGAGGACAAGGCGTTGGGTTATGCCGCTGTCATCTCCGTTTGCATGATCGTATTAGGCGTCGTTATCGGCGCGGTCGTGGCGATGGTTGGGATTGGCGGGATGTTCGCTTCAGGCGGTGTGCGCGTGGGTTCGAATAGTTCAATCTCCGCGCCTGGCTCCAGTGTCACTTTTGACAAAGACAGCGCGCTCGGCAAACTCGGCGAGCTGGGCAAAAAAATGGAAGAGGCGAATAAGAAAATGGAGGCCGCGCAAAAAAGTGGCGACCAAAAAGCCCAGATGAACGCTGCGATGGAAAGCCTAGGGACCTTGATCGGCGGCGGAAAATGCGTGGATCCGATTGGCATCGAGCAGCTAAAGCCGTTTGTTCCCGAAACGGTGGGCGGGCTACCGAAGACCAGCAGCAGAACGGAGAAAACAGGTGTGGCCGGGCTGATGGTTTCCAAAGCGGAGGCCACGTACTCCGATGGTGCGGGGAAAGAAGTTCAGCTCGATATCACCGATTCGGGCGGCGCCAGTGGCTTGATCGGGCTTGCTGGCTGGATGGGGATTCAAGGCGAAAAAGAAGACCAATACGGCTCGGAGAAAACCGCGAAGATCGATGGTCGGATCGTCCATGAAAAAATCTCCAAGTCGGGCGACAACGAGTTTTCGATCGTGCTCGGTGATCGCTTCGTGGTGAGCGCAAAAGGGCGCGGCGTTGACATCGCCGCGCTAAAGGGCGCGGTGACCAGTCTTGATCTGGGCAAACTGGAGGCGCTGAAGGATGTAGGCGTGCAGAAATAGCATTAAGCAGCGCTGAGCCCGGTCCCCTGTTCACCAAAATGGTGCTTTGAGGAAGATTTGAAGGCTGATGGCAGCGTAATAAAGGCAGCGTAACGTAGCGAAGGTTGCAGGATTTGTCGGTACACTTCGGTCTATGAAACCGACTATCGTAATCGTTGGCCGTCCGAACGTCGGCAAATCCATGTTATTCAATCGGCTCACCAAGACGCGCGACGCGTTGGTGGCCGATATGCCTGGCCTCAATCGTGACCGTCACTATGGCCATGGCAAGGGCGCTTCCAAACCGTTTTTGGTCGTTGATACCGGCGGGTTTGAGCCGGTTGTTACCGATGGCATCATGCATGAAATGGCCAAGCAGACCTTGCAGGCGGTGGCGGAAGCCGACGCTATTTTGTTCGTGGTCGATGGCCGTCAGGGCTTGACTTCGCAAGACCGGATTATCGCTAACAAGCTACGCCGTGAGTTGCCTGACAATATTCCGATAGCCTTGGTGGTGAACAAAGCCGAAGGCATGAACGAAGATGTCGTGACGGCGGAGTTTCACGAGTTAGCACTCGGCGCACCTGTTGCGATTTCGGCGGCACATGGCGAGGGCGTGCGCCAGTTAATTGAGGACGTGCTTGAGCACTTTCCCGATGCGGCCGAAGAGGTTGATGCCAATGTGCCGCGAATTGCCATCGTCGGTCGCCCGAACGTCGGTAAATCGACGTTGGTGAACAGATTGCTAGGGGAAGAACGCGTGATCGCGTTTGATGAGCCGGGCACCACGCGAGATTCGATTTACGTGCCGCTGAATTACCACGGCAAGGAATACATCCTGATCGACACCGCTGGGATTCGTAAACGCGGTAAAGTTTTTGAAGCCGTTGAGAAATTTTCGGTCATCAAAACGCTGCAAGCCATTGAAGATGCGCATGTGGTTGTGTTGCTACTCGATGCCCGCCAGGAAGTTTCCGATCAGGATGCCCATATTGCGGGCTTTATCCTCGAATCGGGCCGCGCCGTCGTCGTCGGCATCAACAAGTGGGATAACTTGGACGACTACACCCGCGAGCGCACCAAATCGGATTTCGACCGAAAGCTGCATTTCCTTGATTTCGCCCGTATGCACACGGTTTCGGCTAAAGACGGCATGGGTATGGCGCCGATGTTTGCCTCTATTGACGAAGCCTTTGCCGCCGCCATGGCCAAGCTCTCCACGCCTAAGCTCACCCGCGCCATGATGGCCGCAACCGCGGCGCATCAGCCACCCATGAATGGTCTGCACCGCCCGAAACTTCGCTACGCCCACCAAGGCGGCCACAACCCCCCTGTTGTGGTGATCCACGGCTCGGGCTTAAGCGGGATCAATCCAACCTATACCCGCTACCTGGAGCACGCATTCCGCGACGCCTTCAAGCTCAGGGGCACGCCGCTACGCGTGGAAATGAAGTCCGCCCACAACCCGTACGCGGACAAAAAGCCCCAAGTTTTGACCGCCAGCCAGGAAAATCAGCGCCGCCGTGGACGCATCCGCATGAAAAAGAAATACGCCTAAATCGGTTTGGGCCCCCCCGTTTGCTAAGCTCGGCCACCTAGGGGTATCCTAGTGACTGTGCTAAAGAAAAGTTACAAAAAATC
>JBJXEY010000420.1:0-12809 GCA_046153355.1 Burkholderiales bacterium
CGACATGATTAATCTCAGGCTCCTTCGGATCAAGAAGCTGTTCCAGGCGGAAGCAACGTCGCGGTGATGCTAACGTGTCGTCTCATTGCTTCCGCGATGAGGATCTGCGCGCCGATCGCCAGCCCGAATTCACGCAAATCGATTGCGAAACCTCGTTCTTGGATGAAGTGGAGATTCGCGCCATTTTCGAAGAAATGATCCGCCAGGTATTCAAGCAGGCGATGAATGTCGATTTGCCCTCGCCCATGCCGGTGATGACGTTCGCCGAAGCAATGCTGCTCTACGGTTCGGATAAGCCAGACCTTCGCGTGAACTTGAAATTCACCGAACTCACCGATGTCATGAAATCCGTAGATTTCAAGGTGTTCTCCACGCCTGCCAATGCCGTGGGCGGGCGCGTTGCTGGACTGCTCGTGCCCAAGGGTGCGGAGCTCACGCGCGGCGAGATCGATGCGTACACCGATTTTGTCGGTATTTACGGCGCCAAGGGTTTGGCGTGGATCAAGTTCAACGAGATCGCCAAGGGTCGCGAAGGCATGCAATCGCCTATCGTGAAAAACCTCTCCGACGCGGCGTTGCAATCTATTGTCGAGTTATCCGGCGCGAAAGATGGCGACTTGATGTTTTTCGGCGCGGGCACAGCCAAGGTGGTTAACGATGCCTTGGGTGCATTGCGTGTCAAAGTCGGTCACGAGAAGGGTCATGTCACGCTAGGCTGGCGGCCACTGTGGGTGGTGGATTTTCCCATGTTCGAATACGACGAGGAAGCCAAGCGCTGGAACGCGCTGCATCACCCCTTTACCTCGCCCAAGGACGGGCACGAAGCCTTCATCGATACCGACCCGGGCAAGGCTATCGCCAAGGCCTACGACATGGTGTTGAACGGCTGGGAGCTGGGTGGCGGTTCGGTGCGGATTCACCGCGAAGAAGTGCAATCGAAAGTGTTTCGCGCCCTCGCTATTGGTGAAGAGGAAGCGCGCATCAAGTTTGGTTTCCTGCTCGATGCATTGAAGTATGGCGCGCCTCCGCACGGTGGTATCGCCATCGGCCTGGATCGTTTGGTGACGCTGATGACCGGCGCCGAGTCGATACGCGATGTGATCGCCTTCCCCAAGACGCAACGCGCGCAGTGTCTGCTCACGCAGGCGCCGACGCCCGTGGACGAGAAGCAACTTCGCGAGTTGCATATACGCTTGCGCAATCCGCCCGCTGTTGCGGCTTGAGTTTGAGGGGGATAGCGATGAGGCGATTACTTGCCTTGCTCGCATTGTTACTGCTCTCCACGTTTGCGCTGGGCGCGAGCCCGGCCAAAGAAATCACGGTCACTGCGCTTCCCCCCGAGGCAAGACAAACCTTGGATTTGATCAAAAAGGGCGGACCATTCCCCTATAAACAAGATGGCGTCGTGTTCGGCAATCGGGAAAAACGCTTGCCGCTGCAAAAGCGCGAGTACTACCGCGAATACACGGTCAAAACACCGGGCTCGCGTGATCGCGGCGCGCGCCGCATCGTCGCGGGTTCAGGTACCGCCGGGGATGTGAAACTCTCGGGAGAGTACTGGTACACCGACGATCACTACGATAGCTTCAAGCGCATCGTCGATCCCAAGGGGAAATAACATGGACAACATGGACGCCCTCGCCAAACTGCTTGCCGATGTCGCGAAATGCGGTGTCTACCAATTGAATCAGGATGTTCGTCAACTGGCGCAAGCCGCAAACGACGCGGGTTTGAAGGTGTGGCGCGTCGATATTGGCCACGCACACGATAAGAAAGATTTTCTCGCTAGCTTAGCGAAAGCGCTCGATTTCCCTCAAACCTTTGGCGGCAATTGGGATGCGCTTGCCGATTGCTTGCGCGACCTGTCTTGGGTTGAAGGCAAAGGCTATGTGGTGATCTTGGAGAAAAGCAAACATTTCCATGCCGCGCATCAAGAGGAGTTCGATATCGCCATCGACATTCTTGCCGAGGCCGCGGAGTATTGGAAGAGCGAAGGCCGGCCGTTTTGGGGCTTGATAGGCGGGCCGGAAGGATGGATCTCGGGTTGTCGAGAAATGCCTGGAACGTAGCGTTATCTACACCACAGTTGACTACCCGCCGAGAATCCTATTTTGGCACGGCATTTGCGCGGGCTCTGGCCAATGCGGCGCCCTGGGTGTCGCCTGAGGCCATCGAGACGGCAAGGGCGCGCTCGTAGTAGTCGCGCGCCGCGGCAAAACCCTGCCGGCGCGACTCGGCATCGCCCAGATAGATGAGATCCAAAGTAATGCTCGCGCTGGCGCCTAATGTTTTGTCCAATTGCAGCGCTTGTGTCAGTGCCGTGAGCGCGTCGGCGTGTCGCCCCATGAGCGAAAGCGCCCGCCCCTGCAGACGCGAGGCAGTGGCCTGTTCGCTCTCGGTCTTGTTCGCAAGTTCTCTTGCACGCATGCCTAGCGCGGCGGCTTCCTCATAGCGGCCCTGCTCGATGGCCACGAAAGCACGCAGATTGGCCAGCGCCGCGGCGAATGGGCAGGGCGTGGCGCACCCGCGCTCGGCATCGTTGGCCAGGTTGAGAGCGGCTGGTAAATTACCCTGGTCAAGATGAAGCAAAGCTTTGCGCGCACGCGCCTGCCCGGCCAGTGCAGGGGCGAAGTTCGCTGGCGATGCAATGAGGGTATCGACGGCACCATGCGCTTCCACCCACTGAAAGGACTTCGCGTGCGCCAGGCTCAGATTAAGCAAGATGCTACCCATCAATTCGAAGTTCTCCACTGAGCGTGCAGCCTCAAGCGCCAGGCGATATTGGGCCAATGCGCCATCCAAATTGCCCGATTCGAGCAGCCGATTCGCAGCCAAATTTCGCGCGCGTGCGGTTTCCTCCGCGAAATTGATTGGCTGTTGCGCTGGGGCGCCGCACGCGGCCATGACTATCGCGACGGCGCATACGGTGATTCGAGTCCAAATACCAGTAGGGCGGTAGCGATTCGTTGATGATTGCATTGCGTTCGGTGGGTTTTCCCCGATCCTCGCCGCCGCGTGAATCGGCTTATTTTGTGGCTGGCTCACGTAATACCTTGGCATCCAGGCTATTGATGGGCAACGTCGCGGGCGGTGGTGGCGGCACCAACTCGCGCAATGGCCAGGTCTGTGTCGCACCACGCACCATTTGTCGCACGTCCTCGGCCGCCGGTTTGGCATTGTGCAAAATGCTGGGAACGTTCTCCGCCGCAGCGCTGGAAATCACGCGGGCATCGCGCGCCACCGCTTGCAGGCTCTCCAATGTTGCATTGGCGTCACGCACCAGTTGCGGCAGAGTGCTGTTAATGGTGGCGACGCTTTGTTCGGCCTGCCCGATGACGCGATTGAGTTGCACCACGGTTTGATTGGCTTCGGTGAGCGCGGTGACCGACTGTGTGCCAATCACCCCCACTTGTTTTCGCGCATCGGCGCTAAGGGTGTTGATTTCCTTGGCGGCTTGGGCGAGCTCGCGGGTCGCATTGGCGGCTTCCTCCATGATCGAGGCCAGGCGCGATTGTTGTTGCGTCACCGTACCGGTGATTTTTTTTACGTCGTCAAGAATCGGCGCGATACGGCTTTTAAGATCGCCCGCCATATCGGCGAAGCTCTCCGGGCGTTCGAACGTGATTTTCGCGGCAATCAAGGGACGGCCGCTTTTGCCGCGATCGATGGCGATCACGGCCGGTTTCAGCAGATCCTCTTTGACCAGTTCCGCCCTGGCATCCTCGCGCAAACCGGGGCGATGTTCGGCGCGCATGCTCAAGGTAATGCGCACCGAATGGTCGGGTTGCAGCGCCACACCGCTCACCTCTCCGATCCGAAAGCCGCTCAAGGTAACGGCGGTTCCCCGCGTTAGACCACTGGCCGAGTCGGTATCGAAAAATATTTCCGTGGTGTTGGCCAGCGCATCGTGGCGAAACGCTATCGCCAGCGTCAGGGCAGTCGCCAGCAGCGCGCCAATCAACAATAACGCGAGGATACGACCTCGCGCCGCACCACCGCGAAATTCATCGAGTGTAGTGGGCTCATCCATGGGGCTGTCTATTTGTGGCTTGTTTCATATTGCTATGTTGAATTTTTCGCTACGCAGCGATCATGCCAGAAGCAGCAACGTGGCGAACACCTGTACGCCGCACACCCAGGTGAGGCTGCCGACGCAGGCGGCCATCACCGCCTTGGGTACCTCCCGGATGTCGGGGCGTACCGCCAGGCCGTGGTAACACGAAATTACGCCGATTCCCGCGCCGAAGACGGTTCCTTTGGCCAATGAAAATGGGATTGCCCACCACTGTGCCGCGTCGAGAAAGAGTCCCCATTCGGTTTGCACCGGCGTATGCAGGATGAGCGAAGTGGCCAGCAACGCCGAGATGAACGCAATACTTTGAAAGTAGGCGACCAACATGGTGCCCGAGAGCGCCAGGCCCAACACGCGGGGCAATACAGGATGGGCCTCGCGTATGGCGTTATTCCAAAGTGCGTCGCTGATACCGCTGCGCAGGCGCATCAAAGCCAATTCAGCGCCAATGGCCACGCTCGATCGCGCCACGATAATCAGTGCTGCTGCTAGCGGAGCCAATTCTCTAACGCCCCCCCAGACTATGGCCTTGAGCGCCAATTCATTGTCGGCGCCCAGGCTCGCCAGAGCACTGGTAACTACGACCGAACCAAACAACAAAGCGAATAGGGAAATCAACGGTAGCGCACGCACACCGGTGAAATAGATCTGGCGCGCGAGCGAGGATCGCACCTCGTTGTTTTGCAAAAGCGTCCACTGGTGCGCGGTGAGTAAAACGGTATCCAGGTAACCCAAAGCAATCCGCTGTGTCGCGCCGATCATGAATGTATCTCTCCAGTCAGGCTTGAATTTCGGCAAGTCATTGTAGCGTTCCGGTTTTAGTCTTGTACGGTAAACACTTGATGAAAAGTTTCGGAGGGCGCTTCTGATCGAGCCCTAGCGAAGCGATCACCCTTACGCGTAGAATATTCCGGTGATGGATTCGCCAACTTCTTCCCAATACAAAATACCGCGATCAGTATTGGTGGTGATTCACACCGCCGACTTGCAAGTTTTGCTGATCGATCGTGCCGACTGGCCGGGGTTCTGGCAATCGGTGACGGGGAGCGTGGATCAGGGCGAGGATGATTTTTATCTCACTGCGCGGCGCGAAGTGAAGGAAGAAACCGGTATCGAAGCAAATCAATATCACCTGTCCGATTGGGGCATAGAAAATCGCTTTGAGATTTATACCAATCGGCGCAAGCGCTATCCGCCCGGCACCACGCACAATACCGAGCGTGTCTTTGGGTTGTTACTGCCTGCCCAGATTCCGGTAACACTTGCCCCTGCCGAGCACACGCGTTATCAATGGTTGCCCTGGGGCGAAGCGGCGCGGCTGTGTTTTTCCTGGAGCAATCGCGACGCGATACTGATGTTGCCCGAGAAGAGTGCAGGGAGTGTTTAGTGGGGCAGGTAACAGCCTACTTATCGTTATGAGTCGCGACACGCCAATGGTTCGTATTGCACTGGGAGCGGTAGTTTTTTTAGTATCTGTGCTGCTGAGCGGCGTGGCGCGGGGTCAAGTCGGTTTGCCGGAAATTGGTTTTGCGGTCACGCGCGAGGGAGAGTTCATCGCCGTCGAGGCGCGCGTCGATTTACAGGTGTTGCCGGGGATGGCCTGGTCGGTGTTGACGGACTACGAGAAATATCCCAGTTTTATTTCCACCTTGCGCGAATCGAAAATCGTCTCCCGCGGGCCAGAAGGCCTGGTGGTGGATCAGCGCGGCAGCTTCGGGTTTCTGTTTTTTTCCCAGGATATCGAGGCGCGCCTGGTAATCCAGGAAACCTTGCCCACGCAGGTGGTGGCGCGCTCGGCCGGGGGCAGTTTTCGCGAGATGCGCGGCCGCTATGAATTGCAGCCGTTCGCCAATGGCACCCGCCTCTTATATTCCGGACGCTTCCTGCCCGAATTCCGTTTGCCGCCCATCGTGGGCTTGGGCGTGGTGCATTATGCGATGCAGAAAACCTTCACCGAAATGATCGAGGAAATCTTGCGTCGTGATACTAGCGCGCGGCGTCCCGAAAAACCGCGGGCGGCAGGCGGATGATGCGCTACGTCGTCCTCGCGCTGTTGGTCTCGACGTTGTGCGCATGCTCGGGACTGTCAATTTATCGCGCCGATCCGGTAGCGCGTCATTTAAGCGAATCTCCCCCGGGCGAATCGGCGCGCTGCGCGAACCTGTTTGCGGAATTGGATGATGTGATCGACCAACAGGGTACGCGTGATGCGCGCGCCACGCGTTTGCCTGGGTACCCTTATCTTCGCAGCGATAGGTTGTTGGCGGCCTTGGTCCGTGACGTTCGCGATCAGGAATCGCTCAATGCCTGGGTGCGTTTGGCGGCCACATTGGATGAAGAATCCAGGCGCAATGAAATCGCCCAATTGCCCGATGCCGCGTTGCCGCCTACGTTGGGTTCGAATCGCGATGCCATAGAAGCGACACTGCGGCGCTGTCGTGTGCAGATGGCTGGCGCGGATCTGGCTGACATAGGTGCCGTCGCGCGCTTGCGCGAGGCGGCCCAGGTCCCGGCCGAATATCAACATTGGAAGCGTGCGCTGGGGTTGTATCCGCTGACACGAATAGCCTTTGCCCGAGGCGTGCGTCAGTGGCAAGCCGCGACCGAAGCAGTGTTCAACACCCCATTGGCAAATCTACCCCGACGTGGGCGCCCGGTTGTGTACGTGCCGCCTCTACGCCGTCACGCGGCGGGGGAGTTCGATGCCTTGTTTGGCGATAAGGCGCGAAATTCGCTGGGCTTATACGAGTGGGACGACGATCAGCGCGAGGCCTTGTTTGCACTCTACGCGCCGCGCATATTGATCGATGAGGCAACCCACGATGATCGCCTTGGCGCCCTGGAATACGATGTCGAGGCGCGCCTATGGGTGAATATTTTTCGTCCGGTGGTGTATCGGCGCTTGACGCATACCTTCATGGATGGTCGTTGGTTGCCGCAGTTCGTTTATTCGTTCTGGTTTCCGGCGCGCAGCGCCGAACCCGGCATTGATTTACTCGCCGGGAAACTCGATGGCCTGATCTGGCGTGTGACGGTTGGTTCAGATGGTCATCCGTTGGCCTACGACAGCATTCACCCTTGCGGTTGTTACCACTTGTTCTTTCCCACGGAGGCAGTGCGAGCGCGGCCGCAGCCCGAGTCGCTTGACGAAACTTTGTTCGCGCCGCAATCGTTGCCGCGTATTCGCGCGGGGGAATCGCTGGTATTGCATCTGGAGGCCGGCACGCATTATTTGCGGCGTGTGTCTCATCAAGGCGTGGCGCCTGATGCGCATCTTTACGAATTTGCCGAGGACGATGAGTTACGGTCTCTGCGCTTGCCTGCGTCAGAACCGGGCGGCGCCGCGCGGCGTAGCGCGTTTGGCCCGGATGGAATCATCGCCGGGACCGAGCGTGCCGAGCGGTTTTTGTTCTGGCCGATGGGGGTGGATAACGCGGGGGCGATGCGGCAGTGGGGGCGGCATGCCACAGCCTTTGTTGGCGAGCGCCACTTCGACGATGCGGATTTGTTTGAGAGGTACTTCGAAGTCCTGCAATAAATATCCGGACAAGCACCACGCAGGGTTTGGGGTGAGGGCGAATTTGTTTTCCTGAGCCCGAACCCCAAGCCCGGAGTGGTGCGCCTAAGCTACGAACGCGCCGCTCCGGGAACGGGCATCGGGCTCAAGATAAGGCATTCGCCCTCAACCCGTTCCCTGCGCGGCGCTGGTGCGTTTTTAGGTTGACGACGCGCCGCTCCGGGAACGGGCATCGGGCTCAAGATAAGGCATTCGCCCTCAACCCGGTCCCTGCGCGGCGCTTGTGCCGTATTTAGTTCTCAAATTTCGAGAATCTTCCGCTGCCAAAGACCACTCGGCCTGACACCATGGTCAATATCGATTCTAATTCTGAGATTTGATCGACTGGGACGGTAAGGTAATCCTTCGACAGCACCGCCAAGTCGGCAAACTTACCCGGTACCAGGGAGCCACGTCGGGCGTCGTCTTGCACGATCCAGGCGCTGCCCAGGGTGTAGAGGCGTAACGCCTCTTCGCGGCTAAGCAGTTGCTCCGCGTTGCGGGTGGGCATTCCCCACACTGATTTGCCGTCGATGAGCCAACGCAACGCCACCATTGGGTTGTAGGAAGCAACGCGATGCGCATCGGTGCCCATGCCGATGTTGACGCCGACATTCAATCCGGTCTTGATCGGCGGCGTGCGTGCCAGGCCCGCGGGGCCTTCGGCTTTGAGATAGCGATCAGCGCTGTAATAGGTGGCGTTTTGCACGGCCCAGCCAATGCCAAGATCTTTCATGCGGCGGAGCGTGGGTTCGGAGGCGTTGTTAAGGTGGGCGATAAACCAGCGCAGATTGGTGATGGGAACCTCCTTATTTAGGCGCTCGAATACCGACAGTGCTTCGCCCACCGATCTGTCGTTTTCCCAATGGATTTGCAGGGACATGCGTTTTTCGGCGGCCCATTTGGCGGCGCGGTAGAACTCTTCCTTGTCTTTGTCGGTGGGCTTGTCATTGTTGTACATGCCCAGGGTGACCGCCTCGCCAATGCCGATGAAGCGCAGCATGTCATCGCCCATGCCCATTGGTAGTAATTGGGTGAGCGATTGCATCTCCTCCAATTCCTTGCCCGCATTCTGCGAAAAGATGCTGTAGGCAATACGCACCGTGAGTTTCTTTTCCTGCCAAACGCGATACAGGGCTTGGTAATCCTTGGCGTAGACATTGCGTCCGCCGGGGTCGGCGAATCCGGTCAGGCCCAGGCGATTGAGTTCCCGGAAAAATTTACGCGAGCCTTCGGCCTGTTGTTCAAGCGTTGGTTGGGGCAGGCGATCAAATACCGCCGAGATGGCAAATGCGCTGCCAACGATGCCGCCGGAGAGGTTGCCGGCGGCGTCGCGCTCAAGTTTCCCTCCCAAAGTGAGATCGGCGTCATTAGTTATATTGAGTGCCTTGAGGCCAAGGGGGTTCAGCAAAACCCATTGGTAGAACAACTGGATGTAGACAGGATTTTCCGGCGCGGCGGCAATTAATTCGGCTTGCGTGGGGCGGCGCTTTTCTTTGAATTGTTGCTCGGTCCAGCCACCGGCGACGATGATCCACTCGCCGGCGCGTTTGCTGCGCGCCGCGCCGCGGATGCGTGCCAAGCCCTCTTCGATGCTGGTGGCGCCGATCCAATTGACTTCAGTGCCGAAGGTCTGCCCAGCGCGTATGCCATGCAAGTGCGAATCAATCATCCCCGGAATGACCGTGCGGCCACCCAGGTCGATGACCCGTGTGCCGCGTCCGGCGAGTTTCTTCACTTCTTCGTTGCTGCCGACGGCCGCGATTTTTCCATCGCGCACCGCCATTGCCTGGCGGATGCTGTTTTTTTGGTCGAGGGTGACGATCTTGCCGTTCTGCAGTATCACGTCTGCTTGCGCCAGCACCAGGGCCGGCAACATCAACGTTAAGGCCAGCATTGAACCTGCGCTATTTTTGAATCGCATACGCCCTCCGGTATCGGTGACCCGCAAGCTTACTTGCGATTCATTTTACGGGTGTAGGTACAAAGACGCGCACGGGTATTTGTCGCACGGATATTCGTCGCCTTATTCGTGATCCACCTGTATCGCCACCAGGAATCGCGACACCAGGTTATAGGCAGCAATCGTCGCCACCAGTTCCATCGCGTCGCGATCCGGGAAATGTTTTTTCACCTCGTTAAACACCGCGTCGGGCACCTGAATATGGCGGGTCATGGCGTCGGTGCAATCGAGTACCGCACGATCAGCGGCGGTGAAATCGGCAGGCACGCGGTCGGCGCGCATCTCGTCCAATTGCGCTTGCGTGACGCCTTCTTTCTTGGCGAAACTGGTATGGGCGTTGAATTCGTAATCGGCGCCATTGAGCACGGCAACGCGAAGTATCGCCAGTTCCCTGGCGCGCCCCGACAGTTGGCATTGCTGTCTGATAGCGGTGAGGAAGGCGCGCCAGCCGTCCGCAACGGGGGGGCTATGCAGGAGCATGTGATAGAGATTTAACATCTTGCCGCCGCGTTCGGCCTTGATGCGCTCGGCAATCGGCGCGATCTCGGGTTTGGTCAGATCGGGATAGGGAAGTCTTGCCATGAGTGTTTCTTTCTTTTTTGCGAGATAGTTCGAAGCTGCGTGTTGCGCGTAATCATGCAAAGATTTTTGCGCGAGGCATGACCACACAGAGGCCTACTTTAAGACGAATGAACCAGTAACGCCTTGGCCCACGGTGGTTTTCATATTGAATGACGATGCAAATCCCTTGCCGCTTGGTCCAATAGGTGCGCCTTGCGCCTTGCCGGTCGCGATTCCGTTGGGACCGGTTCCCGATAGATTGATGCCACTTGCAGCTACCGTCGCCAGTGGCACACCGGTGACGCCGCAGTTCGAACAATTTCCCGACCAGTTGCGCGCCTGCGCGTCCACCGCTTGTATGTTGTAGCTGGTGAGTTGTCCGGACACAACGTTAATGCTCGCCGAGGTAATGGAGCCGCCAAGCGCGCCATTTTCGGTAATCAAGGCGGTGTGCCCAAGCACGCTCGTATAACTCCCGGTAAGCGTATTCACAGTGGCGAGAGGAGTGCCCTGGGCGGTCAGAAAATGGAAAAACTGCACCGCGCGTGAGCCGCTGTTATCGACTATTCCGCCGCCCGCGTATACGCCCCATTGGATTGGGATTTGTGTGGTGCCGTCGGTAAGAATTGCTCCACCTGGCGAGATATTAGGTGCGTTGGAACGCGCGTAACTAAAACCATTGACAGGCCTAGATACCAAGGCCATCTGACCGTCTTTGCCGAGAAATATCGAGCCGCTGTCGCCTTGGATAACCGTGCCGCTGCCTAGCCCTGTGCTTGGGCTGAAATCGCCACCCACGCCTACGTAGCGATCAGGCGCCATGGCAAGCGATTGCGTGGCGCTGGAAAAACCAATGCCGTTGTCCACCGTATTGAGCGGAAGAACCGTGGCCTGGGGCGCGCCAAGTTGCTGAAAGCCAGGTTGTTGAAATCCGATTTGTTGAAAGCCGCCTTGTTGTTGGAAGTTCGCTTGTTGTATGCCACCTGGTTGTTGTATGCCACCTGGTGGTTGTATTCCTCCTGCTTGTTGTATTGCTCCGGGCTGTTGTGCTGCTCCAGGCTGCTGACCACTGCGTTGCTGCTGTTCTTGTTGCGACCCAGCAGGCTGACCTTGGCGAGGCGCCTGGCCAGCCTGCGCTACTTGGCCCTGTTGCGCGGCTTGTTGTTGCGCGATGCGGCGCTGATCATTGGGCGAGGATTCACGCACCTGCCGGCGATCATCGCGTCCTTGTTGTTGGGGAGTCGCGCGCAGAAACGGTGGCACGGTGTCCAAACGAATCGGCGCGATTCCCAAGGCTAGCGCGGCGAAACCCACTTGGTTCGCGCCCAGTTCAAGCCGTCCCGCCTGGGTCTCCATAAAGGTTTCACCGACATTTACCTTGTTATAGGTACCTGGAACACCAAGCGATGGTTCGCCAGGCGCGGGCACCGGAATGTGCACGATCTCGTGATCGGTACCACGGATACCGATGGTCGCATTGGGCGCGCGCACCAGGTAATTGCGCTTGTTATTGCGTCCGATAAAACCGGTGAGCGTGCGAAAGCCACCGCGCGCCAACGCCAGAATGCCGCGCTCGTTGCCGTCTTCGCGACCGAAATATTGATAGGTCTCGATTTTTAGCTGGCTGTCGGGCCGAATCGCGATCAGACCTTCATCGTTCATGCGCAATTGCGCGGTGGAGCCGCGACCCGTGATGACGGTATCGCCTTCATTTAACTCGAAGCCCTTCTGCGCGGTGCGCTCGCCCCCGGTAGCGAGAATGACTCGTGCTTCGCCACTGACAAACTGAATGAACCCCACGGCTGCTTGCGCCTTGCCGCCAAAAAGTAAAGCAAGCAACACTAGGGGCACGACGATCTCGATTTTCGTTTTCATCTTGTCCTCGCTATTGGCCGGCGGCTCAGCGAAAATCGCGCCGCAATAGCAGCGAGACCTCGTAGCGGTCGAAATCGTTGAGCGAAATGTTGGAATCGTTGCGTGTGTAGGCCATCTGCGGTCGCAGCAGCCAGTCGCGGCTGTACTGCCAATTGACGCCCGCCGCGAGATCGTACTGATAGTCCTTACGCGTGACAACGAATATC
The DNA here is from genome assembly GCA_046153355.1 of Burkholderiales bacterium. GTDB lineage: Bacteria > Pseudomonadota > Gammaproteobacteria > Burkholderiales > SG8-39 > 2-02-FULL-62-17. The sequence continues at coordinate 12,234 of JBJXEY010000420.1, forward strand.
GGGCTCTCCAGGGAGTACCGGGACTTCTGCGCCGAGGCCGAGGCAAACCAATCCGCATCGGCCAGTAGTGCGCGCTGCATGCCTACGCGCATGCCATGCAATCTACGATCACCGTCTGAGCGGCCATCGGTGGCGGTATCGATACCGCGAAACGCGCTGGCGAAAACAACGGTGCGCGTGGTTTCATCCAACAAGCGAACGCCGCCCAGGCCGACTATGTACAAATTGGAGCTGTTGCTACGCGCGCTCGATTGCAGGTAGCGGGCGCGCGAATCCTGCACGAACATCGATACCTGCGAGCGCGCATCGACCGCACGGCGCCATTCGAAGATCACGTTTTGCGTGTTGCGATAAGAGGCGTTGTCCAGGTCGAATTGGTTGAGACTAGTGGTGAGACGAAATGTGTCCACCTGTCCCGCATATTGAACACCCATGCGCCAATCGAGCGACTGGTTATCGAAGGTATCGGCGCGGTAGTTGGCGCGGCGCTTCGCATCGGCGCCGCCCAGAATACTCAAGCGCTCGGTGAGCGCTAAACTCGCATCGATTCCGCCACCCGCCGACATAAATAGGTCG
>JBJXEY010000471.1:0-3286 GCA_046153355.1 Burkholderiales bacterium
ATATTTGTTATGCCACGCAGAATCGGCAGGACGCGGTGAAATTTATTTCGCCCCAGGTCGATTTGCTGATCGTGGTGGGCTCGGCGAACTCTTCCAACTCCAATCGCCTGCGCGAAGTCGCGCAAAACCGTGGCACCCAAGCCTACATGGTGGATAACGCAAGTCAGATCCAACCCGAATGGCTTCGCGACAAACACCGCGTCGGTGTGACGGCAGGCGCTTCGGCGCCGGAAATTCTTGTGGAGGAGGTTATTGCGCGATTAAAGGAACTGGGCGCGAGTCGCGTGACGCAAATAGCCGGAATCGAGGAGAACGTGAGTTTCGCGTTGCCCAAGGGGCTTTCCGCCGGAGCACGCTAGAGCGCGGCGCGGTTAGAAACCGCGCGGCATCATGCCCTTCATGCCGCGCATCATCTTGGCCAAACCGCCTTTTTGCATCTGCTTCATCATCTTTTGCATCTGCTCGAACTGATTGAGCAGGCGATTGACCTCTTGCACCGACACACCGGCGCCCACGGCGATGCGGCGCTTACGGGAGGCTTTGAGTATCTCCGGTTTGGCGCGCTCCAGCGGCGTCATCGAATTAATGATGCCTTCGGTACGATTCAATTGACGCTCTTCGATATGCGCGCCTTGCGCGGCCTGCGCCATCTGCGCAGGCAACTTGTCCATCAACGCCGATATGCCACCCATTTTTTTCATCTGCTGGAGCTGTTGCTTGAAATCCTCCAGATCGAAGCCTTTGCCTTTTTTGAATTTGTCGGCAAGTTTTTTCGCTTCATCGACATCGACCGATTTGCGCGCCTCCTCCACCAAGGAGAGCACATCACCCATGCCCAAGATGCGTGCCGCCATGCGGTCAGGATGGAAGGTTTCCAGGCCTTCAAGTTTTTCGCTGACACCGACGAATTTGATCGGTTTACCGGTAATTTGCCGCACCGATAAAGCGGCGCCGCCGCGTGCGTCGCCATCAAGCTTAGTTAACACCACGCCGGTCAAGGGCAGTGCCTCGTTGAAAGCGCGCGCCACATTGACCGCGTCCTGCCCCTGCATGGCATCGACCACGAACAAGGTTTCGGCGGGTTTCAGATCCTGGTGCAGAAGTTGGATCTCCTGCATCATCGCCTCGTCAATCGCCAAACGACCCGCGGTATCGACAATCAACACTTGATGGTAGTGCGTACGCGCAAATTCGAGCGCGGCGCGCGCGATGACAATTGGCTTCTGCTCGGGGGTTGAAGCGAAAAAGTCCGCCCCCGCCTGGCCCGCCACGGTGCGCAATTGTTCGATAGCTGCGGGCCGATAGACGTCGCACGACACCATCAATACCTTTTTGCCTTCGTCGCCCACCAGCCGTCGCGCGATTTTGCCCGCCGAGGTGGTCTTCCCCGAACCCTGCAAACCGGCCATCAAGATGACTGCCGGTGGCAATACCGCGAGATCAAGACCGACCTCCGCGCCGCCCATCAATTGCGTCAACTCGCGATGCACCACGCCAACTAGCGCTTGGCCGGGGTTAAGACTGCCGACAACCTGCTCACCAATCGCCAAGTCCTTGACGCGAGCGACAAAGTCACGCACCACCGGCAGGGCAACATCGGCTTCGAGCAGGGCCACGCGCACTTCGCGCAGGGCATCCTGAATATTGGATTCGGTCAAGCGCGCTTCGCCGCGCAGGGTTTTAACTACTTTGGATAATCGTTGTGTCAGTGTTTCAAGCATGATGATTGGGTTCGCGCCTATTTTGCGAATTGTATTGGTGGTATTGCGCAGAAGATGGCCAGATTACCAGTGTACCCAGCGCAAATTTGGCCGAATGCGGAATCGACCGGGTGTAAACTCGATGCATGGATATATTACTCCACGCATTTGCCGCCCTGCTCTACGCCGCATTGTCTCTGCATTTCTGGCGCACGCGCTGGCTGGGCGCGGCACCAGCACCTATCGCGAACTGGGAGCGCGCCTTGATTCTCGCGCCACTGGCATTGCAATCCTGGTTGTTATGGCAAAACCTGTTTGGCTCCGCCGAGTTGCGTTTTGGGTTTGCCATCGCGCTATCGACCATGCTGTGGCTCGCGGTATTGATTTATTGGATAGAGAATCTCTTTCTCAAGATCGAAGGCATGCTGGCCCCGGTACTTGGCCTGGCTGCTTTGTGCACGCCGTGGCCGGTTTTTTTCCCCGGGCTTGCGGCGCCACCTGCGGCGCAATCGATGGAGTTCCGCTCCCATGCGGCCCTCGCCATGCTTGCCTATAGCCTATTTACACTGGCAGCCTTGCATGCCTTGCTTATGACCATGGTTGAGCGCCGCCTTCATGGCCGCGCGAGTGGCACATCCATGAAAGGGCCTTGGGCCTCGTTGCCACCGTTGCTCTCCATGGAAACGCTGTTATTTCGCTTGATCGCATCAGGCTTCGTGCTACTCACTCTAACCTTGGCAAGTGGCGCCATCTATTCGGAGACAATTTTCGGACAGGCGATGAGGTTCAATCACAAGACATTGTTCGCGATCATTTCATGGCTGATTTTCGCGGCACTGTTGTGCGGACGGTATTTATACGGCTGGCGCGGCAGGCAGGCTTTGCGCTGGACGTTGAGTGGGTTCGCGGTGTTGTTGCTTGCCTATATTGGCAGTCGATTCGTGGTCGAGGTCATATTGCGCCGTTCGCTCGCCTAACCAGGTTCGCAAGCTATACTAATCCCCCGACATTTTTGATTGAACCCGCGCGTTGGAGGACATCCCCTTAGGGTGGCATTTCGGCCTGTTGGCCGTGCTGCTCCTGTTTTCGTGCTTTTTCTCCATGGCGGAGACCGGCATGATGGCGCTCAATCGGTACCGATTGCGCGCCCTGGTTCGAATGGGAAACAGTAGCGCGATCATCGCCGCCGAGCTTCTCGCCCACACCGATAAGCTGTTGGGCGTGATCCTGTTGATGAACAATCTTCTCAATGCCGGCGCGGCGGTGCTGGTGTCGGTGATTACCGTCGAGCTATTCGGTCAGGACAAAATCGCGCTGGGCCTAGGCACACTTGCGGTAACTTTTTTAATACTGGTGTTTGCCGAAATCTCCCCCAAGGTGGTCGCCGCCGCGTACCCGGAGCGCATCGCGCTGCCCGCGGCCTATGTATTGAAGCCGCTTTTGCGCATCCTTTATCCGGTGGTGTGGTTCGTCAATTTGTTTGTCTCCGGCCTGTTATTCGTCACTCGCCTACAACCGCCGCGCGCCGAACAATCGCAGCGCCTGAGCATGGAGGAATTGCGCCAATTAGTGCTGGAATCCAGCCA
>JBJXEY010000481.1:0-2541 GCA_046153355.1 Burkholderiales bacterium
TGGCGATGGCGACTTCGTCCCACAATTCCTCGACCTGGCCGAGGGTGAGATGCGTCACGTCGGCGGCGAAGATCGCGCGGCCGCCGAATTTGGGCAGCAGCGCCGTCACGGCGCGGCCATAGATCATGTAGGCCTCGCGCCCGGTCAGGTTTGTGGCGCGTCCATCCTCGTATTCGGCTTTGTCTTTGAACTTGAGCAGATTGACCATGAAGATTGGTTTTGATGGCCCGGGCTCGAGCATTTGTTGGATGCGGGCGGGATCTGAGGGCAGGACTTCATTGACGACGATCATGGGCGCGCACTCGCTTTGTTCGATTGTAGTCAAACAATTGGCACATGGCGTGCCATTTTTCAAGGGCAGCGGGCGCGCGGCGACGTTGTGGACGTTTCGGCTGTTATTTCGCGGCGCGATTATAGGCGGCTTGTTCTTCGGTCAGCTGGAAGCCGATCGTGACCGAGTAATCTTCCGCGGTCTTGCCCTTCTCGATCGGGATGTCGATGCGCGCGACGCTTTCTTTGACGAGCACTTTGCGCTCAGCCGCGCTGAAGGGCAGTTTCAAATTGAAGATCTCTTTGCCGATCACTTGGCCGTTGACAATGATGGCCACGAAATAAGGCACGCTGCGCTCGCCCACTTGGCCGGTGGGTGAGATCGCGCTTTTGACCCAGAACGACAGTTGCGACTTCGCCGTGCCGCCCGACAGCGTGCAGGCGAGCGCGGGCTTGCGGATCTCAGCGGCGAAATCGACTTGGCCCGATTGCATCACGGCAAGGCGGGTGGCGTCGGCCAAAATGCTGATGGAGGGACATGTTTGCGGCTTTGCGAGGGCGGCATTCAGCGTTGCTGTGATCGCAAGTGTGACTGCTGCCGTGGCGCACCAGAATTTCGACATGATTTTCATCCCCTTCAGGCAGAAGTTCGTCTCGATTGCGGGGTCTGTCACGTAGTATTCAGCCCGCAAAACCCCTATACACGTGCCAGCGTTAGGTGATGGATCAGCCCTTGTCAAAAGAGAATCTGCTCAAAGAGCCTCTGACGATTTTGCTCGCGGCTCCGCGTGGCTTTTGTGCCGGTGTGGACCGCGCGATTCAGATCGTAGAACGTGCACTGACGAAGTTCGGGCCGCCGGTCTATGTGCGCCACGAAATCGTGCATAATCGCTATGTTGTTGAAGGGCTTGAGCGGAAGGGTGCCGTATTCGTCAAGGAGCTCGACGCGGTGCCGGAGGGCGCGCCGGTCGTGTTCTCGGCCCATGGCGTGCCCAAGTCTGTCCCCGCCCATGCACGCGATCGGAAGCTACTCGCGCTCGATGCAACTTGTCCTTTGGTCTCGAAAGTGCATGTGGAGGCCGAGCGGCATTTCGATTCGGGCCGGCTCATCATTCTCATCGGTCACGCCGGGCACCCTGAGGTCATCGGCACGATGGGGCAATTGCCCGTGGGTGCGGTGATGTTGATTGAGACGGCGGCAGATGCGGAGCGGTTCGAGCCGCCCGCTGGTGCGCATCTTGCCTATATCACGCAGACGACGTTGTCGGTTGATGACACGGCCGAGATCGTGGGTGTGCTCAAACGGCGCTTTCCCACCATCGCGGGGCCGCATAAGGAAGATATTTGCTACGCGACGACGAACCGGCAAGAGGCGGTGAAGGCCATCGCGCCCAGCGCCGATGTCGTCGTGGTGATCGGCGCGCCCAATTCTTCGAACTCGATGCGACTGGTCGAGGTCGCGCGGCGTGCGGGGGCGAAGGCCTCGTTTCTGGTGCAGCGCGCGAACGACATTGACTGGGCCACGATCGCGGGCGCGCGCGTGGTGGGGCTAACCGCCGGCGCCTCAGCGCCCGATGTGCTGATCGAAGAAGTGATCGACGCCTTTCGCGCGCGCTATGACGTCACCGTCACGACAAGCGAAACCGCGCGCGAGACGGTGACGTTCAGGTTGCCGCGCGGGTTGGATTGAGGGGGCGTGCGCTTTTTCCATTCGGGGACAGTTTAAAGACTGCATAGTGCCGGCTGGAAGCCGGCGCTCCCAGGGGGCAACTTGGGAGCGCGGCCATCCTGGTGGCATTTTTGAGCGCTTCCGGGTGTTCTCCGACTGAACCATCTGTGCCTACTCTCTCACCCGCCCTTTCATCACGACTAGCCAACGCTTTCGGCAGGCGCTAGGGTCCCCGCCATCGCTATTCATCAACGCCACAGGAGCACTTTCATGAGCCAGACCCATAAACGTCCCGCCGCCGAGCCCGATCATCTCGATCCGCGGCTCAACCATCTTGCCATGTCGGACGAGGCGCAGCCATTGTTCAACGCAGTGAAGAAACATATCGCCGAGAACGTCGCGCCGATTGAGGCGGAGTTTCATCGTCTGGGCCAGGGGCGCAAAGACCGCTGGTCGTGGGCGCCGGGTCAGCTTGAACTTTTGGAAACCGCCAAGAACAAAGCCAAGGCGGCCGGACTTTGGAATTTCTTTCTGCCGCACGCGGAGGTCGGCCGAGGGCTCACCAATCTCGACTACGCCTATATCGCGGCCGAACTCGGCAA